>JBIKUS010000025.1:0-20731 GCA_044347425.1 Vampirovibrionales bacterium | reverse complement strand
ATCGCCTCTCCCCTCGGGAGAGGCCGCTGCGGGAGCAGCGGGTGAGGGACGGGCATTTATCGGCGTTTTCTGGCTGTCCCTCACCCTGCCCTCTCCCGAGGGGAGAGGGTGGGAGGCGGGAAGTTTGAGAACGTAGCGGGTTTCGTTGTGGCGTGTGGTGCGGTAAAGTGCGCCGAGTTTTTTGCCGTTTTTGCGAATCTCACCACGGTAATCAGCATCATACCTAAAGGTGGTATAGCCCCACGTATGCCAGTGCTGTTGCAAGGTTTGCAAGTCGGGCATAGGTATCTTATCGTTATACACGTTGTGCTGAATGACCGATGGCAGCATTTGCAACAGAGGCTTAGCGAGGGGTGAAAAGTCTTCGAGTCGGCTGGGGTGACGGGGAGGATTGGCCGCTTGTTCGGGGGTGAGCGGTGCGGGCAGGATGGTTTTCGGATTTTGTGGGGTGGCCAGTTTGGCGAGGGCTTGCTCTTTGCGTTCTACCATCTCTTTACGGAGGGCGATTTGCACTTGCTTAGTTTTTTCCACACTGGCGTGGACAGTTTTGAGGTTAAAGCGACTGGTGATGTGCATGGCCGTTTTGAGGCGTGTTTCTTCGTTGGGGCTGTGGAGGCCTTCTCGGAGGACTTCGGTGGCGTAGTTGAGTAAGTCCATGACGTTGTGGTTGAGTTTGAGAAGTTCGCCATCTAACTCACAAGCGGCTCGTAAGTTGCCGTCGATGACGGAGAGGGTGTAGTCCAACGAGTCAAGCTCTTTGGCTTGGCTGGCCAAGGGTGCTAGTTCGGGGTGTCGGTCTTGAGGGGCGACAGCCGAAGGTGGTAGGTAGTGGTGGAGGAGGCGTTTTGGCATACAAACTCTAACTTCTTCATTCCCTCTCCCTCTGGGAGAGGGCTAGGGTGAGGGTCATATTCCCATTATAACGCTATTACTTTTAAAAGCATAGCGAAGGAAATTTACGATTTTGGGGTTTTTGGGGTCAATTTTGGTATGTTTTGGCTGATGCGAGGGCTGGTTTGGGTGTTGTATGGCTGGTTGTCGGGTCTCGGCCCGACAACCAGCCAACTAACACCAACACAGGCTAAAGCGACGGAGCGAACTCACCCCAAAAGCAACGAAGGCTTAATATAAGAATCCACCCTTTAGCCGACGTAACCACCACAGGAGACAGGCTATTGTAACAGTACACCCCACCGCATTGGCCAGCGGCTCATCTTTAGGGGCGTTTCAGGCCAGAGAGTTAGAGCTTCATCTTCAAAACAGCATCACCCCGCATGATAGAGAGAGTAGGGTACCACGTATGCTTCGTGCTTTATACACGGCGGCTTCGGGCGCAAATACGCAACAGTTTAACATTGATGTTATTGCCAACAACGTCTCCAACGTCAACACTACAGCCTACAAGCGGGTGCGGGCAGAATTCCAAGACGTGATGAGCCAAACCATGCAAGCGGCAGGTGCGCTAAGCGACCAAGGCACCACCGACCCCACGGGTGTGCAGGTGGGTTTGGGTGCTAAAATTGCGGCGACACAAAAAATCTTCTTGCCTGGTAGCATGATACAAACAGGCAACCCGCTGGATGTAAGCATTGCGGGCGATGGGTTTTTTCAAATTCAGCAAGACAGTGGCGAAATTGCTTTTACTCGTGACGGTACCTTTAAGCGTGATGCCGCTGGCCAAATGGTGACCAGTGACGGCAACTTGATTCTGCCCAACATTACCATTCCGCAAGACGCTACCGAGATTGTTATCTCGCAAAACGGTATGGTGAATGTGCGTACCGCTGGCAGTGTTGATTTGCAACAGGTAGGCCAACTGCAACTGGTTAAATTTGCCAACCCCGCTGGGCTAGAGGCCATGGGACGCAACTTGTACGCTGCCACGCCTGCCAGTGGCCAAGCCATTGAAGGCACGGCTGGCCAAGGCGACTTTGCCCGAACCACCATTAACCAAGGCTACCTTGAAAACTCTAACGTACAGATTGTAGAAGAGTTGATTAACTTGATTACCGCCCAACGTGCTTTTGAAGCCAATAGCAAGGTAATGAAGGCTGGCGATGAAGTGCTACAAATGGTGAACAATGTGGTTTAAGGGTTTACTGCTAGCTAGCCTGCTGGTGGGATGCCTCCCCCAAGCGCAAGCCGTAACCCAACAACAGATAGAAGCGGCTTGCCAGCAAGCGGTTTGCCAAGCTTACAAGGGGATGGCTCCCTGTGGGCAGCTGACCACAACCCTTAACCAACCCTTACAGCCTTGGCTTGAGCAAGCTACGCTGACCCATGCCGAGTATTTGAATCACCCTCAGCAGTTTAGCCCTAAGGGGATTGTAAGGCTCAGTTTGGTGAGCGGCCAAGGGCAGCATCGGCAATTGGGGCTGCCTGTGGATGTGACGTGGCAACGCCCTGTGTGGGTGGTGAAGCAGGCACTTGAGGCGGGGCAGGCGTTGCAGCCCTCGCATGTTAAGGCCGAAACCCGAGCGATGGATCACCAAGCGGCGCACCTGTTTGCCGCTGACCAACCACTCCCTGTTGATGCGTGGCTGGCGGTGCTGAACTTACCCAAAGGCAGTGCGCTGGATGACCGTAAACTGAAACCCCTCCCGTGGGTACGCCGTGGGCAAGAGGTGACGCTGACGCTTACCCCAAGGCCAGGGCTGAGCGTGGGGCTAAAAGTGACTGCCTTAGAAGATGGCCACGAAGGGCAAAGCATTAGGGTGCGGCAATTACGCCCTGTAAAAAAGACGCATACCGTGATTGTGGTAGGTAAGGGGCAGGTTGCGCCTACCTCACCCTAAAGTTATAGATGAAGCTAGTCAGGACTTACGCAGACGGCACTATCTTGGCCACTAATTTTGTCAAGTTGATAACGATGTTCGCCATTTATTACATATAAAATAATTACATATTATATCACCTTTCCTCATTATTGACTCAATCTAGCACCCTCTGCGTAAGTCCTATAGTTATAAATAGTTACAATAGTAAATTGTTTATATATATTTATGCAATACTAAGAGTGTGTGTATAGCTTAGCAAAATGAATACAGGTGTGTACTATGGTCTCTCTACCCAGTAGTGATACGGTTATTTTTTATAGTGATAAGACTAACGGCAGCACGAAAAATCATAATCGCTTAACCCTTGATGGCAGCACAGTGGCCACTCAAAACAGTAGCCTAAGTAAAACTAGCGTTGTGGTTGGCGATAACCCTGCCGATGTGAGTTTAACCCGCACAACAACTGAAGGCATTGACGTTAACACTGGTGATACCTTTGAAAGTACTGTAAATGCTGGCGAGGTGTTATTTACAGACGGTGGTGCCAATGGTGGCGACCGCTATATGTTTGAAATGGATGAACAAAGTACTGAACAAGTTGGCGAAACCACAACCACTGAACACAACGAGCTAACGATTGAAGCAGAGCTGGAAGCTGGTCAAGTTCCCCCTGCGCTAGTTGATGAGGTGTACAACCAACAAACAGCGTTACCTGAAAACGAAACCACGACAGTGGTTAATGTTAATGACTTTGAGAAAGCCTTTGATGTCAGCCAAGGCTATATCGCTGTTGATAGCTTACCTGGGCTTTACTATCAAACATTAGAAAAAGGCTTGGCTAATGGTACAATGACCGAGGGACAAGTAAGTGGAAGCCTCGCCATGGTTAAAAAATTCGGACTGCAAGAAATGGAAAGCATTGTTGAACGGTACAATGAGAACTACGCTAATGTGTAATAGGTGGTAGCACCCTAAGCCTGAATGGCAAAACCGAAGGTTGGGTCAAAGTTAGCCGAAAGCGGTACGCCCGTGGCCAAGATGGGGTTAAAGCCCGTGGGGTAAAAGAGGCTCGTGCCTGCTGACATGGGGTCGTTAGGGTCGAGTAGGGTCACGCCGCCAAAGGGATTGGCCACCACTGTGGCTCCTTGGCCAGGTACAAAGGTGGTGGGCCTAAAGAGGAGTTGGTCTATAAAGTTGGTGGTGCTGGCCAGTACCGTGGTGGCCGTGGGGTTGGCTCCAAAGGGGAAGGGGTTGACCTGTGGCACGCCGCCTAGGGGGAATAAGTTAACCGCTTGGTTGGGCTGCCCGTTGAGAAACTGTGGCGAAATGAGGTTGGGCGAGAGGGGGACTTGTATCGCCCCTGTTGCACCTTGGATAAAAGGGTTAGCCACAGCCACTTGTTGCCCACCCTGTAGGGGGACTTGCCCAGGTAACAGGCCTTGGGCTATGGGCGAGCCAACCCCATTCACCCCAAAAGAGGTAACAGGTACAAAGCCTAGCGACGGGTTGAGTTGGTCAAACAGGGCGGTGGCTCCTAGGCCAGCGTTGCTGAGTGTATTGGCGGGGTTGGGGTCTTCTCGTAAAACGGTAAAACTGGCGGGTACCCCTGCTGGTACCGCAAACGGAATGGCCGTGGCCTGCCCCACGGGGTTGTTGATGTTAATGGGGGCTAAGCTGGGTATGGCCAAAGCCTGTAACGCACTGAGGTTGCCCATGCTTTGTGGCCCTGCTGGTACAAAGGGGAAGGCGGATGAGGTGTCAAAGCTCACGTTAAAGCCTGTACCAAATTGTAAGTTGTTAATGGCGTTAAACGCATCAAACGTAGCCCCTGCAATGGTGTTGGGCGAGGCAAAGCGTGGGATGGGGTTACCGCTCACCAATTGATCAAGCGGGGAGCCTTGCGCCAAAGGTGCCATGCCTAGGGCGGCGGGGGTGACGTTGTTTTGGAAGCCCTTGGCTCCAAAGAAGTCGCTATTGGCAAAGAAGGAATCTGAGATGGTTTGGCCAGCTTTGTCAAACAGGGCAATTTGGGGCATGGCGGCTTGGGCGTTGGGTTGCGCCAAGGGGTTACTTTGGTTGAGTTGGCTAATGAGGCTGGGGTTAAGCGAGGTGGGGCCTGTCAGTTGTAGCATCATGGTGGGGTGACCTATGGGGGTTGGCCATGGTGAGGCTTTATGAGATGGGTTAAGGTAATAAAGAGTCACTTATATATATTATTGCTATATTCAAAAGAAAGCCTTACAGTGTTGCGTTACTTGTTTTATAAGTTATTTTGACCAGGGTACGAACTCCACCGAAAACCGAGGGTTTGGTTTGTTTTGGCTGATGCGAGGGGTGGTTTTTGGAGGGGGCTGGGGCTGATAGTCTGAGTTTACTGATGCGAGGGGTGGTCTCCCCTCGCGCTCCCCCACAGAGGGGGCTTTGCCCCCTACTGCTTACCCCCAATGGCGAAGCCCCCTCCTTCCGCTCGGCACTCAGACTCGCCTGCGGCTCGATTCGTTTTTGCCGAGCTGGTTTTTGGAGGGGACTTGAGGGAATGGTTTGTTCTCTTTTAAAACAACTCTGTCAGGGCGTGGAATTTGTGTAACCCGATAACGCAACCCAAGAACACGCCAAAATAAGGGAGACTGTGTGGCGGGATTCACAAGGGGTGCAACCCCTTGTGTGGTGGGGTTGTTAGGGGGCTTCCACAAGCCCCCTAACTCGGCTGTCGGGCCGAGACCCGACACCAGCCAACTAACACAACCGCAAGTCAAAATAAGGGGGCGATAAGATATCCCCTAAAGCCAAGGTTAACAGGTGTGTACACTTGCGCTAGGGTTTTTCGCCCCTCTACTGGCAGAGGGCTGAAAAGTGGTGTAAACTAAGTAAATCGGTTATCCACCTTTTTAGCCAGCATTGTTTTACATGAAAGCCAACGCCGTAGCCAGTGAGCAACCCAACCCTACGCCTACCCCTAAGGGCGATGACTTGCCTATGACGCACCCTTTGCGTGAAGAGACGCTCATTGCCGAACTACTGGCCTTGTTGGCCCAGCAGCAACGCTCTGCTGAGGCTTTGGCGTTGATTGAGCGCACCTACGAGTTTGCTCGGCAGGCGCACCAAGGGCAAACCCGCCAAAACGGCGAAAACTACATTACCCACCCTGTAGAAGTGGCGCAACTACTGGCGAGTATGAACGTGGATTTAGCTACCGTGCAAGCCGCCTTGCTGCATGATGTGCTTGAAGATTGCGACGTGACCGAAAAGCAGCTAAAACAAGCCTTTGGCGACGAAGTGCTGTTTTTGGTGCGAGGCGTGACCAAACTAGGCCAATATCGCTTTAGAAGCAAAGAAGAGCAAAACGCCGAAAACTTTAGAAACATGTTTTTGGCCATGGCGCAAGATGTGCGAGTGGTCACGCTAAAACTGGCCGACAGGCTGCACAACATGCGTACCCTTGGCCACCTCTCGCCCGAAAAGCAGGCGAAAATTGCTAAAGAAACCCTTGATATTTTTGCTCCGCTGGCCAACCGCATGGGTATTGGTAACGTACGGGCAGAGCTTGAAGACCTCTCGCTAAAATACCTGTACCCCGACGCTTACCAGCGCATTGGCGACGCTTTAGCCACCACGCAAGCCCAACGTGAGACCATTATTGGCCAAGTGCGTGAGAAATTGGGTAACCACCTTACGGAGCTGGGGCTGGAGCATCGTATATACGGACGGGTGAAAAACTATTACAGCATCTACAAAAAAATGACTCGCCAACAAAAAGAGTTGGACGGCATTTTTGACATTAGTGCGCTACGTATTGTGGTCAATACTGAGAAGGAATGCTACGAGGCCCTTGGTGTGGTGCATAACGCCTATACGCCCGTGCCTGGCCGCTTTAAAGACTACATCGCCATGCCCAAGAGCAACTTTTACCAGTCGCTACATACCACGGTATTTGGCCCCGCTGGTCGCCCGTTGGAGGTGCAAATACGCACGGCGCACATGCACGACATTGCCGAATACGGTATTGCTGCTCACTTTAAGTACAAAGAGGCGGGGGGCAGTGTGGCTGCCAAGCTGACGCAAGAGGATAAAAAGTTGTCATGGTTGCGCCAAATGGCCGACATGCAAAACGAATCGGGCGATGCTCGAGATTTTGTTGAGAGCGTCAAGCTGGACTTCTTCCCCGACCAAGTATTTGTGTTTACCCCTAAGGGTGAGGTGATTAACTTGCCCAAAGGCTCCACCCCCGTGGATTTGGCCTTTAGGGTGCATACCGAGGTTGGCTATACCTGTGGTGGAGCCATCGTCAACGAGCGCATGGTGCAGCTGGACACCGAGCTTAAAAACGGTGACATTGTTGAGATTATCACCAACAAAAAAGCTACGCCTCGTATGGATTGGGTGAACTTTGTTAAGACCCAACACGCTAAAAGCCGCATTAGGCAGTGGTATAAACGCCACTATCGCACCCAGCATGAGCAACAGGGTAAGGCCTTGCTTGAAGCTGAGCTGACCCGTGCCAAGGTGGACAAATATCTGAAGGAAGGTCACCTACTGACGGTGGCCAAAGAGAAAAACTACCACAGCGAGGCTGACTTGTTTGCCGCCCTTGGCTACGGCGAACAATCTATGAGTAAGGTGTTGAGCAACCTGAAACGCCTGACCGACCCTGTGCCTACCGCTGCTGAAGCTGGCACCGCCGCAGAAGCTCAACCCGCTCATCCGCCGTATGCGCCGTTAAGCCGTCCTAATTTGGGGGCAACCACACCCACTAAGCCCGAGACGGAGGGGCAGGTGACCTCACTGAAGGGGTTGGTGTACCACATTGCTCGGTGTTGTATGCCCGTGCCAGGAGATGCCATTGTGGGCATCGTTACCCGTAGCCGAGGGGTCATGGTGCATCAAGAGGGGTGTAGCAACACCGTGAATGCCAACCCTGACCGTGTGATGCGCCTGACGTGGGACGGGCCCGTGAAGATGCAAAAGCGCAAGCACATGGTTACCCTTGAGGTGCAGGTGCTGGATAGAATTGGTGTGCTTAAAGACGTGTTGATTGAGATTAGTGCGCTTAACGTGAACGTGGTGACAGCCAAAAGCCGACCCATGGCTGACCAGCCCAACCTTGCCTTGATTGAGGTACAGGTGGAAGTGGCGAGTTTAGATCAACTTGAGGTGTTGGTGCAGCGTATTAAAACCGTGGCCGATGTGCTTTCGGCCAAGCGGCAACACTACCGCATGAACAAGGCTAACGCCTCTGAGTAGGGCTTGCGAAGGTGACACCCCATGACTATTAACCCCGATGATGTTGCTGAAATCTACAGTTTCACCCCTTCTCAACAGAGCATCACCGATGGCCACGGCAACCCTATTGCCCCGCAAGATAGCGTGCTACGTGGCGACCCCCTCACCTTTGGCAAAGCGATAAAGTCTTGGCGACAATGCGAGGAGTGGACGCAAGCCGTGGTGGCCAAACGTGTTGGCATCAGCAAACAACAATTGAGCGATTATGAAAATGGACGGAAGCTTCCCAGTATTGAGCAGGCCATACGGCTGTGTACCGCCCTTGAGATGCCCGTCTCGGTAGCGTTAAGGTGCTTACTTGATGAGCAGATACAACAGGCGGGCATTACAGGCTACCGTATTAGCCTAGAGAAAGTTGGCTAGGCTTTTTTAAGTTAGTGCTGTTGCACTCAATACCAGAGCGTTGACGGTGAAGGCCTTGGTGAAGCCAGCTTGGGCTAAGGCTCGGTAGCCTTCGCTAAGGGTGGCTCCTGTGGTGGCTAAATCGTCTATCAGCCACAGGTGGGTAATGCCGTGTTGGGTAAGCTGCACGGTAGCCCCTTGCCAGTGGAGTTGGCCTGCCATACTGGCGTGGCGTTGTTGTAGGCCACTTTGCGAGTGTTGGGCTACCCTATCGCCTAGTTGCAAAGGGGACTGTTGCCAGGTGAGTCCGCCCAAAGTGGCTACCAATACCTCGGCTAGAGCTTGGGGGTGCTGTTGGCACCATGTTGCCCCCGCCCATTGCAAGCCTCTGTGCAAAGCAGGCTTACCCAACCACCATTGCGACGACGGCAACATCACCCAAGCCACTCGGCCAGAAGGGAGGGTAGGTTGCCACGGTACAGAAGCCAGCCCCCACGCCAAGGCTTGTTGCAAGGTGGCTAAGGCTTGCCGTTTTGCCCACGGGTCGCCAAATTTGCTGGTGTACAGGGTACGCTTAAAGGTGGCTCCCCAAGGGTAAAGGGCTAGGGTGGGGCAGGGTAAGGGGTGGCGTAGTTTGGGTAGGTAAGGGGCTGGTTGCCAACCTTTTGCCGTTAAGCAAGGCTTACAAAACTGAGTGCCTCGAGGGTAAGGTGCTTGGCAGGTGGGGCAGCAGGCATCATTTAGGGTGAGGCTAAGGTGTTGGCCTAACAGTTGCCACTGCAAAGCAGACGTAGGGGAGTGTAACCTATGAAGCAACCCCAATGTATACACTAGATTTTGAGGTATTTATTCATGGACATGAGCGCACCTGAACCACCTACAGCGACACCTAGCAGCAACACTAAAGTCATCACAAGGGTAATGACGAAGGGGTCGGGGGCGAGTTGAAAAAAGACGAAGGCCTGTGCCAGTGTCTCGTTCATGGCGGCGATGGGTAGGTAGGCCAGTACGCCCGAGAGCAAGCCATACGTCATACCTTGGATAAGGAAGGGGAGGCGAATATACCAGTTGCCTACGCCCATCATGCGTAAAATCTCAATTTCGCTGCCACGGGCTTGTATGAGCAGGCTAAGGGTGTTGCTGATGATAAACATGGTAAGCAGCCCCAAAAAGCCCGTAAACACAATGCCTAAGGTGGCCACGGCTTGGGTAATTTGCTTAATGCGGGTGGTGATAGAGTAGGGATAATTGACGGCTTCAACCCCAGGTACGTTGCGGATGCGCTCCACGGCGGTGTCGATGGTTTCGGGGTTGTTAAGGGTGAGGTGGAAGGTGTTGGGCAAGGGGTTTTCAATATCGGGGATATCGGCGTAGGTGGTTTTCATTTGCTGCCACGCTTCTTGGCGGGTGACCAGCTCAATGCTACGGATATCGCCCAAGCCTTCGAGCCTGTTACGCACCATGCTGGGCGTGGCTTGAGCATCCAAGTAAACAGACACCTGCACGTTGGCACCTAAGTTTTTGAGAAAGGCGTGGCTATTTAAGGCAGCCAAGGCCAGCGTGCCAAAAATAGAGAGGATAGAAGCCATGGTGATGACGATGACCACGTTCATCCAGCCTGTGCGGCGTAGCCCACCGATGGTTTCCCAGCCAATGCGGTTAAGGATGCGTATCTCAGTGGAGAGTGATTCAAGCAGATTAGCCATTAGCCCAACATGCCCCCTTCGTCTAAGCGGCCACCTTCGCTAATGTCGCTGACCAGTTCGCCTTTGTCCATGGCGATGATGCGTTTGTTCATTTGGTTAACCAAGCCCCAGTTGTGGGTAGAGACCAGCACCGTGGTGCCTCGTTGGTTAATTTGCTCCAGTAGGTTCATAATATCCATGCTGTTTTGGGGGTCAAGGTTACCCGTGGGTTCGTCGGCCACCACCAGCGAGGGGCCGTTGACAATAGCCCGAGCAATACCCACCCGTTGCTGTTCTCCGCCAGAGAGTTCTTCGGGGGTGGCATCTACTTTATCCACCAAGCCTACCACTTTGAGTGCGCCTAGGGTGCGTTTACGCACGTCGGCAGGGGGTACGCCCAAAGCCCTGAGTACGTAAGCTACGTTGTCGTAAGCTGATTGACCTGGCAGCAGTTTAAAATCTTGAAAGACGATGCCCATGCGCCTGCGTAATTTAGGCACTTGGTGCGATTTAAAGCCTGCCACATCTTTATGGCTAAGGTAAACGGTGCCTGCTGTGGCCAATTCTTCACGGTAGATAAGCTTCATGATGGTAGACTTGCCTGCGCCGCTGGCACCCACCAAAAAGACAAACTCGCCCATCTCAATGTTAAAGTTGACATCTCTAAGGGCATCTACCCCGCCGTAGCGTTTTGACACATTGACAAAGCGAATCATTCGTATCCTCGGGGGGCTAGCCACACAAGGGGGCTGCCTGACACCACCAATGCAACGCCCATAGTGTAACACTTAAGCGTAGCTAGGGCAATGAGCCGTGGTGCCTTGGTTGAAGCAGGTAGGTGTAAACCCTTGTGTTAGGTAAGGGCGATTGAAGCCTAGCCTCTGTATGAATAGCAAGTGGGGGCGCACCCTGCCATACTGATTTATAGAGAGAGACAACCTTTGACTTGTACGTTTATTAGAGAGAGCCAACGACAAACCAACCCTAGCCCTGTTGCACAGAAAGCTGCTTGACGATGCCAGACAACCATCGGCCTCCCACCGAAACTAACCAACACGAAGCCTGCCTATTGGGCTATTTAGCTCATCAACACGTGAGTTCGCCGTGGTTACGCTTAGCGCAACCCAGCGCACTTTACCAAAACACAGGGCTAAGCCTAGCCTTACACCCTGTGGGTGAAACAGGTAAAACAGCTCCTGCTTTATTGACCTTACCAGCTCAGCAAAAATTGCACACGTCGCTTAACAGCGAAGCCAAAATAGCTTGTTCTAACGGCTAGCTGTCGGCGTTAGGCTGAATGAGCGGTGGGAGTTGTTCGAGAGCCTTGGGGAGCAACGGCGAATAGGGCGTGGGGGTCTCTTTACCCTTAGTAGGCGGTGCTGACGAGGTTTCAAGGTCTCGTTTGACTTTAGCCAAAATATCGGGTGGGATGCGGGTAACCCAATCAGCCCCTAAACTCGAGACTTCTTCGTGAACATCGAGCAAATCATCAAAGCCAATAGGGCTAAACGAGGCGAGGCGTTGACGCTCCGTGGGGGTGAGTTCGGGGTCTTGGTAGCGGCGGCGAAGCAGGCCTTGGCGTTGCAGTGCAGCAGGCGAGGCTTGTTGGTGGGCTTCTTTATCAACCCCCACCATGGCCATGCCCACGTGTTGGTGGCAATGGGTGCAGCTGACCGAAACGAGGAACATGCCGTTCATTTCGCGAACCAGCTCTACGCCATGTTCGTGGATGGCTGAGCCACAGTGGGGACACGTCATGCGGGTAAAAAACTTTTGAATTAAGGCAAAGTGATTCATGGGTCATCCTTGGGTAAGGGTGTTAAGTGGGGTTACAGGCAACCAGCTTGGGCGGGTTGAGTGAGGTTAGCCAGTGTAACAAGTAGGTTTGGGCTACATTGGCTATAAAGTTAGGGTAAAGGTTAAGGTGGTGTTGTGTGTTAGTTAAGTTGATAGAACCAAAGGTAAGCCACTGTTGTTAGGTAAGGTTACCCACGGCAATGTGAGTTAGCTCTCCCTAACATCTTTTTTTATAGTATACGCTTGGTTTAAGCAACTTGCAATGCACGCTAAAGGTTTCTTTATATTGTGTTTTGTAACTAGGGAGCCTCTTTGGGGTTGGCTTGCCCTTGGCTGTCGCTTTATGCTTTATGCTACACTACCCTTAAAGTTGACAGCAGCTTAGGAGACAACCATGATGGCACGCTTACAACGCTTATTGCTCGCCTTAGGTGTGATGGGTTTGGCAACGGCGAGTTACGCCATGTTGCCCTCGTCGCCGTGTTTGCAACCCTTATGCACGCCCACCTCGGCACCATTGCCAGCACTTACGCCCACACCTGAAGCTCCCTTTAACAAAGCTACCGCCTACCACTGGTTGGCCATGGGCGATATGGGGGCGGATTCGCCTTTTCAGCACGAAATGGCCAAGGTGATGCTTACCCTGCACGACAAGCAAGCCTACACCACCGTATGGCTGTTAGGCGATTTGATTTACCCCAAGGGCGAAGCGGCTACCCAAGGTGAGGCCAAGTTCAGTAAGCCCTATGCCCCTTTACTCAGCCAAGGGGTCAATTTTGTCGCCGCCTTGGGCAACCATGATGTGATTACACAAAACGGGCAGCAAGTCCTCTCCTTTTTTAACATGCCTGCCCGTTATTACACCCAAACCACGCCTTTGCCCAACAGCACGGCCACCTTACAAGTGTGGGTGACGGACACCAACACGTTAGAGCATGGCGACAAGGCTCAATTGGCGTGGCTTAACGAATCGTTAGCGGCCAGCACTGCCACGTGGAAGATCGTCATTGGGCATCACCCCATCGTCTCGAGCGGGGCGCATGGCAGCAATAAAGGCATGGAAAAACATCTGTTGCCCGTGTTGCAGGCACACAACGTGGCCGCCTACCTTGCTGGGCATGACCACCATTATGAACGCCTACACTTACCTGCTCAACCCAACCAACAGCCCCCGCACACCTTACTGGCTTGGGTAGCTGGCGGCGGTGGAGCCTACCTTCGACCGCTAGGTAAGTTGTCGCCGTATACGCAAAAGGCTATTTCTCAGCACCATGTGTTGGCGTTGTGGGCTACCCCTACGCAATTGCAAGTTGAGGCTGTGGATAAGCACAACACCGTGTTTGATTGTGTACGGCTGACGAAATTAACTGCGACAGTGGCCAGCCCCCCTGCGGTGTCGGGGTGTTAAATGGGTGAGGGTGGCCAAGCATCTGCTGTGGTGTTAGGGCCATACCAAGCCCTAGCCTACCCCGAGACGCATGGGCTAAGGTTGGATGTGGCCTTGGCCAGCCACTGGCTTGAAGTGGATCTCTCGCGCGAGCGAGTCAAACAGTTGATACAGCAAGGCCATGTACTGGTGAACGGTAAGGTATGCAACAAGCCCGCCTTACCCGTAGCGGTGCATCACACGGTGACGTTGGCCTTGCCCCCTAACCAACCCCTAGCTCTTACCCCCGAGGCCTTACCGCTGGATGTAGCGTATGAAGATGAGAGCCTGATTGTGTTGAACAAAGCGGCGGGATTGCTCACGCATCCTTCGGGGCAGCACCGCACGGGGACGCTGGTGAATGCCTTACTTCACCATTGTCAGGGGCAACTCTCGGGTATTAACGGCACCATTAGGCCTGGCATTGTGCATAGGCTTGATAGGGACACGGCGGGGTTAATGGTGGTGGCCAAAACCGACGTGGCGCATAAGCACCTTACTCAACAGTTGCAAGACAAAACCATGCAACGGCACTACTGGGCGATTGTTCAGGGCATCCCTTTGCAGGAGGAGGGGGTGTGTGAGTGGCCGTTGATGCGTCACCCCACCAAGCGTAACTTGGTGCAAGTGGCACCGCCTAACACCCAGGCCAAAAGTCGCCATGCCCTTACCCATTGGCGAGTGGAGCGTACCTTGGGCAACAGTTTTGCATGGCTGGCTTGCCAATTAGCCACAGGGCGCACCCATCAAATTCGGGTACACATGGCTACCATGGGGCATCCTCTGGTGGGGGATGAGGCGTATGGCACGGGGCTGCACAAGGTGTGGGCGTTGCCAGCCGTGGCAGCGGGGCAGTGGTTGCAGGCGTATCGGTTGGCGTTGGTGCATCCGCTAACGGGCGAGACCATGGTGTGGGAGCGACCACCCGACCAACGCCTTGCTTTAGGGTGGGAGGCTTTGGCCGCCAAGGTATGCTAAATCGGACTTACGCAGGAGTTCACTGTTTTAAGTAAGGGTAAATGGCTTTAAACCACCCCGTCAGGCTTCGCCTGCCACCCCTCCACAGGAGGGGAATTTAAAAAAGCGATGTTATTCCCCTCCCTTGGAGGGGTGCCCCTTAGGGCGGGGTGGTTCTCTACTCTGCGTAAGTCCTATAAAGATAAACGTAAGGTTTTTGTAAACTCTTGTATCAATATACGGCATTTTAGGCAATAGTTTGATATAGTTATTATATAAACAAACACATCGCCTAACCCACGTTGCACCCCACGCTTCTCTCTCTCTTGCTTCTCTCTCACTCTCGTTAAACCCTTACCCCATCTAACCTTAGCTTAAAACCCAACCCCACCCATTGGCTTAACCCATCGCTTTACTTAGCCCAAGGCTCATGATGACCCTTGAGGCTTTGACCTTAACGTAACCCATTGTTTGGCTGCTTCAGGTGATACCGTTGCCAGCACAAACCCCATGTTGCTTTCTTCTCTCTCTCTCTCTCTCTCTCTTCTCCTTAAACCAGAGCTACGACTCTGGTGTTTTTATTGGCAGGTTAATCAGATCCAGCAGTCATTGCTGGGTCTTTTTTATTTTTATGACCCTCACCCTGCCCTCTCCCAGTGGGAGAGGGTATGAGTGCGTAAGTCCCATTAAAAAGCCTACCCTGTCGTGCCTAAGCCCACAGCAACGCCTTCGATGCTGGTGACGATAGCACGTTCAAGCAGGGTGAGCGTGGCTTCGTCTCGTTCGGGTTGGTCGCACGCCGAGCGGTAGCTGGCCAACAGACGCACCTGTAAATAGTTCAGCGGGTCAAGGTACGGCTCCTTTAAAGCGATGGAGGCCTTGAGGCGAGCTTCGTGTGGTTGGCCAAGCAGGGGATGTTGGGTAATTTGCGTCACCCATGCCAGTGTACGGTCGTATTCGGCTTGTATTAACGCCAACACGGGGAGTAAAGTATCGGGGTCTTGCCCAAGTTGATGCACGTAATACGCCGCAATGCTTAAATCCGTTTGGCGAAGGCTAATTTGGCAGTTTTCAATCAAACTCCTGAAAAAAGGCCACGTGGCGTAATGGTGTTGCAGGGTGGTTAATAGCTCGGCTTGGCCGTAACGGTTTGCCACGGTGGCCAGAGCCTGCCCTAAGCCAAACCAGCCTGGCAGTATTTGCCTAGACTGAAACCACCGAAATACCCACGGTATCGCCCGTAAATCCTTTAGGCTGGCCATGCTACGCCGTTTACTGGGGCGAGAGCCAATTTTAACCAGCTCCACCTCTCGGGGGGTCACCTGCTCAAAATAAGTGAGGAAATGCGGGTGCTTATGAATCACCGCCTGATACGCCTCGACACTTGCCACAGAGAGTTCATCCATCAAAGCCAAGGCCTCGGCACTGGGTTGAGGGGCGGGGGTGGCACTGGCTTGCAGCATGGCGGTAATCACGGTATCAAGGTGCAGCCATGCGGTATCCGTCAAGTTATATTGGCGTGCCAGCACTTCGCCTTGTTCGGTTAAATCTTGCCCAGCCCACACACTACCAGCGGGTAGGGCTTTAATGGCGCGTTGGGTGGGTGCGCCGCCTCGGCCAATGTTACCGCCACGGCCATGGAAGAAACGAAGCTCCACCCCATGCCGTTGTGCCACGGCAAGCAGGGCTTGTTGCGCTTTGTAGAGGCCCCAATTGCTGGCGGTATAGCCGCCGTCTTTGTTGCTGTCGCTATAGCCTAGCATCACCAGTTGTTTGAGGCCACGGGCTTGTAGTTGGCACCAGTAGGCAGGCGAGCTAAACATGGCCTCAAGCACGGTAGGGGCGTTGTTGAGGTCGTCAATCGTCTCAAACAAGGGGACAATATCAAGCTGGCTGTGGTACACGCCCTCTAAATCTTGGTAGAACAACCCTTGGTTTTTAAGGATGAGTTGGGCGTGCAGCACGTCGCTGAGGCGTTGCGTCATGCTGAGGATGAAGTTTTGGCAACAGGCTGCCCCTAAGCTTTGTTGGGCAGAGGCCACCACGGCCAACATCCCCAATAACCGACGGCTTTGCAGCGGTTCCGTCGTAGCAGCTTCGGCCACGACGGCGGGTAGCCCCAATAACCCATCGGGGACGACTTGCCGCCCTTCTAAAAGGGTTTGCTCTAGGGCTGAGAGGTAGTGGTGCCAAGCGTCGTGGAGGTCGGGTTGGGTGGGGTCGTCGGGTTGCGAGGGTTTTTCGGGTAGTTTGTAGGCTTGCGTCAGGCGATGCGCCAAGTGGCCTACCACTTCGGCATCTTCTCGTAAATCTTGGCTAAGGGCGTGGAAGCCAAAGAGACCCAGTTTACGCCTAAGGTTGGCCACGGCATGGTGAGCGGTACGGGCAAAACCCAAGGCAATTAACTCGCTTTGCAATAAGGCCAGTGCTTCGTCAAACTCGGCGGGGGAGCTAAAGCGGAGGCGTTGATTGTCGGGCAGCAGTTGCGCTTGCAACAGGCCACGCTCGGCACCGTAAGGCGCAAAGGCTTGCCCACTGGTAAGGTAACGGCGGGTGTGGGTCAGGCGTGCCAGCAACAGGTTGGCAAACAGCCTAAAAGGTTCACGCTCTAACTGGTCGGCAAAGTGCATGGTGTGTAAGCCACTGGCTTCGGCCGTTTGCGCCCACGTGGTCAGCCACGCCTGCATGGGCGGGGAGAGGGTGACTTCGTAGCTTGCAATGCTGAGGCGTTCGGCCAGGGCTTGCACGTCTCGCATTAGGTGGTTAAGGGTGGTTTCGGCGTGGGTGGCAAAGGTTTGCTCCAGCACGTGGGGCAAAACGAAGGGGTTACCATCCATATCGCTGCCCACCCAACTACCCAGTTGCACCACAGAGGCTGGCACGGCCACACGCTGGCCTAGGTGCTGGTGCAGGGTCGCTTCCATGTGGTGGTGGTAGGCCGTGACTGTTTCAAGCAGGGTTTGGTCAAGGTAGCCCCGTAGGGTTTTCACTTCGTCCATCACGTCGGGCTTGCTCCAGCGGCTAAACTGGGTGACCCATAGCAGGGTAATGGCCTCAAGCAGAGCCTCCACACAGTCGGCCTGTTGGGCAGGCTCAAGGTGAGGGGCAAGAAGGGTTTTAAACAAATCGTACACGTGGCGTTGGTGCGCCAACACGGTTTGCCGTAGGATTTTGGTGGGGTGCGCCGTGGCCACAAGACGCAAGCGCATACGCTCCAACGTGGCCTGCATGTCGGCAGGGGAGACATCGCCTTGGGTGGCCCATTGTTGCCATTGCGAGGTTTGCCCTTGTTGGCTGGCCTGCAATTGGGCTTGCTCTGTAATAGAGGCGAGGGTTAAAAACAGCCGAAAGGCAGCTGCTACCTTCTCAAGCGTGCGGAGGCGTTGAGCCTCATCTTGGTGGGCGAGGGTGTCGTCAAGCAGGGTATTCATGGCTTGCCAGCCAAGGGCTTGGTCAACCTTGCGGGTGGTTTTGGCCGTTTGGCGCAAGCGTTCTACCAGTAGGTAGAAGGCTTCACCCTCGTGGCAAGTAAGCACTTGGCCGAGTAGCGCACCTGCAAGGCGCACCAGCATCATCAACGTATCGTCGGGTTGGGGGTGAGGGGTGTTGGGGGCTTGTGCCGTGTCCCACTCCGCCAGTAGCGTCAGTGAGGCATCGGCGTCGTCCTCGTCACCTTCGGCAGAGGGTGGGGGGAGGTCGGGGGCTTGGGGCAGGCTGGCACTGATGCTGGTAAACAGGGCATGGAGCCGCTGGCTGAGAGCCTGTTGCGAGGCTTGCGTGGGCAGGGTGTCGCTCGCCAACGCTGACAGTAAGAGAGACATCATAACCACACACCTTTATACGCAACCAACAACTCGCCTACTATAGCACAGCTAATGTAAGTAGGGCTAACCTACCGCCTCATAGTCTGCGGAGGGAGACATGCCCGAGGGAACGGGGGCGGCTTCGGTTTTTAGCGTAAAGCAAAACGAGGTGCCTTGCCCCAAGGTACTTTCTGCCCAAATGCGCCCGCCGTGGCACTGCACCAAGTGCTTGACGATAGACAAGCCCAAGCCCGTCCCCCCCTCTTGCCGAGAACGGGCTTTATCTACCCTGTAAAACCGCTCAAACAGGCGGGGCAGATGCTTGGCCTCTATCCCTTGGCCTTGGTCGGCCACGCTGACGACTAACTCGTTGGCGGTGGTGGGGTTGGGGGCGACACTTAAGGTCACTTGGCTACCCGCTGGCGAATACTTAAGGGCGTTATCCAGCAGGTTAAACAATACTTGCTCAAGGCTTTGCGGGTGAGCCTGCACCTTGGGCAGGCCTTCGGCCAGTTGCACGGCAACGCTCATCTGCTTTTCTTCGGCTCGGCGGCTCACCAAGCTTAGGGTATGCTCCACAATGGGCGACAACCACACAGGAGCCAGCTCCAACTTAAACGCATCATCCTCTAGCTTTGACAGGTCGAGTAAATCTTCTACCAGCCTAATTAGCCGTTGGGTGTGTTGTTCCATGGCTAGCACAAATTGCCGAGCATCGTCGGGTTGTTCTAGCGCACCTTCAAGCAGGGTTTCGCTGTAGCCTTGTAATACGCACAGGGGTGTACGTAGCTCGTGGCTGACGTTAGCCACAAAGTCTCGGCGCATTTTTTCGGTGCGTCGCATGGCAGAGGTATCCCGAAACACAGCCACACAGCCCCGAGACAGCGAGGCATCTTCAAGCATCACTGTAAACACTTGGTAATAGGTCAGCCCTCCCCCCACGGCGGGTAGGATGAGTTCGACTTGGCCAGAGCGTTGCGTGCCAAGGGTGTGTTTAAGGGCTTCTCGTAGCGGTGTCCACTGGTGAGGTTGGTCAAAGGGGGCAAGCTCTTGTTGCCATGCCGTGCGTAGGTGCGGCAGCGGGAAGCCCAATTCCTCCCTCAAGCGGACGTTCGCCCCTTGTAAGCGGCCTTGGCCATCAAACAGTAGCACCCCGTCGCCCAGTTTGCGTAGCACCTTGAGCCATGGGTTTTCGGGTACGCTCATGGCATCGTTGGCCATAAGGCAGGCCACCGTGGCCGATTGTGAGTAAGGTGTCGAAGGTATCAGCCAAGGCATAGAGAAAAGCCATCCTTTTATACCCTCTCTCTCTCTTAAGCGAGAGGGCAGGGTGAGGGCAACACAGGGGTTAGAATCGTTTACAGTACACTATTATGGCGTGGCTGGCAAGGCACTCAGCAGCCTGTAGCCCATGCCCCTTACTGTCTCTAGTTGGTGGCGTGCAAGCCCCAACTTGGCACGTACCCGCTTAATGTGGGCATCTACGGTGCGGTCTAGCACTTCAACGGCGGCTTGCTCCCACACGTCGTTGAGGAGTTGCTCACGAGACTTGACTTGGTTGGGGTGTAAGGCCAACGAGTACAGGAGCTTCATCTCCAACGGGCTTAAATCAACGGGTTGGCCTGCTACGGTCACCAAGGGGGTGTTAGGGTCTATCACCAATTGCTCTAGGGTGATGATGGCTCGTTGTTGGTGGGCGTACACGGTGGTGTTGCGGTCTAGCAAGGCTTTTATCCGTAAGACGAGTTCTCGGGGGCTAAAGGGCTTGGTGAGGTAGTCGTCGGCACCTGCTTCTAGTCCTTCAATACGGTCTTGTTGGGCTGCCCGAGCGGTGAGCATGATAATACGGCACGGATGCCCCGATTGTTTAAAGCGTTTGCACAGGCTTAGCCCCGATTGGTCGGGGAGCATCCAATCTAGCACCACAACATCAGGCAGGTGCATGTCAAACTGGGTGATGGCCTCAAAGCCTTGGCTGGCCTTGCTGATGTCGTAGCCTTCGCGGTTAAGGTTGTAGCATAACAGGCGAAGGATATCGTCCTCATCATCCACCACCAGCACTTTAGCTTGTCTGCCCAGTGTCATGTTGTCATGCTCCCAAAAGTTGCCTTGCCTACAGTGCCAAGCAAAGTGTAAAACAAGGCTAGGCCTCAAGCAAGCCTTGCCAAAGCCACCAACAACTTGTACGATAGGTAAGGTTGCCCCCAGTAAGAGAGTTACACCTTATGCTTCAGCCTAACTTGCGCCATTTGTCCCTTTGGTTGGCGTTAGGCGTAGGGGCAGGGCTAGCCATACTACCTCAAGCTGAGGCGATGGCACCCATCCCCAGTTTACCTACCACGCTAACCTCTGCCGCCGTGGCCAATAACGAGTTGATACTGCCCCCCGCTTGGCACGCTTGGCCAGCTTGGCTGTTTAACGCCCCTAAGCTGAGAGAAGCCGTAGCGGCGGCCTTGCCAGCCCCTTACGTTGCGGGTAGCCC
Source organism: Vampirovibrionales bacterium (assembly GCA_044347425.1). Taxonomy (GTDB): domain Bacteria; phylum Cyanobacteriota; class Vampirovibrionia; order Vampirovibrionales; family JAJTHC01; genus JBIKUS01. The sequence goes on along the minus strand of JBIKUS010000025.1, from coordinate 182 downwards.
CAACACCTTACCTAAAGTGGCTACGCCTGTGGCGGTAGCGCACGCTATTATTCCGGCATCGCCTGCGGGGTTGTGGCAAACGGGTCAGCCTACTGGTTGGGTGAACCCACAAACCTCTACCCAACATTGGCACAACGCCAATACGCTACGGGTAGGCATTAGCGATGATGCCATGATTGCCC
>JBIKUS010000024.1:0-20768 GCA_044347425.1 Vampirovibrionales bacterium | reverse complement strand
GGCTTGCCAACACTGCCATGCCCGTGTGTAAAAAGGATGGGTGGTACTGGCCGTAGGCCACGTGGCGGGGTAAGCCTCAAACAAGGCCGCCCACGGCAGGGGAGCCACTAAGCCCCATTGCCACAAAGCTTGGTGTGCCACGTGGTTCGGTTCAGCTAGCAAAGGGGCTAATTCAGGGGGGAAGGGTGGTAGGTAGTGCTGGGCGGCCAACGTCTGCCATGCTTCTAGGGGTAAAGGTTGGCTCAGGCGTTGGCCGTGTGGTGGGCGATGCCCGTTAGGGTGATCACGCCAATCATCAAGCAAGGCTTGAAGAAAAGCAGATAGGTTAAGCTGTGCTTGCTGTTCGGCCAAGTGGTTAAGCCACCACGGGCAAGGGGTTGGGGGTAAGGGGCATGCCACGGCTCCCGTTAAACTAAAGGCTACGACATCGGCCACGGCGTGCTGTAACCACGTGGTGCTTACCTGTTGCCACGGGGGGCTTCCCCCTGACCCTTTGGCCAACTTGGCCAAAAACTCTGTTAGGGTGTGGCGTTGGCTACGTAGCGGGGGCTTAGGTTTTAGCAAGCGATTGGCTAAAAAGAGCAATTCCTCAGCTTGGGCTTGGCGCAAAGTGAGTGTTGCCACACTTAAACCTTGGGGTAGGCTCTGCCAACACAAGGTAGCCTCAGCCGTGGGGTGGGGTATGGGGCTAACATAGGCTTGGTAGCGATGCGGTAACGTCAAGAGCGTCCTTAGGTAACGAGTGCAGGGTGGTAGCCTAGCCGTACCTTTAACATAAAATAACACGCCTTTAGTTTAAGGTAGGCAGTAGCAAGGTACAAGTGCTTTCTGAGGATTTAGCCAGAAGGTTCGGCCAACAACAAGCTGTGTTGCTGTTGCGCCCTGTTAATAATGGCTTGTTTAAGCGATTGCGGTTGTAGCACTTTGCAGTAAGCCCCGTACTTCATCAGCCGCTCTTGTAGGGGGAGGGGGTTAATAACGTGGCAGGTGACGGTAAGGCAGGGTTGGTTAGCCTCGTCAACGTGCCTCTCTACAAGCTCGCCAGGGTAAGGGCGGTAATTAGCAGCTAATTTACCCTGTAAGGTAAACACCACTTGTAAGCGTTGCCGTGGGGTATGCCCCACCCGTTGAGGCAAGGCTTCAACGGCGGTAATGGCTAAAATATCAAGGGTTACGGGTTCGTGGGTGGCTTGCGCCATGGCCAACAGATAGGGGTGCCATTGGTCGCACCATAGATCGTAGGGTTCAATTAGCAGGGTCAGCTGGCCGTTGGCCGTGGGTTGGCCGTAAGCCAAAGGTTGCCAGGTGGTAATGCGTAGCACTTGCCCAGCATCGCACCAAGGTTGGTACTGCTTAATTAAGCCAACAGAGCGTTTAATCAGCTCGTCTGTGTCTGGGGGCAGGTTGGCTAGGGAGAGATCAGCTTTATAAGCCTGTTGTAATTGTTGCCTGAGTGGGGTACGCCACTGGGCTGGCATGGCCCAGGTAATACGCTCTAGCACCCTATAGGTACGGTGAGCCATGGTCAGATTGGTTTGGTTTTGACACAAGGCTATCAGTTTTTGGCAGAGCAAGGCTAACTTGGTGGTTAGCTTAAGGCTAAAGGGGCTATGCTCAAGCACATAACGGGTTTCGCGCCCTTGGCTTACCTTAGGGATACTGATGCCTGCTTGACGAAGGGTGTTAAGGTACTTGGTAATGGTTTCGCTGTGCAAGGGGTCAGTGTCTGGCAGCGAGGCCTGCAAGCAATGTTGTAGTTGCAGGGTATTGGCATGGCGTTTTTGCACCAAAAAGCGCAACACACTCAGTAACCTGTAGGCACTACGACAGTGTGCTTGCTCAGCTGTGGCGGGTGATAACGTACTTGGGGAGCGACGATGAGGCATGGGTTAATAGCAAAAGGTTAAGGGTAACGCTGGTGGTTAGTCGGCGTATTGGGCGAGTAGGCTATGGTAGCTTTGGCACAAGTGGTGCCGTAACGAAGTGGGTTGTGCAACGTAATAAGGATAAGGTGTTTTTAGCAAAAACTGCTCTAAGGCAAAATACCGATGGGTTTGGCAATGCAATTGGGTGTTAGGTGGTTCGTCTCCCCATAACGGTACATGTTTAGGGGGGGTGTGGCAAGGGCTAAGTGCATTAGTAGGTAAAAAAGGCAAGGTTAACACTGCCCTTGGTGGCAACCAAAAGTAAACCGTCACTTGTGGTGGCGACTGTTTACGTGCCAATAAGACGGCTTTTAAATCGGCTACTTGGTGGCAGGGCAAGACCTCGGCAGCGGTTAATTTGTCTACCCGCAGCATCATGGTATCGGGTTTATGTTGGGCTAAACCCAATAGGTACAAGGCTCCGCTACTGGCGGTTAGCTCAAGGGGTAGCAGAGTGATGGTTTGGTGATGGCCTTTGCTCCCTTGGCTTTTGTAGCCCACTTGCAACAAGTGTTGTTGTTGTGCAGCTTGTAGCAAGATGTCTATCCACGTCCGCCAAGGGCGATAATCAACACTGCGGGCATGGTTAAAATAATCACTTAAGCCATAAGGGTTTTCGGCGGTAAGCCAACTGCCTTGCAGTAATACTTCAACCAATTCGTCATAGTTAAGCAGGTCATGCACGCCCATGTGGGTTTCTACGCTTTCGCGCAGTTGCACAAGGGTGTCAATATCCGCCTCATCTAAAAACAAGCCAAACGGGTGCTTGCGTAAGCTATAACAGTACTGGTTACGCAACGAAGGCCTAGCAATATCGCACCCTAAATGCCTCAGGGTTTTAATGTAGAGCAACACCATATCCGCAGATGGTGTCGAGGGTAATTCAAACGCTTGTTGCAGGGCTAGGGCTAAGGCTTTTTGAGAGTGGGGTTGCTCTAGCAGAAGCTCTAGCACCTTAATTAAGCGCAAGGCAGTAGAATTAGTTGCATCGGCTCTAACCATTAAAACCCAGTGACCTAAACAAATAAAATAAGGCGTAAGGCAAAACCTAACCAACCTAAACGGAGACTACTCTTATGGTGACGTTGAAATTGAACTAGGTAAAGGGTCATATTACCTAGTTTAGTAAACTGTTTAGATAACAATTAAGGCGTAGGCAAACCTTATTTTTAACCTGTTAACGCTTACCCTTGGGTACCAATAACTGCGGCCACCATGGGGCTAGCTGTGGTTGCCATGGCCACGGTACACGCCCTAAGGTTGCCAGTTTAACCCCTAACATCGTTAGTAAAGCAGCCCATAGCATGGGCCAGCTAAAGTGTTCGTTTAGCCAAAAATAACCTAATAAGGCAGCCCATACGGGTTGCAGTAAAATGTAACTTGCCGCCGAGCTTGCTGGTAGTTTGCTTAACGCATAATTGCTTAACCAGTAGCCCACCACGCCAGCAAACACAATTAAATAGAGCAGCACCCCCCATCCCACCAACGACAGCTTGGCTAAGGTAGCCCCTAGCACCGCCCAAGTGGGCAGTAGGGTGAGTACGCCAGCCTGTGGCCACAGGCTGGCCAAGGTGACGGCTAACACGGCCAGCACACCACCCATGGTGGTGGTGTAAGCCAATACCGAAAGGGGGCCATGACGCTCAACCAAGGGCTTGGAGAGAATAAGGTAAAAGCTAAACAGGGCAGAGTTAATGGCCACAAGGCAATCGCCTACCCAATAGGTAGGGGGTAAAGCCGCCTGCCCCAACTGCGAGGTGATGAGCCACAGCACCCCCACGCCCCCTAGGGTAATACCCAGTAGCTTATGCGCCGAGAGGGTTTCTCGGCCAAGCAGTTTAGCGTATAAGGCAGATTGCAGCGGGATGGTAGACATAATGAGGGTAGCGTGAAAGCTGGTGGTTAAGCTCACGGCGACAGAGGCGGCCGTTTGCACCCAAAACACCACGCAAAAACCAGAAAAAATCAGCACTCGCCACGAAGGCCAATCACGAACTTTGCTGTTAAGCCACACCGTTTCAATGATGATCATCAGCACGGCACTGCCCATCAGCCGCAGCATGGCACTGGGTACAATACCCAACTCGTCAAGGGCAAGTTTGAGAATACCAAAAAACGACCCATAGATGAGGGCAAAGCCCAGCATGGCCCATTGGGCTTTAACAGCAGAAGGCAAACGACGACGAGGGGCAGACATGAGGACAAAAACCACCATAATAAGATGATGCCAGCTTAGCATAGGCCTCAGGTAAATACACGTTTGGTACAACGAATAGCGTGCCTTTGGGTGGTAAGTCGTAGTATAGTATGCCTAACTGTCGCCCCTCTGCCATGAGCCACCCCCATGCTTGATATCAAACACCTCCGTACCCAACCTGATGCTGTTAATGCCGCCCTGCAACGCCGCCATCCTTCCCTTAGCATCGCTGAGCTGATGGCGCTGGATGCCAAACGTCTTACCCTGCTCAAACAAGAAGAAACCCTACGTAACGAGCGCAACCAGCTCAGCAAGCAAGTTGCCGACCTTAAACGCCAAGGCCAACACGCCCAAGCCGACGAATTGCTCGCCCACGGTAAAACCTTGGGCGATACCCTTAAAGCCCTGGCCGAGCAACAGCAAGGTATTGACGAAGCGCAACGTACCCTACTCCTCACCACGCCCAACTTGCCCAGCCCCAACACCCCCGATGGCCAAAGCGAAGCCGACAATACCGAGGTTCGCCGTTGGGGAGACGACATTAAAGCTACGCTGATCGCCAACCCCCTGCCCCACTACGACGTGGGCGCACAAGCAGGCTGGCTTGATTTTGAACGGGGCGTGAAAGTGGCGCAATCACGTTTTACCGTGTTGCGGGGCATGGGTGCAAGGCTTAACCGTGCGCTCATTCAGTTGATGTTAGATGTGCATACGCAAGAACATGGCTATGTGGAGATTGCCCCCCCTCTACTCGTCAACGAAGCCACCATGACGGGTACGGGTCAACTGCCCAAGTTTGCCGATGACATGTTTAAACTGGCCGACGATGCCCTCTACCTGATACCCACCGCCGAAGTACCCGTAACCAACTTGTACCGAGACGAGTTGCTAGAAGCCGACCAACTCCCCATGGCTTTTGCGGCCTTTACGCCTTGCTTTAGGCGAGAGGCAGGCAGTGCTGGCCGAGATACCCGTGGCCTGATACGTCAACACCAGTTTGAGAAGATCGAACTCGTCCACATTACCACCCCCGAACAGGGCGAGGCCACCCTGCAAGCTTTGGTGGGTCATGCCGAAAAAATCCTCCAGTTGCTTGAGCTGCCCTACCGTGTGGTGGAGCTTTGCGCTGGCGACCTTGGGTTTAGTGCCACACGCTGCTACGATATTGAAGTATGGTTGCCCTCGCAAGGCACGTACCGAGAAATTTCTAGTTGTAGCCTTATGGGCGAGTTTCAGGCACGGCGCATGAACTTGCGTTACCGAGACCCCGCCACAGGTAAGCCCGCTTTTGCCACCACACTTAACGGTAGTGGCTTAGCGGTAGGCCGTACGTTGGCCGCTCTGCTAGAGGTTGCTCAAACTGGCGAGGGGGGGCTACGCATACCCGCCGCACTGCGCCCCTACATGGGCAACCCCGCCACGGAGCATCTTAGCCTTGAACCCAAAGCACACCCCACCGCCTAAGTCAGCCGCAACCCCCGAAGGTTTGCCCCAACTTACCTTGCCAGCAGCCGTGGCCGCTAAAGCTCAAGCACCTGTTACGCCCACAGCAACTGCTTCGGTGTCAGGCCAAGTCTCTGAAAAAACCTTACACGCCCTTGCCAGCCGAGTGTTAGCGGCACGCAACAACCCAGAAGAGTTGACAGAAACGGCTGCCTCGGCTGGCTATGCCGAACCCGCCACCCCTCAACTTGAGACCATGACCTTTTTACGCATGGCTGTGGCGCAAGAGATTTCAGACATCCACTTTAGGTTGGGTTACCCGCCTATTGTGCGTAAAAACGGCGAGATGATGTATACCAACCTCCCTGCCTTGACCGAGGAGGCCTTGGAGAAGTTTCTTTCCGAAGCCGTTCCCGCTGAATATATTGAAAAGCTGCAAGGCAAAACCGACTTTGACTTTAGCTTTGAGATTGCTGGCCTTGCCCGCTTTAGGGTGAACTGGTTGTATGAATTTAACCGTGTGGCCTTGGTGTTGCGTATTGTTAAAACCGCCATCCCCACGCTTGAACACTTAGGCCTACCCGCCACATTACGAGATTTTACCACCTGCTCTAAAGGCTTAGTGTTGGTAACAGGGCCTACAGGCTCGGGTAAAAGTACCACGCTGGCCGCTATTTTAAATGAGATTAACCTCAACCAACCCAAACATATTGTGACGCTTGAAGACCCCATTGAATATGCCCACAAAAGCAAGCGAGCCGTGGTTACACAACGCCAGTTGGGTATGGATGTTGACAGCTTCCCCAACGGTATTAAGTTCTCGTTACGGCAAGACCCCGACGTTATTTTAGTGGGCGAGATGCGTGACCGAGAAACCGTTAACGCTGCTCTGCACGCTGCCGAAACAGGCCACATGGTGTTTAGCACCCTTCACACCGTGGACAGCGTGCAAACCATTAACCGTGTCATTAACCTGTTTGAACCCCATGAACGGGAGCAAATACGCCACCAAGTGGCCTCCATTTTGCAAGGTATTGTATCGCAACGCTTGGTGCGTAAGGCAGATGGGTCTGGCCGTATTTGTGTCTACGAGATTTTAAAAGTAACCCCCGCCGTTCGAGATTACATTGCCCGTTACGAATTGGATGCCATTTACCCCTTGTTGGATAGTAACGAATTCCAAGGCAGCATCAGTATGAACAGGTGCCTCTACAACGCTTACAAAAACAAAGATATTAGTTATGAAGATGCGTTGGATATGGCCGAAAACAAAACCGAAATGGAACAGATGCTGCGTGGCTACTTTATGGGTACCCGCTAGAGCCTAGCCTCCTAAAACAACCTCACCCTAAGGCCTGTTTGGCATTAGGGTGAGGTGCTTTAAAAGTAAAGGTTGTTTGTTTAGCCTACCATACGCTTTTGAAAGTACGTGGCAGGGTCTAAGGTTTCGTCAATGGCAAGGGCAATAAGTGCCTTTACGGTGTCGTCGCTCAACATACGGTTGGCAAGGTCTTCTTGCACAACAGCTTGGGCGTTGGCTTTGGCGGTGCGTTTTTTAAGGGTGGTGTTGGTAGTTGCAGTAGCAGACATGGTGCTTGGTTCCTAAAGCGTTAACTCTCTTAAATACAGGGCGAGGCAGGTCATCACTTACGTAGTGCGATGATGTTGAATAAATAAAAACACAAGCAGGCAATAGCTTAACTTGTTTTTATAATTTGTTACAAAACTTGTCTGTTTTGCCAAGCCAACACTGCCACACCCTCTATTTCATAGTAGCCGCTTTTTGCGTGGCGGCAACTATGGCTTGCCAACACGCAAGGCTCCCTTGGTACTGCTCTAGGGCTTCAAGGCCAGCAATGGTGGTACCAGCGGGCGTGGTCACCTGTTCTTCAAGGGCGGCAAACCCGTAGGGGCTTTGGCTGGCCATAATGGCTGTGCCAGCCAACAACTTGGGTATCAGCTCATTAGCCAAAGCACGAGGCAAACCTGATGCTACGGCTCCATCGCTCAAGCCCTTCATCAACCTAAGCACAAAGGCGGGGCCACTACCCACTAAGGCGGTGAGTACGTCAAAGTAATCTTCTGTGGTGCTAAAGCTATGCCCCAACACGCCCATTAACTGGGTTGTCGTAGCCAACAGCTCAGGCGATACATGGGCGTTGCCACACACGGCCACAATGCCTTGCCCCGTTAGGCAGGGCATGTTGGGCATCAGCCGTAACATAGGCCACCCTTGTGTACCTGTAGCTTGGGCGAGTTGGGCAAGCGTTACCCCCGCCGCTACAGAGGCGAGTGCGGGCTGGGGTGAGTTGTCGCCTTGGGCTTGGCTGGCCTTAGCAATGCTTTGCACCACACCCGCCACATGCCATGGCTTTACCGCTAAAAGGATTAAATCAGACTTAAGGCCTACCTCGTATATCCAAGGCTGGTCGGCGGTAAACACCTGTATGCCCAATTCAGCGGCGAGGGCTTGCGCTCGGGTGGTGTCAGCTTCTACGCCCCATACTTGGCTGGGCTGTACTTGTTGGCTGGCTAACAGCCCTTTAACAATAGCTAAGCCCATGTTACCAAGGCCAATACAACCAATGCGCTTTATCACGGGGGAATCTCCTTGCAAGGCGTGCTGTTTAAGGCCTTAGGTTAGCACAGCTGGCGCATGTTGGCAAAAGAGGGCTTACGCATCAGCCCCTTGCACAAGGGTACATACGGCGTTAATCACTCGGTCTTGCTCCGCCTCTGTCAACTCGGGGAAGATGGGCAGCGACAGCACCGTTTGAGCTGCGTGTTCGGCTACGGGCGCGTGGCCAACGTGGTGACCAAGGGCTTTGTGCATCCCCTGTAAGTGTAGGGGTAGGGGGTAGTACACCCTTGCGCCAATGCCTTGGGCGTGTAACCCAGCCAGCAGAGCATCACGAAGGGCAGGGGACTGTGTTTGCAGGGTGTATTGATGAAATACCGCTTGCGCCCCTGCTTGCACTACAGGCACTTGCACCTTAGGGGCTAACGAGGCTAACGCCGAGGAATAACGAGCAGCAATCTCAGCACGGCGTTGGTTCCACCCGTCTAGGTGGGGGAGTTTAACCAACAGCAGTGCGGCTTGTAGCTCGTCTAGGCGGCTGTTGATACCTTCGGTGGCGTGATCGTACTGGCTGCTTTGGCCGTGTACCCGCAATTGTTTGAGTAAAGCAGCCAAGGCAGGGTCGTTAGTGGCCACGGCACCCGCATCGCCAGCTGCCCCTAAGTTTTTGGTGGGGAAGAAGCTAAAGCAACTAATTGTACCAAAGCTGCCCACGGGTTGGCCTTGCCAACGTGCGCCAAGAGCTTGGGCGCAATCTTCTACCACGGGCAGGCTATATTTGTTGGCTACTGCCATAAGCGTGGTCATATCGGCAGCTTGGCCATACAAGTGTACGGGCAAAATGGCCTTGGTACGGGGGGTGATGGCAGCTTCTAGCTTGGCCACATCAAGGTTAAACGTGCCAGCAGGGTCAAGGTCAAGAAAAACGGGGGTGGCTTGGCAGCGGGTAATAGCTTCGCTGGTGGCAATGTAGCTAAAACTGGTGGTGATGACTTCATCGCCTTGGCCAATACCTAAGGCACGCAGGGCTAGGTAAAGAGCATCGGTACCGTTGGCCACGCCGAGGGCATGGTTGCAGCCAACATAGTCGGCCAAGGCAGCCTCAAAGGCTTGTACTTTAGGGCCTAAAATGTAGGTACCGCTCTGCATCACAGCAAGGGCAGCTGCTTCTAGCTGAGGCTGTAGTTGGGCATACTGGCGGCTAAGGTCAAGGATAGGGAGTGGAGCGGGGCTGGTAAGCGATGACATAGGGTGCAACTCGTTTTACGCTAATAGATAACTCATAAAGCACCTAAAAGTGTAGCACAGCCCTAGCACCAATCGGCTCAATCCTTATAAAAGCCTTAGCCAGTGCTTACCTAGCCTTTAGAAGGCTCTGCATGGGTGGTTAAGCGAGGTGGTAGCGAGGAAGTTTGTGATAAAGAGGAGGCGTGTAGACAGACCTACATAACGAATCTTTAGGGCGAACTGACAAAGCTAACGCCCGTATAAAGGCTTATGCAGAGCCTTCTTTATTCAAACATCTCGCTGACGCTCTCTGCATCGTGAATACGCATGATGGCTTCGCCCAACAGGCTGGCAATGGAGAGCTGGCTAATCTTAGCCAACGCTTCAGCCTCTGGCCGTAAGGGGATGGTATTGGTAACGATGACTTCTTTAATGCACGAATCGGCCAAGCGTTGTACCGCAGGCCCCGAAAACACAGGGTGAGCCGCCATGACGTACACGTCTCTGGCACCTTCTTGCTGTAGCAATGCCGCCGCCGAGCAAATGGTACCCGCCGTGTCAATCATATCGTCCACCAATACAGCGGTGCGGCCTAACACGTCACCAATCACGTGGAAAACCTCAGCCACGTTGTGGCCACTACGGCGTTTATCCACAATGGCAATGGGGCAGTTGAGCTTTTTGGCGAATACTCTGGCACGTTCCACGCCGCCAGCATCGGGGCTAACAATAACGGGGTTAGCCAAGTTACGGGTGAGTAGGTAGTTATGCAGCACGGGCGTGGTGTAAAGGTGATCTGTCAGGATGTTGAAAAAGCCTTGCAATTGGCCTGTATGCAAATCAACAGCTACCACACGGGTTGCACCAGCACTGGCCAATAAATCAGCCACGAGCTTGGCCGAAATGGCCTCACGCCCAGAGGTTTTACGATCTTGCCGAGCATACCCATAATAGGGGATAACAGCGGTAATGGAGGCGGCACTGGCACGCTTCAAGGCATCCAGCATCATTAGCAGTTCCATCAAATTGTCGTTGACAGGGTTGCAGGTTGGCTGAATGACAAACACGTCTTGGCCACGTACGCTTTCACGCACCTGTACGTAAAGCTCGCCATCGCTAAAGTTTTTGATTTTAACATCGCCAAGGCAAATGCCAAGGTAGTTAGCTATTTCTTCGGCCAAGGGGCGGTTAGCTCGCCCCGAAAACAACAACAGGTTGCGTTCTTGTTTGAGGCTACGGTTCAGTTGAAATTGAGGTAAAGCCATGTCGATTGCCACAGGTCGTCTCTCCTAACGGGGATTAAGGCTGGTAAAGCTGATAAAACGAGATAGGCCAAAACATAGCCTTGTGTTACGTGGTAACTAGTTAAAAGCAGGTAAACCAAGTTGAATGCTAGACGTTACTTATTGTACGCCAAGCAAAACCGCTTTGCCATGCGTTTGTAACAAGTTTTAGAGGCGGAGGCTTCTCTTGTCACTCGCCTATGTTTCGGGCAAACTAACAGGGTGTTGCTTTAGCCTCCGTGTAGGAATTTGCCCATGTCGCCCGAAACCCAAGCCGTCTCTGTTGGCCAAGTTGCCCAAATTATTGGTCCCGTTATTGATGTTAGCTTCCCCCAAGGCCCGCTACCCCCTGTGTACACCGCCTTGGTGATTGAAACCACTGACCCCAACGGCAACCCCCTTAAATTGGTGAGCGAAGTGCAAAGCCACATGGGTAACAACATGGTGCGTAGCGTCTCGATGGATGGTACCGACGGCTTGACCCGTGGTATGCCTGTTATCAACACAGGTGCGCCCATTACCGTACCCGTGGGCGAGCAAACCCTTGGCCGCATCCTTAACGTGTTAGGCCAACCCGTCGACAACAAAGGCGTGGTGACCAGCGAAGAGCAGTGGCCTATCCACCGCCCAGCCCCTAGTATTGAAGACCAAAACACCAGCAACGAAATTTTTGAAACAGGCATTAAAGTCGTCGACTTGCTTGCTCCCTACTCTAAAGGTGGCAAAGTAGGCCTGTTTGGTGGTGCTGGCGTCGGTAAAACCGTCATCATCATGGAATTGATCAACAACATCGCCCAACAACACGGTGGTGTGTCGGTATTTGGTGGTGTGGGCGAACGTACCCGCGAAGGGAACGACCTTTACCACGAAATGAAAGATTCAGGCGTGTTGGACAAGGTAGCCTTGGTGTTTGGCCAAATGAACGAACCCCCAGGCGCACGGATGCGTGTTGGCCTCACCGCCTTAACCCTAGCTGAATACTTTAGAGACAAAGCCAAGCAAGACGTGTTGCTCTTTGTAGACAACATCTTTCGTTTTACGCAAGCTGGTGCCGAAGTATCAGCCTTGTTAGGCCGTATGCCTTCAGCCGTGGGCTACCAGCCTACCTTGGCTAACGAAATGGCCGACCTACAAGAGCGCATTACCTCCACCAAAGATGGTTCGATTACCTCGATTCAAGCCGTGTACGTACCTGCTGACGACTTAACTGACCCAGCCCCCGCCACCACCTTTGCTCACTTGGATGCGACCACTGTCTTGTCTCGCCAAATTGCCGAGCTGGGTATTTATCCCGCCGTTGATCCCCTCAACTCAACCAGCAAAGCCCTTGAACCGCTGGTTGTTGGCCAAGACCACTACGACACCGCTCGCCGAGTGCAAGCTGTGCTACAACGCTACAAAGACCTGCAAGACATCATTGCCATTTTAGGTATGGATGAATTGTCAGACGAAGACCGTAAAGTGGTATCGCGTGCCCGTAAGGTACAACGCTTCTTGTCGCAACCCTTCTTTGTTGCCGAAGTATTTACTGGCACCCCTGGCCAATACGTTAAGCTTGATGACACCATCCGAGGCTTTAAAGCTATTTTAGATGGTGAGCATGACGACCTGCCCGAACAAGCCTTCTACATGGTAGGCACGCTAGAGCAAGCCCTTGCTAAAGCCGAAAGCATGAAACTAACGGCCTAGTGCATCGTCAAGCTGATAAGCTATAGGTAAGCTTGGTATTTTGTTGAAAGAAGGACAGCTCGATGATGGCCTCCACAGCTACACAACTACAAACGCTCAAATGCTCCATCATTACACCTAACGGTGTGGTATTTTCGGGCGATGTCACACATGTTTCAGCCATGGCCGTGGATGGTTCGCTGGGTATTTACCCCAAGCACCAACCTTTGGTAACGCCGCTAGCCATTGGTTTGTTTAAGCTGACGACCTTGGCCAACATCCCCGAAACTTACGTGGTAATGGGTGGCCTACTACAAACCGACGGCGAAAGTATTACCGTACTTACCGATGTGGCAGAGCATGGCCGTAATATTGACAAAGTGCGTGCCCAAGTGGCTCTGCGCCGAGCGCAAGACCGCCTTCGCCATAAGCATGGTGTGGACTTAACCCGTGCAGAATTAGCACTACGCCGAGCTACGGCAAGGCTACAAGCCGTTCGTGGCTAACTCCCTCTGGGGAGGGTGGAGAACACCTTCTTTATCAAAAATGAAAATTTTTCAATGTTTTTGGCATAAAAAATATATTTTTTGTTTTTGTCTGTAACAAAATAAACAAAATAAACAACTTTAATACAATGTTACTTGTATGTTTTTTGATGAACAAAGTGGAGTGATATTTTATGAGCGATTATTCTGTAACGATGCCTTTTGGTACTGTTAGTGCTAGAGGAGGCGAGGGGCAATTTACGACCATTGAGGGTCAACTTTCTGGTTCAGCCGTAAGTGTAGCACCCGATAGTCCAACAAACACCTTAACAGTAAACGGTAACCCCGTTACTGACAACTTTGAGCTTGGCCAACCTGATTTGTTTACTGATTCTGGTGCAAGTTATTTTATACAAGAAAATATGGGGCAGTATGGCTGGCAAAATGTTTTATTACTAGATGGTGCTAATTTGAACAATTCTTCTGTAGAGTTCATCGTCGACCAAGACCGCACTGTACCTTGGTTTGGGGAAAATCAAAATCCAATAGATTTAATGTCAATTGCCAGAAGTGAACTCAACGCTTCGCAAATTACCACCAACGCTGAAGCGACTATTTTATACGGAGACTCTGAATCAAGCTGGGATGGATGGGTCTTTGACCCAAGCGATATTGCTAGAACTGAAGTAGATGAAAGGGGCGAAACCACCATTTATGTAACGCCTGGGCAGGATAGCCTTGATTTTACAGATGGTGACTCCACGATTACCTTCCAAAAAGGATCTAATGGTATGGTTGTTGATCGTCTTGGTGAGGCAAGCGGTTCTAGCCAAAGTTATAACTTTGTCTTTCAATAGATCGTGCTGATGCAAAAACGCCCCTTGTTTACGTAATAACGAGGGGCGTAAACTATAAAATACTGTCGCCTTTTGCTTTGTGACCTTATATTATGCTAAACTAATATAATTCTGTCCGTAGGTTACTCTACTAAGTTTAGAGTAAGCGAGGCTACTTATGTCACCAGCTCATCAACATCACGCCCGATGGGTAGGCGAGTTAGCGCAAGGCGTTACCTGCCAAACCGCTTTTGGTTGGCACCAAAGTGCAGGTGCCTTTGTTCGCCTTACCCCAAGCTGGGAGGGTGTGACCATTGCCCAAGCACCCCCTGCCTTGCATAGCCACGCTACCGCCACACTCACCATCCGCCCAACGCAACTGCCCCAAGCTTGGGGCGTGTGTCTACCGTGGGTAGCCAAGCACCACACCTTTACCGCCCCTGCTCAACCTTGGGATGCTGCCGCTTTTGTAGACGAACAAGTAGCTGGCCCCTTTGCTTTATGGCACCACCATCACGGCGTGGCGGCCACCCCTCGCCCTAATCCTCAGTTTGAACCGCCCACCTCTAGCACCCTGACAGATACACTACGCTTTGCCCTTCCTTTGGCTCCACTGACTCATCCGCTGGCGTTGCCGTTGTTGCAAACCAAGCTTAACCGTCTATTTCGATACCGCCACACCGTGACACTGTTTGATACGGCATGTCGGCAATGGGTAAATGACGCTCTGCCCAAGCCTTTGCCCCAAGTGTTACTCCTTGGCCATAACGATTGGGTGCATCACCAAGTGGCTGCCTTTTTAATGGGCTGTGGCTTTCAAGTACGTGGCGCATCGCTTAACGATGCTGACCCTGATCGCCCAGTGTGGTGGCCTGCACGGCAGTGGTTACCGTCAGCACAGCCGCTTGCCCAGTGGTTGGCGCAACAAGCTCACCCCGCTTGCCCACAACGGGTGATTGCCTTACCTTCGGCCATGGCGTGGCACAGTGATGACCCGCAACCCTACCACGCCGTATTGGCCATGTTACAAGCTTGTGTAAAAACGCTTAACCAAGTGCAACCACACCAAAAAGCCAGTGCCTTGGCGGTATTTCCTCAAAGTTTAGCGCACACTGATTTGGCAGAACAAGCGACCCAACAGGGACTCTCCTCAACAACAGTCGCTCCATTGCTCAGCACAAGAGAGGGTGGCTTACTGGCTGGTTGGCGAGCCTTGTACCTTGCAGGTATCGCCTTTGCACCCCCCACCGCCAAAGACGAACCCGCCCCGCCTGTGGCTTGGGCAAGCCTTAATCATCTTCTGCTCACCCTACTGGCACAAGTGACGAGTCCTCCCTCTCAACCCTCAAACAGCTATGTTGCAGCTTCGGCAACCACAACCTTTGCGATGCTAAGTAACACTTGTGCGGCCTTTACAGGGGCTAAACTCCCGTGGCAACCCACCGAATGCCATAGCTTAGCCAAGGCTGCTTCGTTAGGTGTCACACCTTGGCCTTACTTACCAGAATTGGCTCCCGCACCCACGCCCAACGTAATGACAGACACACTATCCTATCACCTTACCCTACAAGCAACGCTCTTGGCCGAGTGGGGGTTAACGGCCCACTCGCAAGACCACTGGCAAGCCCGCCTCATGGGAGGCTAACCCGCAACGGTCGCTTTTAAGAGAGTGAACAGGAGACTGACCCCATGGCAAACACCCCACAGCCAACACCACTAACTACAGTGCCAACAACACAAACAGGCGAGATTGCAGCTGCATCTACCGTAACGACGCACGAGCCGTTGGTTGAAACCAACTACGCTCCTCCCGCCGAAATTAGCGAAGCCATCACGCAACAAGCCCAAGAAGTCACCCAAAAGGTGGCCGATAACCACGCACTTATTCGCGATTTTCTCAAAACGAACGAGGTGATTGGCCCTTGGCTCAACCTTGAAGTGGCAGGCAATACGGTCTACCACTGGTTGTTATTTGTGCTGATATTTTTGCTACTTAAATGGTTGTTGCGCTTAGTACGTACCTTATTGATACGCCAGTTACCTAAGCTACTGCATAAAATGGTGGTTAGCGACCCGCTCAACTGGTTGGCCTTTATGGCGCAATGCTTGCAAAAAATGCACAGCCTATTTTTTATGCTCATTGCCTTGTCACTGGCTTCGCACGCATTACAACTGCCGCCCAACCTTGCTAAACTTATGATGGCCTTGCCCAGCTTGGCTCTATTTTTTCAGGCGGGGCTATGGGTATCGCCGTTGCTGACGCATGTTTTAGACGGTATGGTGGCCAAACAGGCCAGCGAAGGTGATGCGGCAAATCACAGCACCCTACGCATGATGCTAGGCCCGCTACGTTTTGTGGGCTTGCTTGTGGCGTGGAGTATTTTGCTGCTACTCGCCATGGCCAACGTGGGCGTGAATGTAACTGCCTTAGTGGCTGGCTTAGGGGTAGGCGGTATTGCCGTTGCCTTGGCCGTACAAAACGTGTTGGGCGATATTTTTGCCGCTTTCTCCATCGTAATAGACAAGCCTTTTGTGCTAGGCGATTTTATTATTGTGGGTGATTTCTTAGGCTCCGTAGAGCATATTGGCCTTAAGACCACACGCATACGTAGCCTAGGTGGCGAGCAAATTATCTTCTCTAACACCGATTTGCTCTCTAGCCGTATACGTAACTACAAACGCATGGAAGAACGCCGCATCGTCTTTAAGTTTGGGCTACTGTACCAAACCCCGCCCGACTTAATAACGCAAGTGGTAGAGGCTGTTAAAGAGATTATTACCGCCCAACCCTTAGCCAAGATGGATAGGGTGCATTTTTTAGCGTTTGGTACTTCGTCGCTTGACTTTGAGGCGGTGTACTATGTAGCATCGCCCGAATACAACGACTATATGGATACGCAACAAGCCATTAACTTGGCGATGATGCACCGTTTTAACGAACTTGGCGTTGAGTTTGCTTACCCCACACAAACACTTTACGTGCATCCACAACCCACCACCGAAGCAAAAGACTAACCTCGTTTAACGTGTCACTCAAAGGAGACTCCCTCATGCTACAAATTTATTTTTACGCCTACGGCCTGCTCACCATGGTGGGTGGTGTTATCGGCTACGTCAGTGCGGGCAGCCAAGTTTCGCTCATAGCGGGGTTGGGGTCAGGAGCGATATTGTTGCTGGCCACGTATTTGCGCCATCGCTTTGCTGGGTTGTCAGCGGTGATTTTGGCGTTAACCAGTGCCTTGTTACTGGCCAAATTTGGCACAGACTTTTTGGCGGCTGGCAAGTTTATGCCCGCTGGGCTGATGTCTGCCTTAAGTGCCGTGGCCTTATTGCTGATTGGCTTTAAGGTGGTAGCAGGCAACAAGCAAGGGTAGGGTTAGCAACTTAGTGTATTGAGGCAAGTTAAGATAGTTGAGGTTATCATCTCTCTTAATTACTCATCCTATCTATAAGGAAATGTTTGATGAACTTTTTGCGTGGCTTCCCCAGAAATGTAGCTGGAGCTTTCAATCCAAGAATTCAGAACCCAAGAAACGTTATTGGTGCAAGTTGTGCAGTGGCCACTGTCCTCGTCATAGCTACTGGAGTTGCAGCTGGAGTTGTTGCCACACCCGTTTTAGGAGCTGAAGCCCTAGCAACCCGAGCTATGCGTCCTATGGTGAATACTTGGGCATCAACACCTGATAAAACCTTGCCCTTTCTCCAAAAAGGATACGCAAGACTATCTGAAGCCCTGAAAGCACCTAACGCATTGGAAAAACTGCAGATGTTGCTTCGTGGTAAGAATGGCGATACCGCAAAAAACATCCTAAACACAGCTCAAGCGTTAAAACCTTAACCGTAATGCCCTTGGCAAAAAGTAAGTAGCTCCCCCACCGTGGGTGCGCCTGCGGGGGGGAGCTGCGTATGTTGGTACGCCCCAAGGTGCCACACGCCCTTAGCATCGCTGTGGTTGGTGTACACGTCAGCGGCTAAAGGCCCCAGCTCTTGCTTGGTTTTAGGGCTACGCAGGTGATATTCAATGTGAGTCTCGCCCTCAACCTGCTCATTCCACGCATCTTCTAAAAAGCACTCTAGCAGGGTAAACGTGGCGTTAAACCAAGATCTAAAGGCCTCCCAATCAGCATAGGCCGTGGCAGGGTTATGGTATTGCACCAGTTGGTTGTAGCGTTGCTCAAGCTCGTGCCAAGGCAGGGGAGCCATGCACGTTAGGCCACGGCTTCGGCGGGTAAGCAAGCCAGCGGAGGCAGAGTACGCAAGGCATCCATCACCTGCTCTACCACCCAATCAGGCGTAGAAGCCCCTGCTGTGATACCAATCGTTTGTGCGGTTTGTAGTGGTGGCCAACTCAGCAATGCCTCATCTGGGGTTTCAACATGCAGGGTGGGCTTACCCACTTCTCGGCAAATATCAGCGAGGTGGCTGGTGTTGCTGCTGTTTTTACCGCCAACAACTACCATCACATCCACCTTATTGGCCAGCTCAAGGGCGGCATGTTGGCGATAATACGTGGCGGGACAAATAGTGTTGTACACCTTCATCTCTTTGGCTACCATGGCCACGTGTTTTACCATGTCAAAAAAGGCTTCTTCAAGTTGCGTGGTTTGCGACACCACCCCCACCTTACGCTTGGGGAGCGTGGCCAAGGCTTCGTGCAAGTCTGCCACGGTGTTAACGGCAATGGCGTGAGCCCCTTGGCACTGGCGCAAATGGCCTAAAATACCTACCACTTCAGGGTGGTTAGCTTTGCCCACCACCACCACGGTGTAGCCGTCGTTGGCCAACTCTAAGGCTCGACGTTGTACTAGAGTCACGTCGGGGCAAGTGGCATCTTGCACGGTGTGGCCAGCAGCCTCAAGCTGTTGAAACAATTCGGGGGGTGCGCCATGGGTACGTACCACCACGGTACTGCCTTCGGGCAGTTCGTCAACCAAGCCTACGGTCTCGATGCCCATGGCCTTCAGTCTGTCAATCTCTTGCTGGTTGTGGATGAGTTGCCCCAGCACCACGGTGGGCTTGTCGTGGCTTTGCTCAAAGGCTGCAATGGTTTTGTTAACGGCTTTTTTAACACCGTGGCAAAACCCAGAATGTTCGGCAAGAAGGAGGGTGCGTGGTTGGCTCATGGCATGACTTTCTGTAGCTTAGGGTTGCTTTATCTACCTTTAGTTTAGCAAAAGCCAAGTAGTAACGCCATGCCTAACATCAACTTACGTTAACGTTAGGGTTGAGCTTCTACCACAAGTAGCTTACTTAATACACGCGGGTTGCAAAACATGGTATACTCTTAACTAAGTTGCACCCTACGGAGTCTCCTTTATTATGGTTATGCCTCCCTCCTCAGCCATTTCGTCAGTATCACTCAATCACCATTTTAACCAAGACTGCTTGGTGATTTATTTGGGCATTGCACGGTTTGAAGCCCCTAAAAACGACGACTTTAAAAACTACGCTCAACAACTGCTAGGGCAAGGCCACCACTGGATGGTGCTTGACCTTTCGGGTGTGCATTACCTGGATAGTTTTGGTCTCGCTACCATCATCTCGTTACTTAAGGATTGCCGTAAAGCCCAAGGCGACTTGGTATTGTGTGGCCTCAACGATATGGGTTTGCGGCTAATGACCATTACCCGCCTAGACAAGGTACTCACCGTGTGGCAAAACGAAGAGGATGCCGTTAAGGCTCTCATCGCCTTAAAAAAGGGAGAAACACCTACGGCCGTACCTGTAAGCTTTGAACACTAAAAAGCCTAACGCTTTACTGTGCCAAGGGTTGTAAAGGTGCAGCTTGTGTAAAATGGCGGTGCAAACGCTGGCCAAGCCTGTGACTTAACCATGTGGCCAAGCTGACATAAACCACAGAAACACAGCCTGCCAATAACAAGGTAGGCAACAACTGCTGAGCCAACTCGGGGCTTTGCGAGAGGTGTTGCATTGCTAGGGGCAAAGCCTCTACCGAGGTGCTGGCGATATGAGCAGGTAACGGCGTACTGGCCAAGAGTGGCTCTAACACGCCTTGCTTAAGTAGCCACCACGACGGCGACACGCACGAAAAGCCCCAAAAACACAGGAGGCTAAGCATTTGTGGCGAACTGGCCAATTGAACTAACCATCGTGTCATGGGCGGTACTATCTCGTGTTTGTTAGGTGCAGAGTTACTGCTATATAAAGGTAGCTTTGGGGCGACAATTGCTAGCACACCCTAGGTAGCACGTTAATTTGTAACGATTCGTTGTGAGAGAGAAGTAAGGGGAGTAAAGTACCGTTAAAGCCTAGTCCAATTCGCCCCGCTCAATGCGGTTAAGCAGATTGGTCATGTGGGTGCCACGTTCAAGCGATTCGTCGAGTTTGAGTTTAATTTCTGGCACGTAGCGCAGCTTAATGCGTTGAGCCACTTCTTTACGGATTTTGACTTCGTAACTCATCAGCAGGGTCATCAACTCTACTTTGTAATCGTCATCATCGGTTAAAATACTGACGAAGACCTTAGCGTGACGTAAGTCGCCACTCACTTCAACGTCCGTCACCGAAATAACGGTGTCGGTAAGACGGGGGTCTTTAAGACCGTTACGCAAGATGTCGCCCATTTCTCGCATAAGGGCTTTACGCACACGGTCTGTTCGAGAATAGGAGGAGGAGGAAGCGTAACCCATGAGCGTAACACCTGATACAAACTTTATAAAATTAGCTTAGCACAGCCAAACAGCATTATTTAAACGGTTGTAGAAGCTGGTTGGCGGTTGCTTGTAGTTCAACGTCAACAATTTTATCAGGCGATTCCAATGCTGTAAAACTAAGATCAACTGATTGAGTTCCAGTCTTGTTCGTCAGCTTAACTGATTTTGGGGCAACATGAACAACTGTCGTCTCAGGTAAGGAGTCAATAAGTTGAAATGCTGAGTCACTCAACTTTTGACTTAAATAAGTCGAGCCAAACGTAAGTGGTTCAGCATAAGTAACTCCAAAATTGGAGCGACTACCCCCTGCTTGCCCTAAAGCAGCAGGGGGTTTAGCCCAAGGAGACACCGATGACTGTAAGTGCATAACGGAGGCTCCTGTTAAGGTTTAGTATTCTTTCATCACGGCATGCACGTCGTTAGAGACACGCAAGGCTTCTTCCATGGGGCGT
>JBIKUS010000118.1:0-6353 GCA_044347425.1 Vampirovibrionales bacterium | reverse complement strand
CACCCCTCGCATCAGCCAACAAACCCCAAAGCTTGGTTTTGGGGGAGTTTGCTCCGCTTGATTAGCTTGTACTGGTGTTAGCTGGTTGGTGTCGGGTCTCGGCCCGACAGCCGAGTTAGGGGGCTTCCACAAGCCCCCTAACAACCCCGCCACTCAAGGGGTTGCACCCCTTGAGAATCCTGCCACACAGTCTCCGTTATTTTGGTATGTTCTTGGGTTGCGTTATCGGGTTACACAAATTCTACGCCCTGACAGCCCACTTTCAAAAGAAAACAAACCATTTCCCAAAGCCCCCTCCAAAAACCAGCTCGGCCATGACGAAGATCGCCGCAGGCGAGTCTGAGTCCCGAGCGGCAGGGGTGGGCTTCGCCATTGGGGGTAAGCAGTAGGGGGCAAAGCCCCCTCTGTGGGGGAGGGCGAGGGGAGACCACCCCTCGCATCAGCCAAAACAGACCAAAAGCTTGGTTGAGAGGCATTCTATAAAGCGCAACATTAACTTGCCCTAGCCTCACGTTTACGTCATAGTAGGGCTACTGTGCAAGAGGCGCACGGTTGAAGAGTCAGCCCACTGGTGTTAACAAGTAGCCCCCTAACTACTTGGCCACAGGCTAAAAGGCAACCCGTGCCGAAGGTGAACCCTTAGGAGGCTCGCTTGGACGAGGTGGCTAAATCCCCTCGGCTGTCATGCCCTGTGGCCTTTGGCTGTGTCCTTTTTAACAAAAGGGGGCGGGTTACCAAGGTGTGCAGGCCTGTGGAGAGCTTACACGGTAACCCTGTTCTCGCTATGGTATGGCGTAGAGTTGCCTTAGGGCATCCACCTCTCGTTACAAGCCCAGCGTGAAACTTAAGTAAAGGGTTGCCCTGAGCCAAACTAACAGGCGGGCAACACCTCAAACCCATAACACGGTTAACGGTTGACTGGCGTTGATGCTGTTGCATTGTTTGCCCTTTGTGTCCCTTCTCTCGTGGGTCAACCCGTTTCGTGTCGTTAGCCTTCCCCTTAGCTCCACAACAGCCCCTTATGCCCAAGGCCAGCCCCGCCTTTGGCTTTACCAGCCTGCCCTTGGTGCAGGGCATTGCCAACGTGGTGTACGCCAGCGAAGGCACCCGCTACGCCCTTGAGCAAACGGTGGGCTACACCCTACCCCGCACGTGGCAACAGCTCGACCGAGACAAAGGCACCATCGGCGACGACAACACCCAAGCCGCGCAAGAATCCTTTATTCGGCAAAGCCTAGCGGATATTACCGATACGTTTTTGCCTGGCCTACTGGCCACGTTGCTCATTGGTAGCACACTGGTAGATAAACCTTACCATCACCTAACAGGCCAACCCAGCTTTGTGCGCCACAACATGGATTTACCCGCCCTACACGCCTACGAGCAAGTGGCACGGCAACACCCCACTGCTGAGGCCTTTTACGCTCAAGTGGAGGAAGCTCTGCTAGCGCACGCCAACCCCGCTTTGCCCCAACGCCCACAACTCAACCTGCAACAAGCCATTACCCAACTGGCTACCGACGACGTTGGCCAGCCCTTGCCACAACGCATGGCCACGTTAGGTAAACAGCTAAGCGGCCACTACCAGCACCCCCGCAACCTACTGGCCGACCAGCTGGCTAATCAGCTTGGGCTAAAGGATATGGCCTTAGACCTAACCCTTCACCCCAATGCGCCTAAGGTTGCCATTGACTTACCCATGTTGCTGACCGATTTAACCCACCTGCAACAGGCCAACCAATGGGGCGAACCCTTGGCCAAGGGCTTGGCCGCCACGCAACGCAATAAAGGGCTACAGCAATTAGGTACGCTAGTGGCTGTCATGATATCGCTGAGTGTGCCTGCCAGCGTGCGCCTATTGACCAAATGGCAAACGGGGCAAGATGCCTTCCCTGGCACAAGTAGGCTAGACGAGCATTGGCGAGACAAGTACCACTTGCCCAAAGGCTACGACCCTCACCTCCCCCCCAACAAGCAAGCCGAAGCCCCCAAAGACGACGCTCCCACCAAGGACAAAGGCTTTCGGTGCTTCCCCTACCTTGAAGATAGCCTGAAGCGTGGTAACCCGTGGCCCACCCTTGGCGGCCTCGCCTTTATGGGGACGGTGCTGGGTGTGGCCGTTAACCATCACTTGGACGTGCGCCACGGCTTTAAACCCCGCTTTAACAACATGCGAGAACTCATCAACACCTATAGCTACGACAGGCAATTCCCCTACACGCCCGTTAAACTCATGGCCGTCACCTACGGCCTGCTCTGTGGCCTCCGTATGCTCAACGCCCGAGACGATAGCGAATACCGAGAAAGTCTCGTGGCCGACGGCCTGATGGGCTGGCCAACCCTCACGTGGTGCTTCCCCTTGTTGCGGGGGCTGGTGGGGCATGGGGTGAGCCAAAAGCTTGGCCAACGCCTACAGGCCGAAGGGTTATTGACCGCCGAACAACTGGCCAACGCACCTGATTTGTTAGCGCAACACACCACCAACGCCATTGGCGGGTGGACGTTTAAAGACAAGGGCGACCTCTCCCCCACGCTGCTAAAACACCGCTACGGGCTAAACGCCGAGCAGGCGCAGCGCATGGCCAAACACCTCACCGAAGCCCACAACGCCATTACAGTAGGGGCGGGGCTGGTGTCGCTTACCATGATTGCCATTATTGAGCCTAAAATTGGCATTGCCCTCACCAACCACTTTACCAAGGCCAAGTGGGAGAAAGCCAGTAAAGCCTACGAGACCTACCAAGCCACCCATCCCGACAAAGAGGAGAAGGGCAAGGTGGCACACAAGCACAAGGGCAAGGCCACAATGGAGAGTGCTGTGCTAGGCGGAGCTGTGTTTAACGGTGTACCAGTCCCCACACAAGCTCAGCCTCCTTCGCCGTTTGTGTTGCCTGTGGCGGCTGCCCCAGTTTCGCCTTTTACCCTGCCCGTGGCCATGCCCCTTGCTCCTACCCGCCCTCGCACGGTGCTAGATCCTAGCCCGTGGGTGATTAAAGCCTTGCCCGCACCCCCTGCACCTCAAAAACTTGCCTAAAAAGTGTTTTGGGTAGCCTTCGCTCCGCTTGATTGGCTTGTTCTTGTTTAAGCTGGCTGCTGTCGGGCCGAGACCCGACACCAGCCAACAAACACCAAGGCAGGCTAAAACAAGGGGGCTAACTCCGCCCAAAAACAAAGTAAGCCAACCTACACCTTGCTATTAAGTAATCTGCAACCTTGGCAATGAATCAAACTCAACGCTATACAGTTTGTTACCACAGGCATAGGCTAAGGTGTCGGCTGTCTCCCAATCCATCACGGTGGGGGGGGCAGAGGTGTCGGCTAGGGGGGTAAGCACATCGTGGCAGAGGGTTTGCATACTGGCTTGCATACCATGGGTTAGGGCTTTAAAGCGTTTGCCGTCAATATCGGCTTGGGTGACTTGTTTGAGGGTAAAGGGGTAGCCCGCTTGGGTGTATAACTGGGCTTGCTCAAGCTTTTCGGCGAGGGGGGCAATAAAGGTATCTTGGCTAGAGTGAAAAGCATAAATAGCGGGCAAGCGTTGAGCATAGTGGGCGGTAGCCTGTACGTGTTGGCTTAATGCCAAGTCTCGTATGGCTTGGGGTGCCAGCCCAAAATAGGTGGGCAGGCTTCTGTCTGTGAGTTGCCACGCCGAAATGGTGGAGAGTGCCAGCTTGGCATTGCCTTGCTCTACTTTAAATTCGGGGTGAGAGGAGAGACCAATGTAGGCCATAGCCGTGCGTGTGTACGAGGAATTGTCAATAACGGCTCTGATGGTGTTGGGTATGAGTTTGGCTACCATATGGGCAATATAGCCCCCATGAGACGAGCCAGCCAGCACCACATTGCCCCACGCTACGGGTGGAGAGTTAGTGGGGTGTTGGTGCAAGTGGTGCAGCAGGGTGACGACATCCATGGCTTGCAGCACGCCAAAGTTTTGGTATTCGGCTTGGGGAGGCACAAGGTAGCCTGTAATGTCGATGGGTTGCGAGAGATGCTGGCCTAACACCTCAAGCGGGGCAGAGAGGGGCAGGCCTACGCTTTTGTACAGCAAGGGGAGAAGGGCTTTGCCAGCCTCGTTAAGTTGCAGGGTGGCACCTTGTTCGGGGCGGGCGTAGTAGCAGTGGTAGTCAAGCGTCACCACGGCGTAGTTAAAGGTGCTGGCTAGGTTTTGGCGGAGTTTGGCTAAGTAGGCTTCATCAGTATCAGCCCCAAAGCCTGGCAAGTACACCAGTAAGCCTTGGGCAGGGTGTTGCTCACTGGCCGAGGTGGGCAGGGTGAGCTGGTAGGTGAGTGGCCTTATGCGTGGCAGGTGGGGCAGTTCAGCATCCTGCGGAGGGGAGAGGGTGCCTGTAACGGTGCGGGTGGGTTGGGTGAGTGTGGTCATGCTAAGCCCTATGCTTAATGGCGGCTATGGGGCGTGCATAAAAAGCTCTAAGTTATAGTAGCCCATGCTGGTGTCGCCACTCCATAACTCATATAGCACATCTATCAGGCCGCCGTCGGGGCTAAAGGCATAGTCCAGCTTTTTGGTGTAGTTACGGCAGATGAGCGAGCCGCCCTCAAAAAAGAACTGGCTGGCGTACCATTCGCCTTTGGCAAAGGTTTGGCGGCAATGCACGTCGCCAATATGCACGATAGACAGCACACCGTTGGCCAACTTGGCGGTAACGGTTTTTTTGCGTTGTGCCAGTACCATCTCGTAGGCCACAATGGTGGTGTTGGCATCAATTTGGTAGAGGGTGCCTTCGGCTTTTTCTTCTATCACCAAGGTTTGTTGGCCGCTAAGGCACTGGGTTTGGCATAGCTCAATTAAGACGGGTTGGCGCAGGTGTTTTTTAAGTTCGCTCATCATCGGTGTTAACTCTCATTTCACAAAGCAAAACAAAGGTGCTTAAGCTACCCAAACCATGCCCTTGTACCGCCTAGGTAAAGGTGCAGGCAGTGCAGCAGGGTGGTGTAGGTGATTCGGTTCGTCTCTAACTGTAACTATCGGCAGGTTAGCGAAACACACAAGGGCGTATTACGCAGTGTAACCCGTATGGCCTAATTAAAAGCGAGGGGGGCTACTTGTGGTAGGCGTGGCCGTTAAGCAATCGGCAGGAGCGGTACAGTTGCTCAAGCCACAAAAGGCGCACCAAGGGGTGAGGCCATGTAAGTTGCCCTAGCGACACCTGCCAATGAGCTTGCGCCACCAGCGACGAGCAAAGCCCGTGTGGCCCACCTACCAACCATACTATAGAGCTTGCCTGACCTTGCCCCCTACCCCCAGTTGGTTGAGTTGCCACCACATCGCCCAAGCGGCCTAGGCGTTGGTTAAGCTGTTGTGCCAGCTCAGGCGAGGTGTAGGTTTCGCCTTGGGGGACGAGGGCGATGCGATAGGCGGCCGCTTGCCATGGGGCTTGCAGGCGTTGCGCCTCGGTACTGAGTATTTTGGCAATGGGCATGGTGGGCGATGCGGGCGTTTCTGGTACTTCGACCACGGTGAGGCCTGCCACATAGGGTTTGATAAGCTTAGCGTAGTGCTGCCAGCCTTGTTCAATATAACTGTGTTGTTTGGGGAGTTTACCAACACACAATAAGGTTTGTTTGGGGAGGATGAGCATGATGCTTATCAGTATACGCTTAAGGGTGCGTTAGGCCTATGATAAAAATGCCCCATTACAAAAGTGCTAAACACTACGGGTTCAGTGGTTTAAATCGGGTTGTTGTACCTAGGGTTGCTGGTGTTGTTGGCTGATGCGAGGGGTGGTCTCCCCTCGCCCTCCCCCACAGAGGGGGCTTTCGCCCCCTACTGCTTACCCCCAATAGCAAAGCCCGCCCCTGCCGCTCGGCACTCAAACTCGCCTACGGCTCGATTCGTCACGACCGAGCTGGTTTTTGGAGGGGGTTTAGGGTTTTGGTCTGTTTTGGCTGATGCGAGGGGTGGTATTCCTTTGATCTCCCCTACTTTGGCTTGTCTTGGTGTTTGTTGGCTGGTGTCGGGTCTCGGCCCGACAGCCGAGTTAGGGGGCTTGTGGAAGCCCCCTAACAACCCCACCACACAAGGGGTTGCACCCCTTGTGAATCCCGCCACACAGTCTCCCTTATTTTGGTGTGTTCTTGGGTTTCGTTATCGGGTTACACAAATTCTACGCCCTGACTGAGTTGTTTTAAAAGAAAACAGACCACCACCTCCAAGTCCCCTCCAAAAGCCAGCTCGGCAAAAACGAATCGAGCCGTAGGCGAGTCTGAGTGCCGAGCGGCAGGGGCGAGCTTCGCTATTGGGGGTAAGCAGTAGGGGGCAAAGCCCCCTCTGTGGGGGAGCGCGAGGGGAGACCACCCCTCGCATCAGCCAAAACATACCAAAATTGACC
>JBIKUS010000117.1:0-6412 GCA_044347425.1 Vampirovibrionales bacterium | reverse complement strand
TTCTTTCCTGTGCCAGTGCTTTGCCGCACTGGCTTTTTTTATAGGTGCATGTAGCAATATTTAAAAACCAAGCGCAAGAACGGGTAGGTGGGGGCTAAAAATACCTAAAAAAATCGCCAAGCAGAAGGCCTTGGGACAAGCCCAACATGGTGGGAGGTTCGGAGGGACGAGTCCCTCCGACGGGGTTTGGGGCAGCGCCCCAAAGCACCAAAAAACGGCCTAGCTGTGAGTCAAAAGCCTAAAAAGCTAACGTGTTTTAAATACTCTGTAGTTAGCTATAAATTGAAAATGGGCTTTAATCCTCACGTAGTTTTTGAACTAAAGGGGGATACTGGCGTTACCGATCGTTGGCGATTTTTTCTTTTTAGGTGTTTTTTGAACCCCACCGTAGCGTTTAACGGCTTGGTTTTTGGGGCTTGCATTCTTGGTAGGCCTCCCACAAATCGGGGCGAAGCTCTTGGGTGCGCTGGCACGCCTGCTCATGTCGCCAAGCCGCAATGGCCTGATGATTACCCGACATCAACACAGGCGGCACACTCAGCCCCCCCACCTCCACAGGCCGAGTATAATGCGGATAATCCAACAACCCGTTATAAAACGAATCTTGCGCCACACTGTCGGCTTGTTGCACCACGCCAGGTAAATGCCTCGCTACAGCGTCGGCCACGCACAAGGCGGGTAACTCGCCCCCCGTCAGCACAAAATCACCAAGGCTTAGGGGTAAGACATTAGGCAACAGGTGCATCAGCCGTTCGTCAAAGCCTTCGTAATGCCCACACACAAACACCAACTCGTCGGCTTGTTGGGCTAGCTGTAGGCTAAGGGCATGGGTAAAGGGCTGCCCTGTGGGGGTCAATACCACCACTTGGGTGCGCTCGGCCAAAGGGGCAAGGCTGGCAAAGGCATCTAAAAAGGGCTGGCATTGCAGTACCATGCCAGGCCCCCCGCCATAAGGCGTGTCGTCTACTTTGCGGTGGGGGTTGGTGCTAAAGTCTCGGGGGTTGAGGCTACGGCACTGTAACAGCCCCTTGGCTTGCGCCTTGCCCAGTAGGCTGGCTTGTAGGTAAGGTGCCAACACCTCGGGGAAGAGGCTTAAAAACGAAAAGGTATAAGGGGTAGCGTCAGGCATAATACCCCCGAAGGTAGCACGGTAGCGACGTAAGGCCAAGGGGTTTAAAGCCGTTTAGCAAGGTTATCGCCTCACCCAAGGGGAGTAACTATAGCCTACCACTTGTTATAAAGTGTGTAGCCCACTTATACTAGGGTACATTGCAGATGCCCTTACCCTTTGTTGCCCTTACGAGAGAGACCCCACCATGAGCTTAGCCGCCCCCGCCACCCCTACCGAATGGCAAACCCTGCTAGAGCAGTACCAGCTAACCCCCGATACCCTCGCCCACTGGGAAGCACACCTTGGCCTAAGCATACCCACCGATGCGGAGACAGGTGAAAAGCGGTATAGTAGGCAACATATTAGCCTCTTTAAAAATGTAAAAAAGTTTTTAGCTATTGGCCGCACCCTTGACGAGATTAAAACCATGATTCAACTCCCCGATGAGTCGCAGAGTAGCCCAGTAGCTACTGCCCCCGCTTTGGCTGATATGTTTGAGTTTAGCGAGGCCATGCCCGCTACTGCCCCTGTAGAGGCTAGCCCTACCAAGCCGTATAGCTCTATACCGCAACGCTTAAGCGTGCCACAGGCTGCTGCATCTACCCCTACTACCACGCAAGAACAGCCCCCTATGGGCAACGCCATGGCGTTAGCCTCAACAGGTGCGGCTGGTTTGCAAGCCGTCAGTGGCCAACACGCTTTGCGCTTGGTTGAAAAAGTGATGGACGAAAAAGACCAGCTGCATAAGCAATTGGTTGAGGCTGAAAAGCTTAACTCGCACCTGTACAACGTCAATCATCAGTTTCATCGTAAGGTAAAAGAGTTGACCACGTTGGTGGGCAAACTGAAAACCGATACGCAAGAAACTGTCAACATTAAGTTGATGAACGACAAAGCCAAGTTGCACCGCCAGTTGTTAGAGGCCGAACGCCAACGCCTTGACCAACAACGTGAGCTGGATGGTTGCTACAAGCAAATTAACCACATGCAAAAAGAGTTGCTCACCGCCCAACAGGCCCTAAGCCAAGCCAACCAACCCGTAGAACCCAACCAGTTGCTAGGCCAATGGCACGAAGCCAGCGAGTTGCAAACCGTGGTGTACGATAGCTTTGGGGTGAATGTTGAAGCGTCTCGTACCAAGATGGTGGCCCTTGAGCCTGCCAGCACGCACGCCTATGGCCAAAGTGTGGTGGTGCGTCAAACTTACACCTATCAACAAAACGCCCTATGGCAACGCCACGAGACCATGTTGCTCTCGGTGATTAACGCCCAATTGCTACAAGGCGAATTAACGGTGGACTACTGGCTAGATGGCGCACCCGTGTGCCAAGCCCGCTACAGCGTCACGCTCACCCGCTAACCTAGCTTAATAACATCGCCTACAGAGATTCGGCCAAGGTTGAGTCTCTGTTGTGCTTTGCGCTACACTGGTGCTTACTTAATTAAGCCCACCCGTTACTACAAAGGTTGCCACGTATGTCTGCTCTCCCCCTATTTCCCCCTTCGCCTTACCGTATGGTGGTGTGCGACCTTGACGGTACTCTTGTTAGCCATACCCTTGGGGTAAGTGCTGCCGTACGCCGAGTGGTGGCCTTAATCAATGCTCAACCCCACCTGCACATGCTTATTGCCACAGGGCGTATGCACCCTTCGGCCTTGTTGTACGCCCAAGAGCTGCACCTGATGGATGAACCCGTCATCTCTTACCAAGGAGCTATGGCTTGCCTGCCCGATGCCGACGCTATGCCTTTGCTACATCAGCCTATTGCTAGGGCAACGGGCTTGGCCTTAGGCGATTTGTGCCGTAGCGAGGGGTTTCACCTAAACGCCTACTGTAATAACGTACTTCATAGCCAGCCTCACCCTGTTTATGTTGAAGAATACCGCCGTACCGCCCGTATTGAACCTACCGTGGTGGATGATATTAGAACCGTGCTGGATGTCACGCCCTCATCAAAAATGGTGATTATTGAGCGTGACCCCGATCGTATGGCTCACCTGCGCCAACTGATTGCTACAGACTTTGGCGACCGTGTCACCCTCTGCCTCTCTCGCCCTCACTTTTTAGAGCTGACCCAAAGCGGCGTCACCAAGTGGACTGCCGTGGCGCACGTGGCGCAAACCCTTAACATCCCCCCCGAAGCCATTGTGTGCGTGGGCGACCAAGAAAACGATTTAAGCATGATTAGCCAAGCAGGCCTTGGTATTGCCATGGGCAACGCACCCGATAATGTTAAAGCCCAAG
Source organism: Vampirovibrionales bacterium (assembly GCA_044347425.1). Classification (GTDB taxonomy): domain Bacteria; phylum Cyanobacteriota; class Vampirovibrionia; order Vampirovibrionales; family JAJTHC01; genus JBIKUS01. Next base: position 3,056 of record JBIKUS010000117.1, on the reverse strand, counting down.
CCAAACTGGTAACGGCCAGCGTAGAAGCCGACGGTGCCGCCGAAGCCCTTGCTCAACACGTACTGGGCATGAGCCTAGCCGAAGTGATGGCCTTACCCGCCGAGGTTTTACCTGTGCCATGCTAAACGACCTCTCCATACTCAACCATTTTCGCATGGGTATGGGTCATGACACGCACCGCTTGGCCGAGGGTCTCCCCTTGGTGTTGGGGGGCGTGTTGATTGAAACCAGCCCTAAGGGAGCCGTGGCTCATAGCGATGGCGACGTGGTGTGGCACGCCTTGGTAGATGCTTTGCTGGGGGCTACGGCCTTGGGCGATATTGGCGACCACTTCCCCCCTGATGACGCTACGTGGCATAAGGCCGAAGGCGTGGCCTTATGGCGGTTGGCTTGCCAAGCCGTGCAACAACAGCGTGGTGCGTTTACCCTGCTCAACGTGGATGTGACGATACACCTAGAAGCCCCAAAACTTAAAGGCTACAAGCTAAAAATAAGAGAGCAACTCTCCAAAGACTTAGCACTAGCAAAAAATAATATTTGCGTTAAAGCTAAAACCGCCGAAGGGCTTGATGCCGTAGGCCAAGGCGAAGCGATTGTCGCTAGCGTTGGCCTGCTACTGGCATTGAAAGAAGCCTAGGGCTTATTCGTCGTCGTCATCGTCGTGTAGCATAGCCGTCGTCATCAAAGGCCTGCCTTTGTAAATAAGGTTATGGTATCTGTTTAAGACTGGCCAAGGTCTTTCGGCCTCTGCTTCTTCTTGCCAGTCCATACCCGAAAACAATTGATGGAGTTGCACCAACACATAACCAAGGTCATCGGCATTGTTACAGGCTTGGTTGCGGAGATTAAATAATCGCTGTTTAAAGTTACGGTTAATGGCCACTGTATTATCTGGTATCAATAATACAAGGCTGGCTACCATTTCTTCACACTCATCAGTTAAACCGTAGCCTCTGTAGTGGTCTGTTTTGAGCATGGTTACAACCGTTTCTGCAAAGGTAAGGCATAAGTCAAACAAGCCTAACTCATCGTTGGTTTTTTGATACTCTTTCATTAAAGCGAGGGCTTCACTCACGCGTGCCTCTCGGTGATAAGATTTGGGGTTGAGTAAACGTTGCAAGCGAGCTTTCAGGGTGGCCATCTCTTTGCTGTGGATGGGGGCGGTGGGTTCAAACGTGCCTGCCAATAGAAATTTGTTGGTGGTACTCAGCCCATGTAGGCGTTCGATTAAGGCAATCAACGCCTCGGGGGGTAGCTCTTTAAGGTGAGGCTTGAGGCGGGCAAAGGTGAGGGCTTTGGGCTTGGGCGGAGCAGGCGTTTTGGCAGGCGTGTCTGCAACATCGGGGCGGGGCAGTGTGGCAGAGGGAGGCATGGGCAAGCATCCTTACGAGAGAGGGGGGAGGGGAATAAAACGCCATCATACGTGAAGCCTTAACGTGAAAGCAACGGCTGGGTAACGTGCAGCACCGCCGACCCTACCACCCGTTGCAAGGCGGGGAGATCGGCTTGGCGAACCCATGTGCGCCATGCGGCCACTTCGTCAATTAAGCGTTGCAGCAGCCACAACTCGCTGGCGTGGCGTTGGGCTACATTTGCCCACGCCACAGGGGGCGCCTCCACCCATTGCGCCACGGCCAAGGTCTCAGCCTGCGGCGCCAACACCGCCAAGCCCAACCGTTCGTACAACGAGAGGCATAAGGCCACCAATTCGGGCGTGGTGGCAAAACGGCAAGCAATCTGTTCAAGGGTTAGCCCGCCTACCGCTGTGGCGGGTTGGCTAGCAGGGGGCAACCGCCGAAGCCCTTGGTACAAGCCCTTTAAAAACGTCACCGCCTCTAGCTTTAGCGGTACGTCCTCATATTTTCGCCCCATCAGTACCACGTGGCGGGGCTGGCAGGTGGCCAACAGCGTATGGGTCAAGGCAGGGCTGGGGGGAATATCCCACAACAACAACGTATGGCAAGGCGAGGCCGTTAGCCGATTGATGACCCCTGCTGGTTCTTGCGTCGGTTCGGCATCGTTAGGCCATAGGGGCAAACTGGGCGCACGCCCCTCGTTGTATAGCAGCCAAAGCTCTTTGGTATCGGGGGTTTGTAGGCGAGTGGCGAGGGCGGTGTCGCTCACGTTGCCCACGTCGGGCAACTCGGCCGTTTCGGGCGAACGTGCGTCGTGCCATTGTTGGGCAGAAGCGGTATGGTTTATCACAAGAGGCGCATCATCGCCTCTCCCCTCGGGAGAGGCCGCTGCGGGAGCAGCGGGTGAGGGACGACCCTTTTGCACCCCATTATGGTTTTCCCTCACCCTTCCCTCTCCCGAAGGGAGAGGGTGGGAGGTGGGTTTACTGGGTTGCAGGGCTTTTAGGGTGAGGCGCACGGGGCCTCCGCCGTATTGGGTGTTGTTGGCCTCGGCGGTAAAGGCCACGTGGTAGGGTTGGCTGGCATCCACACTCACGCCTGCACCTGCTCGCCACCACAAGGCCTCTATGCCTTGCTTAAAGCCTTTGGCATTGGGCGGTTGTAGCATCAGCTTGAGGTGTTGCGCCTCGGTACCTAAGGCTTTTTGGCTCGCAATACTGGCGTTTTCCAACGCAAACAGCGGGGCGGGGTTCCCCATACCAAACGGGGCAAGGTTCTCCTGTAGTTCCAGCAGGCCGGGCGTCAGTTGCTCAAAGGTGAGTTTGCAATCCACTTCAACCGTCGGCACCAGCCACTCATCGGGAATCTCACGTTCGGCGAGGGTTTGTAGGCGTTGCTTAAAGGCCGACAGGTGTTGCATTTCTAGCGCAAAGCCCGCCGCCCCCGCATGGCCCCCGTGATGCAATAATAAATCGCTCACACCTTCTAACGCCTTAGCCATGTGAAAGCCTGGGATGCTTCGGGCGGAGCCACGGGCTTTGTGTTGGTCGGGTTGTAGCACCATCAGCAGAGTGGGGCGATGGTACGTCTCAATCAGCCGAGAGGCCACAATGCCAATGACACCGGGGTTCCAGCCTTCGTGGCCTAGAATGATGACTTTGCGCCCATCCACCCCGCCCGTGGTTTGTAGCAGATGCTGAG
>JBIKUS010000023.1:0-21400 GCA_044347425.1 Vampirovibrionales bacterium | reverse complement strand
TATAAAGGTAGGCTAATAGGCGCAAAGATAAACTGGGTCTAGCACTTTGGCGTAACAAGTGAAGTGGTAGGCTGGGTAAATTAAAGTGGATAATTACTTTACCACAGCTCAATTCATTAAGTCTATTTAAAATAGCCTACACTTTGCCCAATAATTTACACCATAAGTTTACGGGGTAAATAGTTTGCTTTTTTACTGAGTATCTGCGGGTTTTTGCGGAGTGACGTTATAAATCATCTCAAACAGTTCAACCAACTCTTGCTCGGCTTTGGTGCGACGTTGGCTGGCCAATATGGCCTCAAACTCATTTAACCGCACGCTTCTGTCTAGGTATTGTACGTAGCCCTGGGCTTGAGCAATGGGGGTAAATAACCGCTCTTTGACCAAAACCTGCGCCACACGGTAGACGGGGGCTTTAAAAAAGTGTTCAATCAAATCAGCGTCAAAGTGGCTGTTAGCATCTTGCCGTAATAATTTAAGTACACGCTCAAACGGCATACGGTTACGGTAATGCCTACGTGAGGTAATGGCATCAAACACATCAGTAATAGCAATCACTCGCCCTAATTTGGGTATTTCGTTGCCTTTTAGGTGTCTAAAATAGCCAGTACCGTCCATCTTTTCGTGGTGAGAGGCGGCGACTTCTGGCACGTCTTGCAGGTGGCTCTCAAAGTGAATGTTTTGCAGAATATCATAAGTAAACTTGGCGTGTTCTTGAATGTGCTTGTACTGCTCTACGGTTAGGCGGCCATCTTTAACCAGTACTTCTTCTCGGATACCAATCTTACCAATATCATGTAACAGTGACGAGTATTTGAGCGTTTCTCGCTCGTCGTGCGTCATGCCCATCTCGTCAGCAATCAACAACGAATAATCGGCCACTCGCTCGCTATGACCAGCGGTAATGGGGTCTCTCGCATCAATGGTGCTTGATAGCGTGATGATGAAACTGTCAAAGGCTCGTTTCTGCTCACGTGCCATTAGGGCGTTTTCAATGCTCACCCCTGCCGTGCCAGCAATGGCTACCAACAAGTCTTCGTCACTTTGCGTAAATTGGTCTTTGCGCTTATTCAACACTTGAAACACGCCTAAAATATCGCCCCTACGGTTACGCATGGGGACGCACAACAAGTTGCGGGTGCGGTAGCCCGTGCGCTTGTCCACTTCGGCGTTAAAACGAGGGTCGGTGTAGGCATCGGGGATGTTCAAAATCTCGCCCGTTTTAACCACGTACCCCGCCAAGCCCTTGTAAGCGGGGAAGCGGATCTCGTCATACGCTTGCAGACCACTGGCCACTTGGCTCCATAGCTCTTGGGTGCCAGCATCTAAGACGAATACGGTACAACGCTCAGCGTCCAGCGCACGCTCGGTTTCGTCCTTTACAGTACGTAGCAGGCTCTGTAGGTCTCGTTCGGCCGCTAGGGCTTGCCCAACCCGTAACAAGGCCAACAAGCCCTTGGGTGAGCCTGTGCCTGGTGCGTCGTTAGCCGTGGGGCGGCCTTGCTTGTCTAGCTTCACATCGGTGGTGGTTTCGTGGAGCAGGGCTTCAATCAGGTTGTGGTCTCGGCTAAACAGGGGCTGATGCCTCACCCGCTTGTCCACAATATGCTCCCACGCTTGGCTGTCAATGCGGTAGAGTTCATCCTCAATGGGCGCCACCAAAAACGAGAGGCTGTTGGTTTCGGCAATTTTTAACGCTTCCATCAAACTTTGCTTGGCTAACGATTGTTGCCGTAGCTGGGCATAGAGCTTGGCCAGCTCAAAGTAAGTCTTAGCCAACTCATCTGGCCGCCGTTGGGTTTGAAAGATAGCAATAGCTTCGCTCATCGTTTCGATGGCTTCGGCGTGTTTGCCATGGGCTTGTAGCAAGGCCGCTTGTAGGCGTACCGCTACCCCATGCCCTTTTTTGTTGGGGTACTGCTTAAAAATGGGCAGTATTTTCTCGTTGAGTAGGAGTTCGGCCTGTTGCATTTGCTGGTTTAAAAACAGCAAAAAGGTTTTATACAGGAGCGTCGTTCCGTATTCAGCCCAGAGCTTACGCTGAAACGTACTATGCTCGGCATCGTCTATCAGGCGTTGCGCCTTGGGCAAATCGTTTTTAAGGATGGTGATCTTAATCAAGTCGTTGACGAGTGAAGCCTCACGTACAGGGTCGCCTAGTTGTCGGCTCAGCTCTCGGGCTTCGTCTAGGTAATGCTCCGCTTGGGTCAGCTCTTCAATAATCAGCGAGAGCCGCCCCAGTATTTGGCAACTTACGGCCAGCTCGTGGTGGGCGTTGAGGCTACGCTTGAGTTCGATGGATCGCTTGAGCAGCTTAATGGCTCGCTCAAAGCTACCAATATGCTCATAGTACACGGCCAAACTATCGTACAGCCTTGCTCGCTCAAGGTGTTGGGTGGGTACCAGCTGTAATGCCTCTTTAAGTAAGCCAATGGCTTGGCCATACAGCCCTTGGTCGTAACGTATCAACGCCTCTGAATGAAGCAGCAGCCCCCACGTAATTTGCGTTTGCGTAATAGCGGGCTGGCTCGAAAGCTCCTTACGGATGTGCTTCATGGCTTGCACGGCACGGTCGGCACTGGCGGGGCCTTCTAGCTGATAGTCAAACCACGCTTGATGCGCTTTGGCATACAGCATGGGGGTAAGGTTACCCAATTCTTTGTAATGGCTCACCAGTTCGGCGGCCAGTTGCGCCCCTTCGGCATAGCGTTTTTTAAAGCGAAGCAACTCTAGTTGCGCCAGCTGTTCGCTCAGGCTCATCAATACCAGCGGCATGGGGTTGTTAGATGCAGGGTAAGGGGCAAGGTCGCTCACGGGGGGCTGTTACCTTTAGGGGTTGATGGTTACTGCCTTTAGTATAGCTCTTTTTTGCGATTGGGGTAGCGTTGTGCGTTAGGCTTACACTACTTGTGCTAGCGCATGATGAGTGAGGGGAAGAGAAGTAGCCTATAATTGTAACGGTATGTTAAGTTGCTATTAACAGTGTATTCATAAGGAAACTAGGCTTTTTGGAGGAGATGGCGTTCATTTGTGGTTGCTTGTCACACAAATTTCACAAACCGCTTGCTCAAGGGTTGACGCTCCCCCATGCGCTACGTATATTGAATCTTGTCAGCAGCACACCAGCCGCTAACACCGCTCAAAGCCAAGTGAACACAAGGCAAAACGGGTTAGCAAACAGGTGGTTGACACCCCGCTTTCTTAGTAATAAGGTAAGCAAGCTCAACAAAACGAGCAAGCAGGAAGTTCTTTGACAACTGAATAGCAAAACAAAAAGAAAACACACAGCTTTAAGTTGTGTCCATCTAAATAGTCAGCAATCAGTCAGGAAACACTTTTCAAGCATTATGAGGCTTCGGTCTCAAAGCTAATGTAACGGAGAGTTTGATCCTGGCTCAGGACGAACGCTGGCGGAGTGCTTAATACATGCAAGTCGAGCGGGGCCTTCGGGTCTAGCGGCGGACGGGTGAGTAACACGTTGATAATCTGCCTTTTACTGGGGGATAACGTTGGGAAACTGACGCTAATACCGCATAAGTGCCTAGTTGAAATACTTTGCATGAAAGGATTTATTCGGTAAAAGAGGAGTCTGCGTAGGATTAGCTAGTTGGCGGGGTAATGGCCCACCAAGGCAGTGATCCTTAGTTGGTCTGAGAGGATGACCAGCCACAGTGGGACTGAGACACGGCCCACACTCCTACGGGAGGCAGCAGTAGGGAATCTTGCGCAATGGGCGAAAGCCTGACGCAGCAACTCCGCGTGGAGGATGAAGTATCTCGGTACGTAAACTCCTGTCAGTAGGGACGATAATGACGGTACCTACAAAGGAAGCACCGGCTAACTCCGTGCCAGCAGCCGCGGTAATACGGGGGGTGCAAGCGTTGTCCGGATTTATTGGGCGTAAAGCGTCCGTAGGCGGTTTCTTAAGTCTCATGTTAAATCCAGGAGCTCAACTCCTGTTCGGCATTGGATACTGGGAAACTTGAGTTTGGTAGAGGAAGTGGGAATTCCCGGTGTAGCGGTGAAATGCGTAGATATCGGGAGGAACACCAGTGGCGAAAGCGCACTTCTGGGCCAACACTGACGCTGAGGGACGAAAGCCAGGGTAGCGAAAGGGATTAGATACCCCTGTAGTCCTGGCCGTAAACGATGGATACTAGATGCTGGGGGTATCGACCCCCTCGGTGTCGTAGCTAACGCGTTAAGTATCCCGCCTGGGGAGTACGGCCGCAAGGTTGAAACTCAAAGGAATTGACGGGGACCCGCACAAGCGGTGGAACATGTGGTTTAATTCGATGCAACGCGAAGAACCTTACCTGGGCTTGACATCTACTGAACCCTGCCGAAAGGTGGGGGTGCCGCAAGGAGCAGTAAGACAGGTGGTGCACGGTTGTCGTCAGCTCGTGTCGTGAGATGTTGGGTTAAGTCCCGCAACGAGCGCAACCCTCGTGATTTGTTGTTACAGAGCGCAGGCTGCTGAACCCTCAAATCAGACTGCCGGTGATAAGCCGGAGGAAGGTGGGGATGACGTCAAATCATCATGCCCCTTATGTCCAGGGCTACACACGTGTTACAATGGGATAGGACAATGGGTAGCTTGTTAGCGATAACTGGCAAATCCTTAAACCTACCCTCAGTTCGGATTGGAGTCTGCAACTCGACTCCATGAAGCTGGAATCGCTAGTAATGGTGGATCAGAACGCCACCGTGAATACGTTCCCGGGTCTTGTACACACCGCCCGTCACACCACGAAAGAAGGTCATGCCCGAAGTTGACTAGCTAACCCTTTGGGAGGCAGTTGCCTAAGGCCGGGCTTTTGATTGGGGTGAAGTCGTAACAAGGTAGCCGTACCGGAAGGTGCGGCTGGATCACCTCCTTTCTAAGGAGTAGTTAAGAGGCCTTTAAGGCTCTTAACGAGGTCGGAATCGCTTTTAACTGTAACAGGTTAAAATATAGTGGCTTGGTTTTTATTCAGGCTGTCCAACCACGATAAGATTTGACTAGTTTTGCTATTCAGTTATCAGAGAACGCAAGTTCGCTGAGCCAAAGTAAGTTCTTTGAAAACTGCATAACTCATGTTAAAGATAACTTTAAGTTAGCTTAACTGTTGGTAAGTTTGGTGTAAGCCAAATACTGCTAATAATTATAGTGTAACTTTACAATTAATTAGCTCATTTTAATTAGTTAATTAACTGGTTTAATCTTTTGATTAAGTTGGTTAAGCTACTAAGGGCGTACGGTGGATGCCTAGGTGCAAACAGCCGATGAAGGACGTGGAAAACTGCGAAAAGCTGCGGCGAGCTGTAACAAGCCTTGACCCGCAGATGTCCGAATGGGGAAACCCCACTGGAGTGATGTCCAGTGATCCTGTGTTGAATACATAGACACAGCGAAGGCAAGTCGGTGAACTGAAACATCTTAGTAACCGGAAGAAAATAAACCAAATCAGGGATTCTCCTAGTAGCGGCGAGCGAACGGAGACGAGCCTAAACCATGGCAGTGTCATAGCTTACAGGCGTTGCTGCTGTGGTGTTGTGGGATCTTGTGTCTGGTGCTGTAATACCAGAGAGTAGTCAAAAAATCAATGTTAAACAAACACAGCTGGGAAGCTGGGCCATAGAGCGTGATAGCCGCGTAGTTAAAAACTGAGAATCTACTTTGCAAGACACCCGAGTAGTACGGTGCACGAGAAATACCGTATGAATCCGCCAGGACCATCTGGCAAGGCTAAATACTGTTTGCAACCGATAGTGAACCAGTACGGTGACGGAAAGGCGAAAAGAACAGTGGAAAGCTGAGTGAAATAGAACCTGAAACCGTATGCCTACAACCTGTTAGAGCACTATTAATAGTGTGATAGCGTGCCTGTTGAAGAATGAGCCAGCGAGTTACCGTATCTAGTTTGGTTAAGGGGTTAAGACCCGGAGCCACAGAGAAATCGAGTCCTAATTGGGCGTTGATTAGATGCGGTAGACCCGAACCCTGGTGATCTAACCATGGCCAGTGTGAAGCGTAGGTAACACTACGTGGAGGTACGAACCGGTGAATGTTGAAAAATTCTCGGATGAGCTGTGGTTAGGGGTGAAATGCCAATCGAACCAGGAGCTAGCTGGTTCTCCCCGAAATGTATTGAGGTACAGCGTCATGGTTGAGCTTACTGGGGGTAGAGCACTGATTCGGTGCGGGCGCCATCTAGGTGTACCAAATCGAGATAAACTCCGAATACCAGTAATGTATACATGGCAGTGAGACTGCGAGTGCTAAGATCCGTAGTCAAGAGGGAAACAGCCCAGACCATCAGCTAAGGTCCCTAAATTAATACTAAGTGATAAACGAGGTGTTGTTTCATAGACAACCAGGATGTTGGCTTAGAAGCAGCCATCATTTAAAGAGTGCGTAATAGCTCACTGGTCAAGAGACAATGCGCGGAAAATTTACGGGGCTAAGTATTATACCGAAGCTATGGCATGCAGCTTGTCTGCATGGGTAGGGGAGCGTTGTGTTGTAGGATGAAGCCACAGCGGCAAGCAGTGGTGGACGAAGCACAAGTGAGAATGCTGGCTTGAGTAGCGAAAACGTAGGTGAGAATCCTACGCGCCGTAAACCTAAGGTTTCCCACGGAAGGCTCGTCCGCGTGGGGTTAGTCGGCACCTAAGGCGAGGCCGAAAGGCGTAGCTGATGGACAATCGGTTGATATTCCGATACTACTGATATAGCTTGACCGGAGTGACTCAGGAGGCTATGTGGGCTGGCGTTTGGATGTGCCAGTTTAAGCGTGTAGCTAGATGCATTAGGAAAATCCGGTGCGTCGTTAAGGTGAGGCGTGATAAGGAGTCTCTACGGAGACGAAGCCACAGAGGCCACACTGACTAGAAAACCTTCGCTTACTATTATGTCAGTAACCGTACCGTAAACCGCCACAGGTAGGTGGGTAGAGTATACCAAGGCGCGCGAGATAACCCTCTTTAAGGAACTCGGCAAAATAACCTCGTAACTTCGGGAGAAGAGGTACCCTGGTAGCGTGTAAGCCTTGCGGCCGAAGCGTGATAGGGTTGCAGTGAAATGTCCCAGGCGACTGTTTACCATAAACACAGGTCTCTGCGAAGTCGTAAGACGACGTATAGGGGCTGACGCCTGCCCAGTGTTGGAAGGTTACGTGGAGGGGTTAGCCGTAAGGCGAAGCTCTGAAATTAAGCCCCAATGAACGGCGGCCGTAACTATAACGGTCCTAAGGTAGCGAAATTCCTTGTCAGGTAAGTTCTGACCCGCACGAATGGCGTAACGATCTGGGAACTGTCTCAAAGAGGGACTCGGTGAAATAGACATGGCTGTGAAGATGCGGCCTACGCATGCCAGGACAGAAAGACCCTATTGAGCTTTACTCTAACTTGTTGTTGCAAGTTGATATGCGATGCGCAGTATAGGTGGGAGGCTTTGAACCAGCCATTTTGGTGACTGGGGAGCCGTCGTTGAGATACCACTCTTTGTGTATTGACTTGCTAACGGTAGACCACACACATCTGGCTACCGAACATCGACAGGCGGGGAGTTTGACTGGGGCGGTCGCCTCCTAAAATGTAACGGAGGCGTCCAAAGGTTCCCTCAGGCCGAATGGAAATCGGTCATAGAGTGCAAAGGCATAAGGGAGCTTGACTGCGAGACAAACAAGTCGAGCAGGGACGAAAGTCGGGCTTAGTGATCCTGCGGTTGAGAATGGAATCGCCGTGGCTCATCGGATAAAAGTTACCATAGGGATAACAGGCTGATCTCCCCCAAGAGTCCACATCGACGGGGAGGTTTGGCACCTCGATGTCGGCTCGTCGCATCCTGGAGCGGTAGTACGTTCCAAGGGTTGGGCTGTTCGCCCATTAAAGCGGTACGTGAGCTGGGTTCAGAACGTCGTGAGACAGTTCGGTCCATATCCGGCATGTGCGCAAGAGTATTGAGTGGCGCCGTCCTTAGTACGAGAGGACCGGGACGGGTGGACCTACGGTGTACCAGTTATCGTGCCAACGGTAAACGCTGGGTAGCTGTGTCCGTAGTGGATAAGTGCTGAAAGCATCTAAGTACGAAGCCCACCACAAGATGAGTACTCTCACGGAGTTAATCCGGTAAGTCTCCAGGAAGAGAATCTGGTTGATAGGCTACAAGTGGAAGCTCGGTAACGTGTGAAGCTGAGTGGTACTAATAAGACGAGGGCTTTTCCAACTAACATGAGTTTATGCAGTTTTCAAAGAATTTGTTTGGTTTTTTAGTCTCAGGAAAACACCCGTTCCCATACCGAACACGGCCGTAAAGACTGAAGACGGCAACAATACTTGGTCCGAGAGGATCTGGGAAGATAGCTTTAAGCCAAGCATTAAAATTGCCTCCTTCGGGGGGCTTTTTTAGTTTAAGCCATTCTTTGACTAGCCTTTTGCTTTGATTGTCAGAGGCTTTCTGTTAAGCTATGTATACTTAAGGTTTTTCTTATAATAAGGAGCTTGCGATGTCTTTACCATCAACATCATCATTAACCGTTGCTGTGTTAGGGGCAACGGGTTTAGTAGGCTCACTTATCCTTGAGTTATTGCAGCAACGCAACTTCCCCTTAACCGAGCTTCGCCCCCTCGCCAGTGGACGTAGTGTGGGTAAAACCATTACCTTTAACGGCCAATCGATACCCGTAAGGTTGGCCGAGCCAGAAGCTTTTGTCGGTGTGGATATTGTCCTTTCTAGTGCAGGAGGAACGGTCAGCGCACAACTCGTCCCTGAAGCTGTTAAACGTGGAGCCGTCGTTATCGACAACACCAGTTTTTTTAGGCTAAGCGAAGAGGTCCCCCTTGTGGTAGCAGGTGTCAATGATGCCGATCTCGCTCACCATCAAGGGATTATTGCTAACCCCAATTGCTCTACGGCGCAACTCATGCCTGTGCTTAGAGCCCTGCACGATGCTGCTGGCTTGCAACGAGTCATTATTAGTACCTACCAATCCGTCAGCGGAGCGGGCGTAGCTGGACTAACCGAGCTGCTCGCCCAAACCCAAGGCGATGTGGAGCATGTGCATCTTGGTCAACCCAACCCTAACCCTGAGGTGAGTGTGCCTGCTTCAAAGTTTTCTCGGCCCATTGCGTTTAACCTCATCCCTCAAATTGATAGCTTTAACACAACCCATCCCCTAGAGCAGGGTTACACCAACGAAGAACTCAAACTCGTCCACGAAACTCGTAAGATTCTCTCCCTCCCTCACCTACCCATTACCGCCACAGCGGTGAGAGTACCTGTGTGGGTAGGCCATAGCGAAGCCGTCACCGTGGATTTGCAACGCCCCCTCTCTGTTGAAGAAGCCACCGCCGTGTTGCAAGCTGCGCCGCATTGCCAAGTGTCCACCTCGTACGACACCTTTTATACCCCTCGCGAAACGGCTGGTACTGACCCTGTGTATGTTAGCCGTTTACGCCGAGATACGTCTAACCCCGAGACGGGACTTAATTTTTGGGTAGTCGCTGATAACCTTCGGATTGGAGCCGCCCTCAATGCCGTGCGCTTAGCCGAAACCCTCCTTGCTCAAGGTCATTTAGTGCGCTATCAGCAGGAACGTTCTGCTGCACTTGTTGAGACGGTATAGGAGTTCTCCCTTGCTTCACTGGCCTTCGGTTCGTCTTATCCCAGCCACAGTAACGTGGTTTAAGCCTAACCAGTCATCTCCTTTAAATGAAGTTACTCAGTTGGACGAACAAGCACAACGTCGTTTTTTTGCTGACTTACTCGCTAGTAAGGTAGATGCTCTGTTGGTCAACGGTACCACGGGTGAAGCTCCTACGCTTACTCTTGATGAAAAACAGCAGCTTTGCCAATGGGCTTTAGAGGCGGTTGCCTCTTCTGATTGCCCTGACCGCCCCGTGATTGTGGGCGTGAGTGGTAATGATACGGCTGCCGTGGTGCAACAAGCCAAGGCTTTGGCGCAGACTGGCGTACAAGCCTTGTTGGTTGTGGTGCCATATTACAATAAGCCTAGCCAGCGTGGCCAGTTTGCTCATTTTGCTGCTGTGGCGCAAGCCGTGGCACCCCTACCCATTATTTTATACAACATTCCTGGGCGATGCGGCGTAGGCTTAGCACCTGATACCGTGGCACGCTTGGCCGAAGCGCACCTCAACATTGTCGGTCTTAAGCAAAGCTCGCCTGACATGGAGCAGTTGCAACAGCTGGTACACCACCTTGATACCAAGCAGTTTGCCCTGTGGTGTGGCGACGATCCCCTCCTGTTGCCCATGCTGGGTTGTGGGGCTTGCGGTGTCATGAGCGTGTTGGCTAATAGTCACCCCAATTTGGTAGCTGATGTGCTAACAGCTGTGTTAGATGAGGCCGACTGGCCCAAAGCGCAACAGCTCAACCGTCGTCTGTTTCCTTTAGCGTCATCTTTGTTTACATTGCCTAACCCTACCCTTATAAAGGCGTTATTGGCTCAAGCGGGTGTTGGCCAACCGCTTATGCGCCTCCCTTTGCTTCCACCTGATACTCCCGACGAGCAAGAGGCATTGGCTCGAGTGCTTGCTTTGGCAGCCGACAGCCCTTCTCTACGCCTGTCTCAACGCTTAGCCTGCGATGTTGTCAATCCTTAATTTTTCTTGAAGTGTCCAGCTTTTTCGCATGTTTTGACTATACTGTTGTCATGATAAATGAGAGACTCCACTGTAGAGTTACTCTTATTTAGTCTTACCTCATCGTTTCGTTTTATCTAGGAGTATTCTGACCCATGAATGCAACACAAACCAAAGTTGCTATCCGTCCACTGGCCGACCGTGTCGTGCTTGAAGTGTTAGACGATAACCAACAAACCGCTGGTGGTATTTTTATTCCTGATACCGCTCGTGAAAAGCCCCAGCGTGGCCGTATTGTGGCTGCTGGCCCTGGCGCACGTATTGATGGCACCTTGATTGAGATGAGCGTTGCTGTTGGCGATATCGTGCTGTTTGCCAAATACGCTGGTACCGATGTCCGCTTAGAAGGTAGCGAGTACAAAATCGTTTCCGAAAAAGACATTCTTGGTATCATTCAAGCTTAGTTTTTAACTTATCTTTACTCTTGTGTTTGAGAAATTATAAAGGACTTGCCCCATGGCCAAACAAATTATTTTTGACGACAGAGCTCGTCGCTCCTTAGAAGAAGGCATTGATGCCGTTGCTGATGTGGTTAAAGTGACCTTGGGTCCCAAAGGCCGTAACGTCGTCATCGAGAAAAAATTCGGCGCACCCCAAATCATTAACGACGGTGTCACCATCGCCAAAGAAGTTGAACTCGAAGACCGTGCTGCCAACTCAGGCGCACAGTTGATTCGTGAAGTAGCCAGCAAAACCAACGACGTGGCTGGCGACGGTACCACTACCGCTGCCGTGTTGGCTCAATCCATCGTTCGCGAAGGCTTGCGTAACGTGGCCGCTGGTGCCAACCCCATTGCCTTGCGTAACGGTATTAACCGTGCAGTTGAGTGCGTGGTTGAAGATATTCGTGCCAACGCTCGCCAAATCAACAGCAAAGAAGCCATCAAACAAGTGGCCAGTGTCTCTGCTGGTAACGACGACTACGTGGGCGAGTTGATTGCCGACGCCATGGATCGTGTGGGTAAAGAAGGTGTTATCACCATCGAAGAATCCAAATCCATCGGCACCAATCTTAAAGTGGTTGAGGGTATGCAGTTTGACAAAGGCTTTATCTCCCCCTACTTCGTAACTGACCACGAACGTATGGAAGCCACCTACGAAGATGCCCTCGTGTTGTGTGTCAACAAAAAAATCAACCTCGTGGCTGACTTGGTACCCATGCTTGAGCAAGTTGCCCGTGAAGGCAAACCCCTGTTGCTCATCTGCGAAGATGTTGAAGGCGAAGCCCTAGCAACCCTCGTGGTTAACACCATGCGTAAAGTGTTGCGTGTTGTGGCCGTTAAAGCCCCAGGTTTTGGCGACCGTCGTAAGGCGATGCTAGAAGATATCGCTATCCTTACTGGTGGCCAACTCTTTACCGAAGAGCTGGGCATGAAAATGGACAGCGTGGACATGAGCTTTATGGGACGCGCTCGTCGCATTACCGTGAACAAAGACACCACCACCGTGGTGGCCGACGACAGCACCAAAGGCCAAGTGCAAGCTCGTGTTGAGCAAATCAAACGCCAAATTGCCGATAGCGACAGCGAGTACGATAAAGAAAAACTCAGCGAGCGTTTGGCTAAATTGAGCGGTGGTGTAGCCGTTATCGAAATTGGTGCCGCTACCGAAACCGAACTCAAAGACCGCAAACTTCGCTTAGAAGATGCCCTTAACGCCACGCGTGCCGCTATTGAAGAAGGTATCGTACCTGGCGGTGGAACGATGTTGTTGAAAGCCTCCAAAGTGCTGGATACCTTCATCACCACCCTGCAAGGCGACGACCGTACTGGTGCAGAGATTCTGCGTCGTGCCATCGTAGCACCTGCTCGCCAAATTGCCGAAAACGCTGGCCAAAAAGGCGAAGTTATCGTCTCCAAAGTGCTAGAAGCTTCGGGCAACGTAGGCTACGATGCGCTTAACAACCAGTTTGTTGATATGTTTGATGCTGGTATTGTTGATCCCGCCAAAGTGACCCGTTCTGCCTTGCAAAACGCTGCTAGCGTGGCTGGCTTATTGCTCACCACCGAAGCTGTGATTTGTGACCTACCCGAGAAAAAAGTAGCCTCGCCTGCTGGCCCTGGTGGCATGGGCATGGACGACTACTAAACTAAGTAGGTATTCCCTCTCTTTTTACCTTAACGGTAATGCACAGCCTTCTTACTTTGGTAAGAAGGCTGTTTTTTTGAATCATTCACCCACCTGTCATAATTGTTACGTTTGGCTTGACGTACGCTAGGTTTGTTGGTATGTTTCTAACTATTGTTTGACTTTTCAAGCTTCCCCCTGCTTGTTAGCTTTTTCCCCATTACGCTGAGCTTTCCTCCCCCATGCAATGCTTGTCTTTACCCGCACTTTTACCATCACACAAGTTTTGCTTTGATTGCTCTATGTGTAGCCAAAATTGCCGTGGTTATTGTTGTTAAAGGCTACCTTTTCATCATAACCCCAAACGGCTTGTTACAAAACAGTAGCGAGCCGTTTTTAAGTGATAACACAGTTTAATTAAGAGACCTTTTCTCATGGCTAGCACATCCACCCCCTACTTTACCCCAATTAACACCCCTACCCCTGTGTGGGAGGGTACGTCGCCGCAGCCTAGCCAGCATCAGCCCTTGCACCCAGCTTTTTTGGCCGAACCCATTGTTCGATCGGTGAATAATGCCGTGGCTCCGCCCCTGGCAGCGCAAGGCCCCTCTGCCCAATCACACGATAAAGCACCCCTCAAGCGTACGCCAGGTATGAAGCTATTTGACTTCTTCCTCTACCCCGTGCTGACCAACTTGGCCGTTTTTGCCATATCGGTGGTTGCTACCTACCAAACCACTTACGGCGAACCTTGGGGCATTAAAGCTCCTAAGCCGTTGGTAGGCTTGCACAACAACGTGGCCAATACGCCGTTGAAGTACCTTACAAAGCCGTTATTGGCGACTTTTAAAATACTTGAAGGTAACCCTTTTAAAGATCGAGGGGATTATTTTAGAGCGAAGGCTAAACCTTTGTTGGGTGAAGCGGGTGCTAGAGCCGCCATTATGCTTCTGTTCTCCTTCGCTGATGGTTCATTGATGGCACCCGTAGTAAAACTGTTTGAGGATAGACGTGGTAAAATTTCTCAAAAATTAGATGCGGCCATGGGTACGACCCCCACCGATAAACGTATTTATGACACAGAACCTAAACAAAGTTGGGCCAGCGTTTTGGGTGGCCGCGCTACGGTTGTCCCCATTATTTTAACGGCTTTAGTGTTACTCAACCAACGGATAGAAAAATTACCTGGTGCATTTCCTGCTCTTAAAGCAATGGGTATCACCCATTTGTTTAAAAAAGGTGGTGTTGACGTAACCCCTTCTAACTCTTTTAATGATTTGGCTTTTAGTAAACCAGGGCTTATCGCTGGTGAATGGCTTGAGAGAACGCTACCGTCTATCCCTAAGCAGTTCCCTAAAGTTAAGATTCCTGGCTTGTTTGAAATTATGTTTTTTGAGTTTTTCTATACGTCATTATGTACGGCGGGGCTGTACGGTATTAGTCGCTTTTACGCCAGTGGTAAGGTGCAACCCACAGTGGATGCTATCAAACAGAACTTACAAGCCTATCCTGCTCAGCACGCTTTTGCGGCTAACAAACAGCATCGCCCGCTCGCAGCACAGGCCTAACTTTATGTTAGGGTGTGTAGTGGTGCCCTGTTGTTAATTGTTTAGGATGCCATTGTGTTGCAGTTACCTTTAGCCCTATTACAAAGGGCATTAAGCAAACAGGCTAAACCCACGTCTCCCCGCAAACCTAAGGCGACCTTACCCATGGTGGCTTTACCACCGATGCCCGTGCCTTGGGGAGAGCTGCCCGTAGTGGCTCGGCCTGCTATGGGTAGGGTAACCCTGTGTGTTAAATGTCGAGACGGTCAAGCGGAACTCCACCTGCCTTCTCGCTTGACGTTGAAGCAAGGCCAGCAACTGGCGCAACCCCTGCTTCAGCGTGTACAACGGCGATGTATGCGTGAGTATGCGCTGCTCAAGTCTTTGCCTCCCGCCAGCGAGTTGCCACGGTGTGCGTTTACCCAAGCCAGCCAAGTGGCCGCTTATGTGCAGGAGGTGAACCAATCCACCTTTAACCACACGGGCGTTAAAGTAGCTTTGGGTAAGGCTAAATATAGCCGATTGGGGCAGTACAATAAGCGTAGCCATACGGTGACGTTATCGTGGTACGCCTTGCAACCTGAGATGCCGTTACAGGCCGTGCGTTACCTTATTATACACGAGCTTGCCCACGTGTTGGAGCTAAACCATAGCCCCCGCTTCTGGGCGCATGTGGCACGGCATGAACCTAACTACCGCTATTGGGATAAAGTGGTAACGGTGGGCTTTACGTTTACCACCAATGGCTGGCCGTGGCCAAGTTTGTTGTCGCAATCCTAAAAACCAAGCCAAAATTCGGACAGGTGGGGTGTAAAAACACCTAAAAAAAGAAAAAAGAAAAAATCGCCAAAGAACGGAAACCCTAGAAATCTAAAACCCTTACTAAGGGAGTTCCCTTTTGGAGAGAATCTATCCGTTAGTTAAAATGGGTAGGCTAGCTTATTTTAGTTTGGTGCGCTTTACCTTGGTATCGTCAGACTTAAGCTTAAACTCAGGGAGCTTGGTATAGTTGTAATCATCGCCTTTGAGGGCATCTTTTAGTTGGCCTGTCCCAAAGGAGGGGGGGAAGGCGTTAAATTGTCGCCATAATTCATAGCCTAAGGGGACTTCGTTCAGCAGTATCCACCCCGTGGCATCGGTGCCAGGGCGTAAAAACTTAGACGATGGCCAATGCTCGTCGCCACCGTTGATAATGGCCTCCATGTCGGGTTTAACAATGACCCTAAAGCCCTTGCCCGCCCCGCCGTCATCTACGGCATCTACTAACAGTACTCGCCCAGCAAAGGTACCTACCGCTACGGAGGGCCACCCGCTAAATTGTAGGGCTGGCCAACCCGCAAATTGCAAACGCACAGGCGCACCAGGGGTGACTAGGGGGGCATCAAAGTGCGATACCGTCAGCTCGACGGTTTGGTCGTGCGTGGTGGGGGCAATCATGGCCAGCTCTTGCCCTTCTTTTACCACCTGCCCCGCCCCCACAGGGGTGAGCCTTACCACCACGCCAGTAACAGGGGCTTTAATGGTACGGAGCTGGGTACGGTTTTGCATGGCTGATATTTCGTTGGCAATTTTAGCTAACGATACCCGTGTTTCGGCTTGGGTTTGCAGGGCTTTTGCTTGTTTGTCAAGGGCATCTTGCACCCGTGCGCTGGCATCGGCTTGGGTTTGCCCCACGCCTAACATCGCCGAATCTTCCGCTTGTTGCGCCTCGCTTAAGGCACGTTGTGCCTGTTGTGTCTCGGCTTGAGCCGCCACAAGCTCTTGCAGGGCTACCTCACTATCTCGGGTAGAGCGAAGCCCTTCGGCAAGGAGTTGCGCAACACGTTGCTGGTTGAGTTGTGCCGTTTTCTCTTTTTGCAGAGCCGCCCGTACTCGTTGTTCGGCGGCTAAGGCACGGTTAAGGGCCTGTTGTTGCGCCAGCCCCGCCCGTGGCACGGCTGCCCCCAACGAGGTTTGCAACTGGCCAATCAGTGCTGAATTGGCACGCTCTTGGGTTTGAGCAGCTGCCAGTTTGGCCTTAAGGGCGGCTTCTTCGGCTAATAGTAAGGCCAGTTGCTCTGTGCTTAAAAAGCTTTTGTCCACATCGTCTAGGGTGGCAAGGGCTTGGCCAGCGTCTACTTTTTGTCCTTCAGTCACCAGCCATGTTTTAATGCGGGCAGTAATGGGGGCTTCAATCAGTTGTGGCCTATCTTGCGGGGCATACACCCACACACGGCCACCGCCCACCACGGTTTGTCGCCATGGGATGAAAATAAGCCCTAAAATGACCCCTATCAGTAAGCCGACCAATATCCTACCAAACCACAGCCACGCCCTATGGGTACGCACCGCCCATAACGACGATAACTTACGGGCATCCACACCTTGTAGCACTTCGCCACCCATGCCGAGTAACTGCCTGTCTTCACGTCGTCGTTCCCAGCGTCGGTTAACCACGGCCAGCTCCTCTCAACCCTGGGTATAAACTAGCCAAGTGGCTGTTGGGTTGATTGAGGCAGTCATCAAGGCTACCTTCTTGTACCAGTTGCCCTTGGTGCAGTACCAGTAAACGCTCAAAGCGGCTAATCACGTTCAGCTCTTCAGTGGTGTAAACCAGTGTCCACGGTTGTGCCGCATCCATCAACCCATCAAGCAGGCGGGTGAGGGTGGCTTCATCTAGCCCTAGTAGGGCTTCATCTAATAAGAGCAAGCGTGGCCGTTTAATCACTGTACGGGCAAGTAATACCAGTTGCCTTACGCCATAGGGCAGGTTGTTGCCCAAGGGCTGTAAAGGGGTCAGCAAGCCTTGGGGCAGTTTGTCTAACCAAGGTTGGAGTTGGCAAAGTTGCAGGGCGGCTTGTAATTCGTAGGGGGGTATGTCTCGGCCAAGGGTGATGTTTTCTTCTAGCGTGCCTTCAAACAAGGGGAGTTCTTGGTTAAGCCAGCCGACACTTTGCCGTGCGTCGTTAAGCGAGAGGGTACGCCAATCTAACCCGTCTAGCCATACCGCCCCTTGTGTGGTGGGTAGTAGGCCAGCCATCAGCTTAAGTAAGGTACTTTTACCCGAGCCACTTTCGCCAAGCAGCACCACCCTATCGCCTGCTTTTAGGCTAAAACTTAGGTTGTTTAAGGTAAGTTGCTTAGGCGTATCAAGGTAAGCAAAGCTCACCTGTTTAAACGTAACCGTAGCCCCTTGTAACGAGAGGCTTGCTTGGGTTGAGGGTAGCTCGCCCACGGCTTGGCCTGTGGCACGCTCGGCTGGGGTTTCTAATATCGTCCCCACTTTGTCAAACCCCGTGAGTAAATCATAGACGGAGGTGGCGTTGGTCATTAAGTTATCCAATGCGGCCAGCATGGTCACCAGTACCAGCTCTGCCGCTACCAGTTGGCCAATGGTGAGTTGACGACTGATAACCAGCCAACCGCCTAGGGCTAACATGCCAGCGTGTACCACCGCCTGAAACCCGTAGGACAGCGCCGTTTGCCGATAGAGTACGCTAAAATGGGCTTGCCTAGCGTGGACGTAATCCGTGGCGAGCGCATCCGTCTTGGCCATGAGGAGGGGGGGCAGGTTGGCCATTTTTAGGCTACTTTGGCAACGTGCCATCTCTTGCAGCCAAAAGGCCACACGGTACTTTTCGTGCGATTCGTCAATACTGGTGCGTAAGCCCCTGTGGCCAGCCACAAACACCAAGGCCACAAGGCCAATCAGCAAAATATCAAATATAATCAAGTAAGGGCTGTACACGCCTAGCAGAATCATACCCACCAGCACCTGTAACAAGGCTCCTGGCCAGAGTACCAGCAGTTTAGCCAATGATTTTTGGATGTTGATGACATCAAAAAAGCGGTTGATGAGTTCGGGGCCGTAGAGGTGAGACGACGCCCATTCGTCTGTACGGGGTATGTGGTGGCCAAGTTGCAGAGCTACTTGTACAAAGAGACGTTGTTGTAGTACTTCTACCAAAATGAGTTGTGCCAATTTTAGGCCAGCCGCCACACTCAACGAGGCCAGCAATAAGCCCGACGTAACGACCACAGGCCCTAGGTACACGCCCGCTGCAATGGTGTTGACCAGTGTTTGCACCGTGAGCGGTACGGCAAGGGTTAGCAGAATGGTCACCGTGCTATAGGCTACAATGGCCCATAAGTCACGCTGTTCTAGCTTAAGCCAGTCGGCTAGCCGCCGTAGGGGCGAGCGATGGGTGGTGGCAAGCGAATGCGCCATGCTAAAAGTGGTTGCCTAACAAGAACACGATAACAACAACTCCCCCAGTATAGCAGAGAAGAAGCCGTTGCGCCCAATATAGCCAACCATGAAGTATCCGATACAGCGCATCTACGTTGCGGCAAGCCGAGTGATTGCTACGCAATCTACGCTACGATTCTCGCTTCAGTTATTTAGTTCTATCTAAACTCCTGTCGCTGCGAGTCTAGGCTCCTAGTAGCTTAGCTATACCTTCACTAACAAACAGCCCCCTCCACTCAAACGAGCGAAGGGGGCTGAGTGTTCAATGACGAATAGCCTAGAGGGGCATTACGTCAATAATTTTACGGGTGGAAGCATCCAGCAGAATGTAGTGGTCGGCTATCAGCATACGTTGCGTGGGGGCTTCGTCGGTGGTTTTGGTCACGCTGTAGGGCAAGGTCACGGCGTACGAACTGATCACGTCTTCGCTTAAAACCGTGTTAGCTTGCAGCGTTTCGGTCACTTTGCTAGGTACCGAGATTTTGTGCCGAACAATCTTTTTGGCTTCTTCACGGGTGAGGGGGCTTTGGCGGCCTGGTAATTCAAGAATGCGGCGTTGGATTGCCGTATCTAGTGATAAGTAGTCGCTAAAGCTTAAGCCATACAAAGCCAACTGGGTGTTAATGTAGGCAGTAGCAATTTGCTTATCAGCAGGGATGAGTTGCGTTGCCCGCAACGTGGGGATGGAGACGGCCAAAAACCCAGGGGCTACAGGGGTAGCGTCGCTGGTTTGGGCGGGGGGGATGCTACAAGGGCAACTGCATCCACAGGTACCTTCGGCTTGGGCTAGGGTTGGCATGGCCATACCACCAGCCAAAACGGCTAATAAGGCAAAGGCGGGTAACACACGAGACACACGCTGAGTCAACATCATGGGGTAGGCTCCTTGAGCAGGGGTGAGGTTAGGGGGATGAAAGGGGTAGCAAGTAAAACGAGAAGGTAGACAATGTACAACTTATCACATCACACATTGCCACCGTTATCAGTATACCTTATTTTTATTTAACAAAGCGATTGTTAAAACACTTGCTTTATATATTTTAAATATATATTATTAAGCTCTCGTTTTGGTGTACTAAGTTGCACAACATACCCTAAAGTTTTGGGGCTTATGTGCGATAGTATCAACACACCAACCGACGGAAAGGATCGCCATGCAATGCTCACGCCTCACGCCTCACGCCTTACGCCTCACGCCTCACGCCTCACGCCTTACGCCTCACGCCTTACGCCTCACGCCTTACGCCTCACGCCTTACGGAAAAATTATAGCACAGGCAGGGGGTTTACCCTAAACGAGATGCTGGTAGCACTGGCTATTTTAGGGTTAATTGCAGGTTTTGTAGTGCCCAAGGTGATCAATGGCATTGAAAATCAGCAAAAAAGAGCTATCTTAAAAGAAGTTATTTCAGACTTAACCTCGCTGTGTATGACAGAGTGGCTACAAGGTAGCTTAAAGCCAAGTACGAGTCCTTATCAGCTGTTAAAAGAAAAATTTAACTGTACCCAATACGCCGATAATGCTAGCAGTGCTGGCTTGTGGGTAGCCCCCCTACACGGAGACTCTACACGTGCTGGTTGCCTTTTGCCTAATGGTGCCGTCATTATTATGGATCCATCGGCAAATGGCGTCAATACCTTTGGTGTAGATTGGAACGGGAGCAAAAGCCCTAACGCTGACTATATTGGCGTTAATGGTGATAGGCTTCTGCTACGCTTTAATAATCAAGCTACGGGTACCCCTCCATGGACAGTGCATGGTAACAATCTTTTAGCAGGCCAGTTAAAACCCGACACAGGGAGTGTAGCTTTTTACAACTGGGTTTTTCAATAGCGGCTTATCAGCTGCACTTAGCTTTGAATGCTTTCTTAAGCACTAGTTTAACAAATTGCACCAAGCAACGGAGCTTTACACGACAGGCGTGCCGTAAAGCACCAGCTACGTTACACTAGCGGTGTTGCCCTCTGACGACCATTGTTCAGCCCCCCATCGCAACAGGCAAACCAGCTTGGCTTGATTAACTCATTAGGACTTACGCACCCCCACCAACTTTCAAAATGAGTCTGTTGGGATAGCTCTAATCTCTCAACGGTAGCCACACGGCTGACTCTACTTCTGCTACACTGGTGGGTGTTGCCCCCCTTAGGCGATAAGAGACACCCCGCCATGCCCCCTGCCCCTCACATCATTGCCGAAATTGGCGTGAACCATAACGGCCAGCTTGCCCTTGCCCAACAGCTCATCCACGCTGCTCACCAAGCGGGAGCAACGTGGGTTAAGTTTCAGTTGTTTACACCGCATAAGTTGGTGTTACCCAACGCTGCCTTGGCCACCTATCAGCAACAAGCCACGGCCAACCAAGCGCAACCCATCGCCTCCCAAACCGACCTCCTTGCCCCCCTTACACTCACCCACGAGGCCATGCGCCAGCTACAGGCCACAGCGCAAGCGGTAGGCATCGCCTTTTGTTGCACCCCCTTTGACGTTGAAGCCGCCGAGTTCCTCGTCCATCAGCTGAACGTACCCGCCCTTAAAATTGGTAGTGGAGACCTGACCGCCCTGCCTCTACTCGCCCCCATGGCGGCCTTGGGCAAACCCCTGTGGCTCTCTACAGGTATGGCCACCTTGGCCGAAGTGCAGCAGGCCGTGGCGTGGGTACAGCACCACTCCCCCCTCCCCCCGCACGAGGCCGTGGTACTCTTCCATTGCGTGAGTGCCTACCCCACCCCGCATGAGCAAGCTAACCTTAAGGCGATCACCACCCTCAAGCAGGCCTTCCCCTCCCTCGCCGTGGGGTGGAGTGACCACACCCTAGGCAACGAAGCCGCCCTTGTGGCCACCGCCCTTGGGGCAACCCATATCGAAAAACACCTGACCCTAGACACCACACTGGCAGGGCCCGACCATGCCGCTT
>JBIKUS010000116.1:0-6439 GCA_044347425.1 Vampirovibrionales bacterium | reverse complement strand
GCAGGGGTAAGGCCAAGGTATTGCAGGTAAAATCTCGGCGTAACACGTCTTGGGCAAGGGCAACGCCTCGGTGGGTGACGGTGGGCATGGCACCACAGGCGGTGTAGGTTTCGGTGCGGGTGGCGGCAAGGTCGATGCTTAACTGGTTGCGGTAGCTGAGCGTGGCCGTGCCAAACTCGGGGTAAGCTTGGCTTAGCGTGAAGTGCGGGGAGGTACTGGCTACCGTATGCGCTACGGCCACGGCATCACCCTCTACGGTCACGTCGAGGTCGGGGTGGTGAAGCTCAACGCCCGTAGCAGGTTGGCACAGCACATCTCGGGGGAGGCCTCCCACACAATACGCTTTGAGGCCTTGTTGGTGGAAGGCTTGGCTTAGGGCAAGCAACGCTTCGTGGCAAAGGGGCGAGAGGGCTTGCGCTAAGGGCTGGGGCAAGGGGATACTTTTTGGCTGAGCAAGGGGGGTATCGGTTAGCCAACGTGGGCAGGTGGGTGCGCCTTGTGTTACCACGTGGGCAACACTCACCACAGGCAAGTGGGCTAAGCCCATGGCGACCATGCGCTGTAAAGCGTTAAGCGACACTGCCAAAGGGGGTGCTGGTGGCGTACTTGTCACATAAGCCCATGCCTCCTCTCGTGCTTGCAACAAGGCCAACGCATCGCCTATGGCAAGTTGCCGATCTAAAGGCGCAAGCGGGGACGACGCTGCCCTAGGCATCGACGGTACTGTCATGGTCAGTATCAGGGCTATAAACCACGGCTTGCGGTGTCGCCACACGCTGATCAGCCGATTCTGGCCCGGGTTCGGCCTGTTGCTGGTGGGGCGTTTGATCGGCAAGGACGGGTTGGCTTAATAGGTGTTGCTGTAGGCTTTGCCATTGTAACAGCCACTCGTCTTTTTCGTGGGGGCTTAGGTCGGGATGCTCCAAGGCATTTTCAAGCAAGGCTTGGCCTTCTTCGGCTTGGCCTAAGGCTACTGTGGCTAAGGCAACATGCCATTGGCTCGACAACTGCGTGGGTTGGGCAGCTAAGGCAGCTTGAAAAGAGGTTTGGGCAGCGGCATAATCGCCTTGGTGCCAGTGCGCCAAGCCCACTAGGTTAGCGGCTTTTGCCTGCCACAGCGGTGGCAAGGTTGCAGATTCAAGGGTCAGTAGCACACTAGGCCATTGCCCTAACCCCAAATGGCAGTAAGCCGAATAAAAATGGGCTGTGGCCACATCGTCCTCACTGGCTTCGGTGAGGTGGGCGACGGCTTCAAAACAGGTCAGGGCATCGGCAAGCTGTTGTTGCCCTAAGTGGAGTTGGCCTTTGAGCAACAACGCCGCACTGTGCTGAGGGGACTGTGCCAAGGCTTGTTTAATGGTCTGAAGAGCCTCGGGGCGTTGCCCCAGCTTAACATGCGCCGAGGCTAACAGGTGGTACCAATCAGCGTCGGGGGTGTGGCCTTGCGTGGCCAGTAGCTCGATGCCCTCTTCTAACTGGTCGAGGGCTTGGCCAGCTTGCTGGTTAAGCAACAAGCACACGGCTAGGTTAAAGTGGATGTTGGCATCGCTAGGGTTAAGGGTAATGGCCTGCTGAAATAAGGGATAGGCTTGGGTAGGCTCGTCGTTTTCAAGCAAGAGGGTAGCCAAGTTGTAGACGGTATCAGCGTGGGTGGGTTGGCCTTGGTAGGCTTTTTGCATCAATTTGAGGGCGAGGGCAAGGTCGCCTTGTTCGTAGGCGGCTAGGCTGTGGTTGTAGTCTTGTCGATAGTCGTGCGTGCGTTGCTTAAACCAAAAGCCCAAGCCCACCACTAAGGCCATGCCCAATAGGCTACAGGTTACCCAAAGCTCTGGTTGCCAACTTGCCACTTAGGCCACACCACCAAACACACACACACATTCAAACCGATACTGTTATTACGGTAGCAAAAAACAACGTTTCTGGCTAGGGTGGGGTGACGCTGAAGCGATTACGGCTTTTTGGTGGGGTGGTGTCGCTCACGCCACTGGTGCCAGTGCGCCCCGTAGGCAGGGTGATGCGGGTCATCCTTCGGGGTGGGGTCGGCGTGTTGAGCCTTTGGGGTTGGTGCCACGGGGGGCGTGCTAGGTTTGGGCAAGTCTTTTGGGGTAAGCTTGCTGGTTTTGATTTGCTCTAGCTTAGCCTCAACTTCGTCATGGGTGAGGTGGCCACTACGTTGCAAGGCCAGCAAAGCCTCTAGCTCAGAGGCGGTATCCTCATCGCCCATGAGCATATCAATATGTACAAAGGGCTGTAGTGCTAAGGCCAAGAGTACCAGCACAATCATCCACAACAACACGGCTTGGCCGTAGGCTAAGGCTGGCCACACCATGGCAGGAGCCAATAGAACATTCCAGCCTTGGTAAAGCAACCATGCTGGCACAAGCAGGCCAACCACCAGCAAGCTTAACAATAAGCCTGCCAACAGAAATAATCCCATTATGCCTTTAAAGTGTAGCATTGTTAGCGTTACCTAAAGCGTGCGGAGCATCGAGAGCATCCTACTTATTATACTCAATCAGGCTTAAAAAGTCTGATTCTTCTAAAACCTTAATGTTTAAAGCTTGGGCTTTGGTTAGTTTGCCACCCGCTTCGTCGCCAGCAATAACGGCCGTTGTTTTACTTGAGACTGAGCCAGACACTTTTGCGCCGAGAGCTTCTAGGCGTTGTTTGGCTTCGTCTCGGCTCATGCTGGCAAGGCTACCCGTGAGTACGTAGGTTTGCCCTGCCAGTGGGCTAGTATTTGGCGAGATGCTCGAGGTTTGCGTGAGGGGATCGGGTGAGGTTGGCCATATCCTTAACTGTTTTAAATCGGCAATCAGGCGTTGATTATCAGGTATGCTCAAAAAGTGTAGAAGATTATCAATGACTTTAGCATTTAACTGACTCTGTTGCATAAGGGTGGTGGCATCAGCAGTGGCGAGTGTGTCTAAAGTGAAACCAGCTTCTATCAAGCGTTCGGCATTTTTTAAACTCACTGAAGGGATACCTAAATCTTTTAAAATTAGCGGTAAAGGTTTTTTCTTAAGTGGTTTTTGCAGTAAAGGGTCAGCTTCAGTTGGCCACACCTGTAGGTCTTTCAGGTCGGCAACCAGTTGTTGATTGGCAGGTGTACTAAAAAACTGTTGCAAGCTTTTGGGTATTTCAGAGCCAATCCCTTCAAGTTGTTCTAGGGCTTTTGGGTGAATGGCTGCTAGCGTCTCTATCGTACAGCCCGCTTGCACCAGTAGTTTGGCCGTCTCTAACCCCACCATCGGTATACCCAACGCCACAAGCCAACGATGCAATGGCCGTTGCTTGGTGCTTTGTAAGGCTTGGTAGGCATTGCTGGCCGATTTGTCTTTAAACCCCTTGAGTGTGGCAAAATCCGCTTGCGTTAAGCGGTACAAGTCGGCGGGGCTGGCAACCATGCCTCGGTCAATCAGTTGGTCTAACACTTTGGTGCCAATGCCGTCGGCATCTAGGGCGGTACGGCCACACCAATAGGCCAGGCGGCCGTGGAGTTGGGCAGGGCAACTCGCCGTATTGAGGCAACGTAAGGCCACGGCACCTTCAAGCTGGCCTGTGGGCGAGCCGCAACTGGAGCAGTGCGTGGGCGGCTGCACGGTAGGAGCCTCGGGGTTGGTACGCTCCACCACGGCGATGACTTCGGGGATGATATCGCCCGCTTTACGCACTTGCACCACGTCGCCCACCCGCACGTCTTTACGGGCGAGTTCGTCAAAATTGTGCAGGCTGGCACGCTCCACCATGGAGCCTGAAAGCAACACGGGCTGCATTACGGCCACGGGGGTGACGGTACCCGTGCGGCCAAGGCTAAACTCAATGGCCAGCACGGTCGTTTCGGCCACATCGGGGGTAAACTTGTAGGCTACTGCCCAGCGGGGCGCACGTGCCGTGTGGCCTAACACCTCGTGCAGGGGGGTGGCATCCAGCTTTAGCACCACGCCGTCACTCGCAACAGGGAGTGTAGTTTTTTGGGCTTCAACCTCGGCTAAAAAAGCCGAAACCTCCTCAACTGACTGGCATAACCGCCGTAACGGAGCCAGCGAAAACCCCGCTTTTGTGAGTAGCTGTTGGCGTTGGGTGAGTGAACTAGGTAAGGCCTCGGCGGGAGGTGTATCGCCTTCGGGGTGGGGAGGCGTGTCGACACTGTAGGCCATAAAGTGCAGGTCTCGGTGGGCGGTAATGGTGGCATCTAGTTGGCGAAGCGAACCAGCGGCGGCGTTACGAGGGTTGGCAAAGAGAGGCTCGTCAGCGGTTGCCCGTTGTTGGTTGAGGGCTTCAAAACTGGCGAAGGGCATCACAATTTCGCCCCGAACGGTGAGTAGGGAGAGCTTGGCGAGAGGCGGAGGGAGCTGTTGGGGTAGGTTGGCCACGGTGCGAGCATTGGCCGTCACGTTTTCGCCTGTGGTGCCATCGCCCCGTGTGGCGGCTTGTGCAAGCTGGCCATGCGTGTAGGTGAGCGAGAGTGCTAGCCCATCGAGTTTGAGTTCGGCCAGCACGGGGAACACGTCGGCGTGGTGCTGGGCGGTAAGCTTAGCGGTACGGGTGACCCATTGCGTTAGCTCGGCGGGGTTGAGGGCTTTTTCAAGGCTCATCATGCGGGGCGTGTGCGTGACGGGCGGCAACGTGGCTTGGGTGGCATCGCCTACCCGTTGCGTGGGGCTGTCTTTGGTCAGCCACTCGGGATGGTCGGCTTCAGCTTGTTTGAGTATGTCAAACAGGGCATCGTAAGTGGCATCGTCCACCTCGGGAGCATCGAGGGTGTAGTAGGCGTGCGCCCACTGGTTGGCTTGCGTCACCAATTGCAGGTAGTCGGCTTGGGTTTGGGGGGGGGTAAACGTCATAAAGCAACACGGCCAAAAGAAGGTCTCTTACCTCTAAAGTTTAACAGAAACCCAGCAAAGGGTGCTACCAAAACACCCCTCTGCTGAGTGCAAAGGGGTGTTTATTAAAATATTGCTCAGAATAAAAACGACAAGTTAATTTAATAAGTTGGTATGTTTAATGCTTCTTTTAAGTGTGGTGCAATTTCGTCAAGTACAGACGTTTGGTGGGAATTATCTCGCACGCCGTTAATGCTGGTGGGTAAATAAATTTCGCCAGTTTGTGAATCAACTGTTACCCTTGTAATGCTTCCTCCCGCTTCGCCACCGTTATCATCAAATATGAATTGGCGCGTTAGGCGATAATCACCGTCTGGAGTCTCCGCTAAATTATCAACGCCACCAAGAGTTAAGTACTCGCTTAATTGTGTAGTCCCCGAACCTAATTCTGCCATAGCAAGTCTAGCTTCAACCGTTAACGCTACTGTGGATTCAACACCACCATTACCATTAGGTTGAACTCTTGTTTCATACACATTCGAGCTATCTGGAATTGTATAAACTTGTGACATTAGACCTGAAACAACTTCTGCCATAATAATTTTCCTCTCAATCATAATAAGTAAGTATAAGTCAGAAGCTACTGTAGCACTCTGACATTATAATAAAAAAACAGCCAATTACCAAATTGATAAAGCCAAACAAACTTTTACAGCAGAGCTATAAATGACATGTCAAGCATATACCAAAACACCCCACTGCTAGGTGCAAAGGGGTGTTTGTGGCTAAACGTAAGGGCAACCCTGCCTTAACGAGGGGTGTTCCAGTAGGCATCAGCCAACGAAAGGGGCTGATCGACACCGCCTTGGGTAGCAATGTGCATACTGTTTGGCGTAAACAAAAACACGCCACTACCAATCTTCTGTTGGTGACCTTCTAGGGCAGAGGTGGCTCCGCTTAAAAAGTCAACCACTCGTTGCGATTGTGCTGTATCAAGCAAGTGCATGTTTAAAATAACCGCTTTGCGGCCTTTTAAATGGTCAATAATCTCAATGGATTCTTCAAAAGCACGAGGCTCCACCACGACCACGTAAGTGGTTTGTGCGCTAGGGTGAGGTAACACCTTCATGCTACGTTTGCTTGAGGAGGCTTGCAGGGCTTGCTCATCGTCATAGGTGCTGGCCATAGTGTTGTCGTAACCTCGGGGGGCAGGGTTGCCCGCTGGCATTCTGCGTGGGGCTTCTTCGACGTAACCTTGTTCGTCATCAAACAGGTAATCATCGTCCATAGTATGGCCTGTGACCCATGATGTTAACTTTTGCACCAATCCTGACATAGTTGCTTGCAACCTCCGCGACGTTTAACGATACTTAGTAAGTGGGGATAACTTGGGGTTGTTGCCTGTGTTTAAACAGCCCTAACAACAAGGGGTGGTTAAGTAAGTTTAACTTGTTACGAAGCAAACCCACCACGTAACATAGTGTAACACACATAACCGATTGTTACTCAATTAAAAGCAACCTACTTAGCTAAGGGGCAAACACAGCTCGGCCAAGCCGCACCATGGTAGCACCTTCAGCAATAGCAGTGGCACTATCATCGCTCATTCCCAT
>JBIKUS010000115.1:0-6446 GCA_044347425.1 Vampirovibrionales bacterium | reverse complement strand
TGTTGTGCTTTAGGGTGGGTAGCTTGGCTAAGGCGCATACTAATACACCCTAGCCCCTTCGGGCTGCACGTTGGTGGGGGGAGCCAAGGGGTTGCATTGTTCGTTGGCTAGCAGGGTTTGCATGATGGTTTGAAGGTAGAGGGTGGCCAGCGTGGCTTTGCACCCTTGTAGTACAGCCAATTGGCAAGTGGTTGCTGTGGTGGTGGTTGTCGTTGTTGTTGTTGAGGTCGTGGTGGTAGGCAGTGTGGTTGTCGTTACTGTGCCTGTTGGCGTTGTGGTGGTGGTCACAACAAAGCCAGCTTCTCGGTCTAGCAAAATGTTACCTGTGGGTTCTGGTGCATAATAGGTGTAGTCATCATATAAGTAAGTACAAGACAGCATGGCGGGATGGGTTGCCATAGCCTCAAGGGTGCAAAAGGTGTTAGGCAAAGCGAGTAAGGCTGCCAGCCATGCCGACGCACCATACACAGGTAGGGTGGTGCTGGGTTGCGGAGCCGATGCGGGGACTGGCCACACGGTAAACACGGGTGACAGCACCCCTAAATAGGCGTTTAACGTGGTTGGGCTTAGCGTCCCTGTGGCTTGGCACCCGAGCGGGAAGGCTAGACGGGGCAGTGCCGAAGGCGAGGTGACCTCAAAGCCGTAGCTGGTAAGGGCAGGCAGGGCAAAGGCGGCGAGCTCTGTGGTGGGGGTGGTGGTAAAGGTATCGGCTTGGCCTGCCGCTGCCAGCCAGTTGGCATCTAACACTTGTGCCGAGGTAAGGTTGAGGGTGGGCAGGCTAAACAAGCCCCCCATGGTGCCGTTAAATTGCTTGGTGGTAATGGCCATGGTGGTTACGTTGCTACCCACGGGGTTAAGGGCAAGGGTTTGGGCAGCGTCTCCTCTACCTAGTAACCCACCGTGGGCTTGGCCTTGGGCGTTAACCAATGCCAGTAATTGGTTAGCCGAGGTGGGGGCAGGGGTGTTGGCTAGCTCAAGGCGGGTGTCGCTTAGTTGCCGTGTGGCGGCTGTTAAGCGAAGCGCATCGGTAAAGAGTAAGCCCACCATCAATAAAGCGGCTACCAACATTAAAAACAGGGGTAGCACTAAGGCGAGTTCTACCAACATTTGCCCACTAGGGGTAGGCTGTTTGTTGCCAACCACGTGGGCTAGCCTCCGCTTAAACTAACAATTAACGCCCCTACCTGTTTTAACGATTCACCCATACCCTGCCCCCAAAGGGTGAGTGTGGTAATCATCAAAATCGACATAAAGGCAATCACTAAACCATATTCGGGTAAGGCTTGCCCTTGGGTAGCTTTGGGGTGCAAGCGTAAATTGGGGTAGTGCATGGCTGTGCCTCTAAGTGAGTGATAGTTTAGTATACCCTGTATCGGCATAAGTTAAACAACCTTAACCCCCTTAACTTACGCTAACCTAACGATGTAGACATGCCCCTTAAGCTTTATACTGCCAACATGACCACCTCCACGCTCCACTATCACCTTGAACCCAGCCCCCAAGCCCTTGCCCAACGCTCGCCCGAGCAAGTGGGCAGGCTGGTTAATGTGGTAGGCCTCGTGCTTGAGGTGGATGGGCTGGACGCTAAACTAGGCGACTTGTGCCATATTGGCCGCCACCACGTGGGTTTGCCCCCGCTCCCCGCCGAGGTGGTGGGCTTTAGAGAACGCCGTTTGTTGTTGATGCCCTTGGGCGATTGTGCTGGCCTGTCGCCTGGGTGTTTGGTGCATAACACGCATGGCCCCTTGCGCTTACCTGTGGGTGCGCTACTTAAAGGCCGAGTACTGGATGCCCTTGGCAACCCGTTGGATGATCGCCCCTATTCACTCAAGCACTGCCCTAAAGTCAACGTGGCTTTAGGCGAAGCTCCTCACCCGCTAAAACGCCAGAGCATTGATACCATTTTACCCGTAGGCGTGCGAGCCGTGGACAGTTTGCTCACCCTAGGGCAGGGGCAACGTGTGGGTATTTTTGCGGGGAGTGGCGTGGGGAAATCTACCCTAATGGGTATGATAGCCCGCAACGCCAAGGTGGATATTAACGTGATTGCCCTGATTGGCGAACGTGGCCGAGAGGTGCAGGAGTTTATCCACGAGGCGTTGGGCGAGCAGGGCTTGCGGCAATCTATCGTGATTGTGGCCACCAGCGACCAACCTGCTCTGCTTAAAATTAAGGCTGCCCTAGCCGCTACCGCCATTGCCGAATATTACCGAGAGCAGGGCTTGCAAGTGCTGCTGATGATGGACTCGCTGACCCGTGTGGCCTATGCCTTGCGAGACGTGGGCTTGGCCGTGGGCGAACCGCCCACCACTCGGGGCTATACCCCCAGCGTGTTTGCCTTTATGCCCAAACTGTTAGAGCGTGCAGGGGCTGGCACAAGCGGTGCCATTACGGGCTTGTACACCGTGTTGGTAGATGGCGACGATATGAACGAACCCGTGGCCGACCAAGTACGTGGCCTGCTGGATGGTCACTGGGTATTGAGCCGAGACTTGGCGCAAAAAGGCCACTTCCCTGCGCTGGATGTGGGGCAATCCGTCAGTAGGTTGTTTACCACGCTGGCCACGCCCGAGCATCAGCTGGCGGCACGCCACATGCGAGAGGTGTGGGCGTTGTACCAACAAAACGAAGACTTGATGAGCATAGGGGCGTATGCCGCTGGGCAGAACGCTAAGTTAGATTCGGCGGTGCGGCTAAAACCACGGCTAGACGATTTTTTACGCCAAGCCGTGACTGAACCCAGCCCGTGGGAAAGCACCCTGCAACAACTGGCTAGCTGGCAACCGCAATAACCTCTATAAAGTAGAGAGTTAACCTACCACCCTGCCGAGGCGGTATGGCTAAGGCGCAAGTAGTTGGCCTGTGCCGCCTCAAGGGTGGGGTCTAGCAAGCAAGCACGCTCAAACAAGGCTAAGGCCTCGGTGGGTTGGCCTAGGCGTTCATAGGTCACCCCAAGGTTATAGGCGGCTTTGGCATGGGTGGGGTCGTTTTGCAAGGCTTTTACTAAGTAGTGGTGTGCTTGTTGTAGCTGGTTTTGCTGGCCATAGCCCACCCCTAACTGATACGCCGCTACGGCATGGCTTGGCTCCAGCTCTAACAACCTGTGCCAATAGGGCAAGGCCGACGCAAACCCCGCCTCGGCTTGTAAGCCTTGCGCTACAGAGGCTAACAACACGGCATTGTCGGGGTCTTGGCGTAGTTGCTCCTGCAAAAACAGGAGGGCTTTGCCCTGTTGTTTTTGTTGCTGATGCCAGTGCGC
Organism: Vampirovibrionales bacterium; assembly: GCA_044347425.1. Lineage (GTDB taxonomy): Bacteria > Cyanobacteriota > Vampirovibrionia > Vampirovibrionales > JAJTHC01 > JBIKUS01. The sequence continues at coordinate 3,187 of JBIKUS010000115.1, read as the reverse complement.
CATAGCGGCCAACACGTCGGGGTTAGTGGGCGCAAGGGCGAGGGCTTCGTTAAGCAGGGCATAGTGGGCTTGTGCCTGCTCTGTACGCACCAAATCAGAGGGGGGATCAGTGCTGGCGAGTCTGGCTTCGGTGGTGGCTTGCTCGTTACGCACCAGTTGCACCATGGCGGAGGCAATCTCGTAGGCCACGTGGTCATATTCGCCATAACTCGGCAGGTGGGGCATCTCTTGCATGTGGCGTAGCCATTGTTTAAGGTAGCCAATGCCTTTTTCCCACTGGTGTTGTTGCAACATCAGCTCGCCGAGCTTCTTTTTGTAGGGGAGGCTTTTTTTCGTATCCGTATCAGCCAGTTTTTTAAGGATGGGGAGGGCTTGTTGAACATCGTCCGTTTGTAATAGGCGTTCGGCTCGTTTAGCTTGTAGCTCAAATTGGCGGCTAGGGGCATGGCGATAGCTGTGTTCGGCTTGTGCCATCGCCTCGTCGCCTTTTTGTACGTTACCACTTTCATGGTAGCAGGTGGCCAACTTCTCGTAGGCATCAGTATGGTTGGGCTGCCACTGTAATACCGTTTGCCACGCCTGTATGGCGTTGGGCCAATCTTTGGCCTCATGGTAGCCTTGTGCTAGCTCGGCAGAGGCTCGGTACTGTACTACGGGGTTATGGGGGGCTAGTTCAATGGCTTTGCTCAAAGCTTCAAGGGCTTTGGGCCACTGGCCTAACCGCCTGAGCACTTGGCCTAGCTTAAGCCACACCGTGGGGTTGGTGGGGGCATGTTCGCTGGCCGCTTGTAGGTGCGTCAGGGCAGCGTCCCACTGTTTAAGCTGTAGGGCTTGTTGCGCCTGGCTAAGTAACACTTTAGTTTTGTTAGCCTCTTGTTGGGCGGGGCTGGCCATGCCCCCCAGTAAGCCCGTGCTTAAATCGCTTTTGCTTAGTAGCATCACCACAGAGCCAAAGCCCACGGCGACAAGGGTAATAAGGGCAACATCTCCCCCGCCCATAGCAAACGCTAGCGGAGGTGACCATAAAAGAGCAAGGCTTGGCATAAGGGGGTAGCCTATGGTGGTGTGTGTGTCAACCCAAACAGTCAATGCTGAAAGTATAGCCTAGTTGGTTGTGTACGTGTCACAATAAGCATAGGTTTCACCAGTTTAGGTGAGAAACCACACTCCCACCCTCTCCCTTCGGGAGAGGGCAGGGTGAGGGAAAGCCAAGTTATCGTGTTAAAGGCCGTCCCTCACCCGCTGCTCCCGCAGCGGCCTCTCCCGAGGGGAGAGGCGAAGATGCGCTTCTTGTGTTAAGTGTCGTTAGTGTTAGCTGAGCCTACTATGTCGACCCCTCAACCTCATCAACCACAGCATGTGTTATTGGTGCGTACCAGCGCACTGGGCGATGTGGTGCAAACGTGGGCGTTAGCCTACTGGCTACGACAACAACGCCCGCACTGGCGCATCTCTTGGTTGGTGGGGCAGGCCGCCTTGCCTTTAGTGGCGTATTTGCCACACGTGATTGATGAGGTCATCCCTCTGCCCAACATGGGGAAAGGGCTATTACCCAAATTGCACGCCTTTCGGCAGGCTCGCCCTTTGGCTTCGGCTATGGCAAACAAGGCGCACCCTATCACTATCAGCCTAGATACCCAAGGCTTGTATAAGAGTGCCTGGTGGGCGCACCAAGCGGGCATCCCTCAACGCATTGGCTTTGCCCCCGCCCGAGAAGACGTGAGCTGGGCATACACCCACACGGTAGGCCGTGCGCCTAGTCAAAGCTCGGCCCACCCCGCTGTGTTTGAGATGAGCCAACTGCTGCTGCCCCTTGGCTGTGCGCCCACGCATCCTTCACAACTGCTGCCCAGTGTGTGGCCAACACTACCTGCCAACCATGTTGCTGGGCAACACGTGGCCACGCTCACCCAAGATTGGCCAACCGATAGACCTTGGGTGTTGGTATCACCGACGACGACGTGGGCAAGTAAGCACTGGCCGTTAGCGCATTGGGCTACGCTGGTGGCCATGCTGGTGCAGGCAGGCTATTGGGTGATAGGGTTAGGCTCTGCGAAGGATGCCCCCCTGTTGGCCAAAGTAGCCAGCCAAGGCAACCTCCCCACCACCCGCCATGATTCGGGCGGAGGGTGGACGAGCGTGACAGGCGAACTTGGCCTTGAGGGCTTATTTGCCCTGTTGCCTCAAGCTCATGCGCTGGTGGGGCAAGACAGCTTTTTGCTCCACCTGGCCGATGCTTACAACCGCTCTACCTTGGTTGATAAGACGATGGCTTATAAGCCGTTGCACGTGGTGGGCTTGTTGGGCCCCACGGCGATAAGTCGTACGGGTGCCTTATGGCCACAGGCAGTGAACCTGACCAATGCTCAACCTTGTCAACCTTGCCATAAACGAGACTGTCCGCTGGGGCATCAGGCATGTTTGGCAGAGCTTGACCCGCTAGACGTGTTTAAGGCTGTGACAGCTAACTTGCCTTGCTAATATCTCGCCCTTGCTAAGGGTTTATGGGATACTCAAAAATGTACTCTCTCTCGTAATACATGATGTAGGATGACTAGCAATGGTAGCCACGGTAATAACGGGTTGCTTGCAAGGCATTAAAGCCCAACTGGTACAAGCCGAAGTGGACTTAGGCCAAGGCCTGCCAGGTTTGACCATTGTTGGCCTGCCCGACGCTATGGTGAGCGAAAGCCGAGAGCGCATTCGGGCGGCCATTAAAAACAGTGGCTTTCAGCTACCGCCCAAGCGCATCGTTATCAACCTTGCCCCCGCCTCGGTGCGTAAAGAGGGGACAGGGTTTGACCTACCCTTGGCCGTGGCGATACTACTGGCATCGGGGTGTATTAGCCTGCCCACCTCGCTCACCCAAGACACGCTGTGGTGCGCCGAACTCTCGCTTGAGGGCGAATTGCGCCCCGTGCGTGGCACGCTTGCCCTAGCGCAACTGGCCAAAGAGCAGGGCAAACAAGCCCTTGTGGTAGCCCCCGCCAACCAAAAAGAAGCGGCACTGGTGAGTGGCCTTACCGTGTATGCCCTGCCCAGTTTAAAAGAACTTGCCCTGCTGGCCAGCCAACCCGATACTTACCGTTGCCCGTGGCAGGCCGATACCCTGATTGCCGAAGCCCGAGCCGCCGACCAACGCATCACCGTAGACATGGCCGATATTAAAGGCCACCACATGGCCAAG
>JBIKUS010000114.1:0-6469 GCA_044347425.1 Vampirovibrionales bacterium | reverse complement strand
CAAGGGTAAGCCAAAATAAGGGAGACTGTGTGGCGGGATTCACAAGGGGTGCAACCCCTTGTGTGGTGGGGTTGTTAGGGGGCTTCCACAAGCCCCCTAACTCGGCTGTCGGGCCGAGACCCGACAACACCAAAACCACCCCTCGTATCAGCCAACTACCACAAAATAATGACCCTCACCCCAACCCTCTCCCAGAGGGAGAGGGAGTTTTGGTCAAAATTGACCCCAAAAACCCAAAAATCGTAAATTTCCTTCGCTATGCTTTTAAAAGTAGTGGGGTTATAATGAGTTTATAGAGCTTTTCTGTAGGGGCGGATTGCATCCGCCCGATGACCCTCACCCCTACCCTCTCCCAAAGGGAGAGGGGGTAAAAAGTTAGAGTTTCACCATGTCATCCATCAGCATCGACACCTACCACCACGTCAGCGAGTTTCACCTCCCCGAACCTCCGCTAAGCGATTATGAACAACTGCAAGGCCAAGAGAAGTTTGCAGCCACTATGTTTGACGCACTCTGCCAACTCGACCAAGCCATGGTCAGCCTATGCCACCAACAAGTAGAAAATATGCGTATGGCACAACGTGTCCTCGCCGACGATTTAAAAAGCCACGACGACAGCATCAAACGTAAAGCTGCTGCTACTGTTATGCGAACCTGCAACCTCAAAAGCACCAACAGCGTCGTCAGTACGCTCAAAGCCGACTACCGCACCCTCTATGACACCTTTAAAGCGACTCGCCTCAACATAGAAACCACCCGCCCCGAAGTCTTACACCCCGTTAAACCCATCACCTACACGAAACCCACAGAATTACCCCCAGACACCCCACTGCCCTACGACCAACTGCCCTACCAGCTACGCCTCGATGCGTACGAAGGCCGAGTGACCCTGCCTCAAACCGTGGGCGATATGCTTGCCAACTGGAAAACAACTTATTACCCCTACTACCGCAAAGCGTATGAAGTATGGTCGCCGATTAAGCTACCTAAAAGGTTGCAACGCCCCGCCCCTAAGGGCAAACGGTTGTTGTACTGTACACCCCCCACCCCTCAGCCTCGCTACGTCATCCAAAAAGTGACCCCACTTGAGGTAAAACAACCCCCCGCCCCACAAAAAACACACCCCGCTCCCGTAGAGGTGCGAGTTATCCCACCCGTTGAAGAGAAACCGTTAGTGGACGTGATAACTCACGCCCCTACACAACCAACCGCCACACCAAAAACCAAGGCCACCCGACCCAAAAACACCCCTTACCCTCACCCAACGGTGATAAGGGGCAACAGCCCTATCCTCCACCTAAACACAGAAGCAATAGTTCCCACCGAACTACCCGCCAACCCCAACCCCTTCCCTGGCCAACCGTGGGACGAGGACGATACCCCGCTCACCCTTGAACAACTTGAAGCCCAACTGGCTTACATTCAAGCTCACTCATCCCCCCAACACCAGCACCGTATCTTCCCCGCCACTAAACAAGAGCGGGCAGGGTAAAACTTCGTCTTTTTTAAATCCTGCCAAAAAGTAAGTGTTTATCAGCTTTGGGATGCTGTGTGCTTCCGCTAGTCGGTGCTTTTCTTTTTAACTGTTTTTAGCCCCTACCTGCCCGTTTAAGGGCTTGGCAGGAGACGTTTCGGCGGGTTGGTTAAATGCCAAGTTGGCCATGTAGGCACTGGCCTGCACAAAGGCACCTAACTTAGCCCAGCCCTGCCAATCAAGCTGTTTGGCCAAAAACTTCACCCCAGGCAAGGGGGCTTTAGCCGCCACTAAGCCCGACACCAAATAAGGCAGGCTGCTCACACGGTAAACGCTGCTCAAGGCCATAGGCCAATCGCCAAAGCGGGTAAATAACGCCGACAGGCTACCCGCAAACTGCCCCACTAACATACTTTGCCCCATGCCCCACTTGAGGCTTTTTTGTAGGAGGTTGGGGGTGGCTTCGCCCAAGGCTTGCAACGCATCTAACTTGGCAAAGGGGCTGTTGTGGGCAAGCAGGTGCTTAGCCCCCGTGCCTGCAAGGGTTAGGGCGGCGGCGGCGGCACCTAAGCGGCCGACACCCGTCCACGCATAGGTTAAGGCCACGCCTTCGCCTGCCATAATGGGGGTGGCAAAGCGTTGCCAAGCTCCAGCGTTTTGGCCTTGAGCCAAGGTGGCATCTTGTAGGGTGCCGTCGGCGTTTGTGGTTGCGGTGTGGGGGTTTAGCAGGTGTTGCCAGCCTTGGTGAATGTCGTGTGCTGTGGTTTTGGCAACTTGTGGAGTGTCTTTAATCAGCGTGGCCACCGTGTGCGATTCGCCCTTGAGGTTACGCTTAAAGGTCGTCCACCAGTCGTCGCCTTGCTGCTGGCGTTCGGGGTCGGTACCCGTGAGCAGGCTATGCACGCTGGACCCCACGGGGTGCTGTAAGTGGAAAGTAGAGGAGGATTGAGCGGCTTTGGTCATGGTAAACAAGCCCAGCATCGCCCCAATGGGGAGTGAGGCACTGGCGACACTTGCCCATGCCCGTCGGTTAGCGTCTTTGGCGGTAAAGGTTTGGTTAAACCATTGTTTAAAAGGGGCGTTTTTAAGGGCATCGTCGAGGTGGGCAAAGCCCTTCTCGGCCAGCTCTCGGGAGAGTTTGAGGGCTTGGTGGTTGTCTTTTAAGAGGAGGAGGGCTAAGGCTGCACTACCCAAGGTGTAGGCGGTAAAGGCGACGGTGCGCCAGCCGTAGCCATTCATGGCGGCGGCGGTGGCGTTAATGCCCCCGTAGGCCACGTTGACGGCGGGGGCGGCCACGGCCAAGGCTACCAAAGGGCCTTTAAGCAAGCCTCGGCCTAGCGGGGTGGCTTCGTGCAGTTGGTGTTCGGCGATGTTGGCCAATCCCCATAACAGCGACACACCTACACCCGTCACGGGGACGACCTTGGAGAGATCCCAGTGGAGGGGGTTGTTGGCGGGTGAGGGTTCGGGGTTGGCGGGGGACTGGGGCGCTTTACCGTAGGCCACGGGGCGAGCAAGCGGTAACGGGGTGACAAGGGGCAAGGCCACGGGGGGATCACCTTAACAAGGGGGTACAGACAACCAAAGCACGGAGTGAACCGTACAGCGAGTTAAACGGCCGTAAAAAGCCAATGCTGCTAACACAAAGTACTTTAGCGAGTTAGAGAGAACAAGATGGCAAAGAGAAGAGAGAAAGAGACAAAGTAAGGGGATACTAAGCATTGTACACAAAAAAGATAAAGTCTCTACCTTGCTTCACGTGTACCTATGCGCTTATACTGGTAAACATTGACCTTACCCTTGTGACCTTGACCTTAGGGACACCCACGGATGAACGTGCTATTAGACACCTTTCAGGACTTGCTTGAAAGCAACGGGATACTGGTGACGACGGTAGATGCCGTGTACAACTGGGCTCGTTCCAACTCCATTTGGCCCATGACTTTTGCCACCTCGTGCTGTGGCATTGAGATGATGTCGGCCAGTGCCTCAAACTACGATATTGCTCGCTTTGGCAGTGAGGCGTTTAGAGCCACCCCCCGCCAAAGCGATTTGATTATTACGGCAGGTACTATCACCTATAAAATGGCTCCAGCCTTGGTGCGCCTGTATGAGCAGATGCCTGAGCCGAAGTACGTCATCGCCATGGGTGCTTGCACCGTGACGGGTGGCATGTACGAAAACGACAGTTACTCTGTGGTGCGTGGTGTCGATAGGTTGATACCTGTGGACGTGTACGTGCCAGGCTGCCCCCCTCGCCCCGAAGCCCTGCTGGATGCGCTCATCCAGCTTCAGAAAAAAATCCGCACCGAATCCATCCGAGACCGTCGCCAGCGTGCGGCCAAGCACCGTGCCAAAGTGCAGCTTGGCTCTGATGATGTACTACTGCCCCTCGACGGTCAAACCGAAGACGATTTTATCCGTTGGGGCATACAGCCCGACGCTTACAATGTGCGTGCCATGCAACAACGTGGCGAGTTACCCCTAGTTCGTGGAAACATTAAATACCGACATGAGCGACGCATCCCCTACGCCCCCGCCAGTACCTAACGACGCAACCCCTGTTGCGCCTGCTCCAAAAGCTCCGCCCGAAGCCCCTGCCCCTTTGCCCCTAGGTACGGTGGCCACGCTATTGGCTAACCATGGCATTGCGGTTGAGGCTTTGCCCGCTGATGCTAAGGGAACTGAGATGTTTGTTTTGCCCGATCATGCCCAAGTGCTGCAAGCCGCCACTTTATTGCGTGATGATGAGACCCTTGCCTTTGATTTATTGGTGAGTGCCTCGGGTGTGGATGCCAAAACGCACCGTGAAACCGTCTACCATTTTTACAGCACGCAACGAGCCACCTGGGTAGGCGTGGTGGTTAAGGCCGATGCTAACGAGCAAGCCCCTAGCCTAAAACCTGTATTTCACGCTGCCGATTGGCACGAGCGTGAAGCCTACGACTTGTTGGGCATTACCTACGTTGGCCACGACGATTTGCGTCGTATTTTGATGCCCGACTACTGGCTAGGCCACCCGCTCCGTAAAGATTACCAAGACAATGACCCTCGCCTTGTGTGGAATAAACGCTAATGACGCTGACCCAACCCTCCCTTGAAGACCAGTTAGCCCATGCCAAGGCGCAAATGGGCGTTAGCACCCAACGGGATTTAGACACCGACGATCTCGTGGTGAACATTGGCCCCCAGCACCCTTCTACCCACGGCGTGTTGCGCCTGATTACCACCTTGCGTGGCGAAGCCGTGAAGCATATGGAACCTGTCATTGGCTACCTTCACCGTAGTAAAGAGAAAATGGGCGAAACTCGCTCGTTGTTTCAATACCAGCCCACCATTGACCGTGTGGAATACCTCTCTTCGTTTTACGACCATTATGCCTTTGTAACGGCGGTGGAATCCATCGCTGGTCTCACCATACCCAAACGGGTGGAATACATCCGTATGATTACGATGGAGCTGAACCGTATCTCCTCGCATTTGCTATGGTATGGCACGTTTTTGCTCGATTTAGGGGCTTCTACACCCTTCTTTTGGTGCTTTAGAGACCGTGAAGTTATCTTCAAATTGTTTGAAGATTTGACAGGCGCACGCATGATGTACAACTACTACCGTTTTGGTGGGGTGAATGCAGATATGCCAGCGGGTTGGTTGGCGCAAGTCGCCGATTTTTGTGAGTACTTCCCTAAGCGGTTGGCCGAGTACGAAGCTGTGGCGACCAAAAACCCCATTGTGTTAGACCGTACCGTGGGTATTGGCCTCATCAATAAAGAAACATGCTTAAAATACGGCGTTACTGGCCCTGCCATTAGGGCAGCGGGTGTGCCGATGGATTTACGTAAGGACACGCCTTATAGTTACTACAACGAGATTGATTTTGACGTGCCGATTGCTCACGAAGGCGACACCTATGCCCGCTACCGTGTGCGTGTGGAAGAAATGAAGCAATCCATCCGTATTATTCGCCAGTGTATTGAGAAAATGCCTGGGGGCGATTCGGGTGAATTGCACGAGCTGAAGCGACAAGTAGACGAAGCCACGGCTGCCAAAAAGAAAGACCCCACGGTCGAAGTCCCCTTTTGGAACAGTGATTGGGACACGCAAGGCAAAAAGATTAACCTCCTCACCTATAAGCCCCCTGCTGGGCAAGCCGCCAGTTTTGTGGAATCGCCACGAGGTGTGTTGGGCTGCTACTTGGTGACCGATGGCACGCCCAAGGCTGCCCGTATTAAGTGGCGTGGTGCGTCGTTTTCTAACCTCTCTTGCCTGCCCGAGCTGATGCAAGGTAATATGTATTCGGATTTAATGGCCATTTTTGGCAGTTTAGATGTGATTATGCCTGAGGTGGATCGCTAACGCCTGTTTTTTATGGGTAGCTTGTGGCTCCCGTTTTGTTTTGGTTGTCAGCAATGTTGCCTCTCACTGTGTGTCGATGGAAGCCCTCATGCCCCCCTTACTCACCCTACTTGCCAACTTGTGGCTTAGTTTACCCAGTTTTGTGCAAACCGTGGCCTATGCAACCTTTTTGTTTGCTGTGGTGGCGGGTATTGGCCAACTTTCGGCCATTATTATGGTGCTGATGGAGCGCAAGGTACTGGCTTGGTTTACCCAACGCAAAGGCCCCAACCGTGTAGGCCCGTTTGGCCTGCTGCAAACCATCGCCGATGGTGTCAAACTGCTGTTTAAAGAAGACATTATGACCAGCAAGCAGGATAAGTTCCTGTTTACGCTGGCTCCCGCCATTTTCCTCTTCCCCGTGTTTGCGTTGATGGCCTTTGTGCCGTTTAGCCAAGTGCTGGTGGGGCTAGCCTTGCCTGCTAGCTTGCTGATGTTTTTTGCGCTCTCGTCGTTTTCGGTGTTGGGGCTGATGTTGGCGGGTTGGGCTTCTAACAACAAATACTCGTTGTTGGGCGGGATGCGGAGTGCAGCCCAAGCCATTAGCTATGAGATACCGCTGATTTTAAGCCTGTTGGGTGTGGTGCTGTTTACAGGCTC
>JBIKUS010000113.1:0-6521 GCA_044347425.1 Vampirovibrionales bacterium | reverse complement strand
AAAACCGCTCTTGATGTGGCCAAAGCTCCCCCCGAAGACCGTCAAAAAACCTTGACTTATGACGGCATCACCCTTGGCCTGCCTGCCATTGCTACCGTGCTGGCCACCAAGTTCTTGATGGCTCCTGATGCGGCCGCTTTGCCGACGACACAGGCCGCCTTTGCCCATAGCCACCTTCTGCCTCTCAAGCCTGATACCTCGTTAACGGCCGTGGTACAAGCCACGGACGAGCAATTGGCACAACGCTTTAACGCCATGCCCGTGTGGCAACAACGGTTGTTTTGGGGCAAACAAGCCCCTGCACTTAACCAGCGTGAGCCCTTGCTCACCCGCTTGCAGCAGCAACCCGAAGCTTTGTTGGATACTGAAGTGGTACAACTGGCCACTAACCTAAGGCTAGCCCAGCGTGGGCAGGTAACCCCAGCCGATTTGCATAACTTGCACCACGTGGCCACACAAGCCTTGGCCGAGCGTGCTAATAACCTCACCTCTCCCAATGCCGAGCTGCCCCAAGCCGATTGGCCTGAGCGACTAAAAGAAACGTGGCAACGCCTTGGCTGGTGGGATGCCCCGAAAGAGACCCCTTTGCCTGCCCAGGCCACGAAGGATGCCTTTAAGCAACAGCTCAGGTTACTCTTACCCGTCAACGAGAGTTTTGAACTGCCCGTGAGTGTAGCCTCGCATGGGTTAAAGCAGGGGTTACAGGCTTTTAAAACGCATACGGTGCATGATTTTAGACACGAGGCTGTGCCGTTTTTTATAACAGGTCTTGCTTCTATTGGTAGTGGCGTGGTGGCGGGTTGGCTGGCCAACCGAGTGACTCACCAACCCCATGGTAAAGACAGGGACGTGGCCAAAGAGGGTATTTTTCAGTTTGTGGCCAACGTATGCATGTGTGCTGTGGGTGCCACTGTGGGTATGGGAGCCGCCAACCTGCTGGGCTTTAACAAGTACCAGCACCCCGTAGCACGTTTAACCACTATTATGGCAGGTTTGGCTGGGGGTATTGTCACAGGAGCCGCCACGGCCAACACCCTGAGCAATGGGTTGGATTCGGTGCTTAACGCCTTAGGCCACAAAGGGCGAGCTGCCCACGCTGCCAAGGGCGACGATATCATCCCCGAACGGAGCCGCCACATTGCCCCTGCTGATATTGTGTTGCATTTTGATGACATCCCCACTGCTTTTGCCGTGGCGGGGATGCAAATACTAAAGCCGTGGATACCTCCGTTTTTCTACCTCTCGGCCATTCGCACGGCGCAGGGCTTTCGCAATGGCGATGAATTAGAGAGGGTGACACCCGCCAAAACAAACGACAAAAAACATGCCATGCCTAAAGCCAATGCTGATAAAGACACTCGCACCCGTACTCATGACAAAAAAGGGGACGCAACCCCTATGCACGCCGCCATGGCCAGCCCCGCCGTGCTGAATGCGCAACCAATGGCTAACCCATTTGCCTTGGCGCAAACACCGCAGGCGCAAGCGGTGTTAACACCCGTACAACCAATTGCCGTTAATGGCTTGAACTTGCCCTACCCTTTGGGGTATAACCAAAGTATTCCAACTTCGGGCCGTAGCGCAGCTTGGTAGCGCACTATCTTGGGGTGATAGGGGTCGCTGGTTCGAATCCAGTCGGTCCGAAGTTGTTTTTTACCCTTACCCATTCACCCTAGGCTAAGGGCAAACCCAATTAAACGCTAAGCTGAAGCTTCTACAAGTTTTCGTACATGCCAAACAGTGGCAGGTAAATGCCTAGGGCAGTAAAGCCTACCACAACACCTAAAAACAGCAGTAGTAACGGCTCCATAAACGACATTAAAATCTCAATGCGGTGGTTAATCTCCTCTTCAAGGTATTCCACCGAATTATGCAACATCCGCTCCAAGTCACCTGATTCTTCGCCCGTGGACACCATAACCAGCACCCAGTTGGGGATATAACCCGTTTCGGCAAGGGTGGGGCCAAGGCGTTGACCCGATTGCACCTTCACGTTCATCTGCATAAAGGCTTTACGAATATACTGGTTACGCACCGTGTTGGCAGCTAGGTACAACACCTCGGTAATGGGGATACCCGCCGAAAACCCCACCGCCATGGACGATATAAATTGCGAAGCGTTCATAAACAAGGTTAACTCTTTTAGCACAGGTATTTTAAGGTTAACCACATCCATCACGGCCTTGCCAGCATCGCTATGGTACCACTTGTACAACCCAAACCCTGCCCCCCCAATACTAGGGAAGGCAATAAACCACCAATGCGTTAAAAAGTGGCTAATCCCCACCATAATCTCTGTAATAAGCGGTAGCTCAACGCCCATCTTGGCGTAAATCTCAACAAAAGTGGGCAAGATAATGGTAAAAATAAGCAGTAGCACCAAACCACTAATGCCCAACACAATGCCAGGGTACACCATGGCCGAAATCATTTTTTTCTTAATTTTCTGCGCTCGTTCCATTAGCTCCGTTAGGCGGGTGAGGGTTTTATCTAATTCGCCTGAGGCTTCGCCTGCTTTTACCACGTTGATATACGTGGTATCAAACAGCTTGGGGTGCTTGGCTAAACTGGCCGACAGGTTCTGCCCGTTGGTAATATCTTTACGCACCTGAGCTATTACTCGCCTAAAGCCTGGTTTTTTAAGGTAGGTTTCAAAGTACATCATGGCTTCGGTTATGGCTAGGCCGTTGCGTAACATCATGGCCATGTTTTTTGAAAAGACGATAACATCAGCAGCATTGGCCTGCTGAAAAAGGCCAAGTATTTTGTGGATAAAGTTAAACTCGTACATTTGCCGCTTAACGGCCACGGCCTCAATGCGGGTTACCACCAATTGTTGCTCACGCAGCAATTCACGGGCTTGGCGTACGTCGTTAGCGTTAATGACCCCTTGGGTACGGGTTTTTTCGCTAATGTGGATGGCAGTGTACTGAAAACTGGTCATGGGGTGGTGGCCTTGGTGTGTGGCAACTGATGAGGGTAGGTAAAGGGGGTATCGGCAGGTAGTGCCTTTAACTTAAGGTGGGTTACGTTATTTGGCCTAGGCTACAATTTTTATACGAATGTAACGCCTGACCCCCACCCCACGGTGGAGGTAACCCCTGCTGCAAAACGCTACACTATGATTGGGTAGCACTTTAGCTACGCCATTAGGGGTACCGAGAGAGACCAAGAGCCAGCTAACCATGAACAGCCTTGCCAGCCTGTCGCCACAATTGCAAGCTACCCTTGCACGCATTCAACAGCTGGATGCGGTACTGCAACCGCCTGCCGTGGGCGGTTCTTCGCCTGCTTTGCCAGCCGAAGGGCTGAGTGGGCCTAAGCCTTTGGCTTTTCATGACTATTTGCGCCAACAGCAAACCAACCTCAACGCAGGTTCGCCCGCTGTGGGGGGTACTGCCCCCACGGGGCAAGCCGTTCGGCCAGATAGGCAGGCGATACAGCAACTTATTCAACAGGCAGCCCAACGCCATGGGGTTGACCCTACCTTGGTTGAAGCCGTAGTTAAAGCCGAAAGTGGCTACAACCCCAAGGCAACCTCGCACTGTGGAGCGATGGGGCTAATGCAGTTAATGCCAGGCACCGCCAGCGGCTTAGGCGTGACCGACCCTTACAACCCCGCCCAAAACATTGACGGGGGTACTCGGTACTTAGCGGGGTTGCTTAAACGCTTTAACGGTAATACACAACTGGCTGTGGCCGCTTACAACGCTGGCCCTGGGGCAGTGCAACGCTATAAGGGCATACCACCCTACGCCGAAACCCAACAGTATGTGGTGCGGGTACACCAATACCAACGAGACTTAAGCTAAAAAGCACCTAAAGCTAACAAGATAGAGAGAAAGAGAGGGCATCGCCCATGTTACGAGGTCTCTACAGTGCCACCAGCGGTATGATGGCGCAACAGGTTGCCACCGATAACCTTGCCGACAACCTAGCCAACGTCTCTACCACGGGCTTTAAACGCCGAAGCACCCTGTATGATAGCTTCCCCGACATGATGCTGCAACGCATGGCTAAAGGCCAAGCTGAAACCGCCGAGGTGGGTAGTTATTCGCCTGGGGTACAGGTACGGGCAACTCGGGTAGACTTTAGCCAAGGCAGTTTGCGCCAAACGGGCAACCCGCTTGATGTGGCCTTGCAAGGCGAAGGCTTTTTCATGGTGGAGCTACCCACGGGGCAAACAGGGTATACCCGTAACGGCAGCTTTACCCGCAGTGCTGAAGGCTACCTGACCACGGCTGAGGGGGGCTATGTGCTAAACGATAGCGGGGGGCGTATTAGCCTACCCGAGGCCATGGATAGGCTCCAAGTAGGCAAAAACGGCGAACTCACTGTGGCTGGGCAAGGCGTGCTTGATAGGTTGGGTGTGGCCACGTTTGATGACCCCAACGTCTTGCAAAAAGCAGGCAACAGCATTTTTATTAGCCAAGGTGCGGCACCTGCAAACACCAGTGGTGCTGGTACCAACACTACTTTTGAACAGGGCAGCCTTGAGCTTAGCAACACCAATGTGGTTTGGGAGATGATGCAGAGTATTGCAGGCACTCGGCATTACGAGTCGTTGCAAAAAAGCTTGCAGCAGCAAAACCAAACCCTTGGCAAGGCTGTTAACGAAGTGGGCAAGCTTTAGAGACGCTTCTTTAGATTTGAGCCTCTCGTTTGCTTGTGCTAACCTGCTGTGCATGACGACTCCTCCGCCCAATGCACCTAACCATAGTGTGGCCAGAGCGTTGGCTTTAATGCCCGCCCGCCCGCCACAGTCGCTTAATCGCCCCTCTTGGGTGATACAGTACCACGTGTTTAAAGGCCTTTTTCGCCGAGAACTGCGTGAACGGGTGGGCGACACGCTATGGTCGTTTTTTAGCACTATTTTTGATGTTATCTTCCCCATTATCGGCTTTTATGCGGTGTATTCTCTGCTGGGGCGGCAAGGTGTTGCGGGCATACCCTTACCCTTGTTTTTGATAACGGGTATTTTTACGTGGTTTACCATGCGTAAAATTATCCAGCGTACTTCGGCGGCTTTGCGTGCCAACTTACCCTTTATGAGTTATCGCCCTGTACAACCCCTTGACCCTATTGTGGTGCGTACCGTGATTGAAACCATGTTGTTTTTAGGAGCCATGGTATTTGCCTTAGCTACCTTAGCTTATTTTGGGTTTGATGCCAGCATTAAAAACCCTGTGATGATAGCTTTTTTATACTTGCTTGTCCCCTTGTTTGGCTTTGGGTTAGGGTTGCTGTTTTTGCAGCTCACCACCTTTATACCGTGGACGCAAATGCTATTGGGTATTTTGTTTAGGTTTATGCTGGTAGCCAGTTGCGTTGTGTTTAGCCTTAATGAGATACCCTCCATTGCCCGCCCCGTCTTTTTGCTTAACCCTGTTGTCCATTTTATGGAGCTGATTCGCTCGGAATGGTTCCCCTATTACGAACGTCCTGAGGGGGTCTCGTTGGCTTATATTGTACTTAGCACCATTGTGGTACTGTACTTTGGCCTTGCTCTGTTTAGGCAAAATAAGCGACAATTGCTTCAACGTACCCTGCAAGCGGTACAAGCCAGCTAACCCACCATAAAGCACTCTGCCCCATGATAGAAGTCGTCAACGTCACCAAATGGTACCCCACCCGTAATGGCCCGTTTGTGGTGATTCGTGACCTTAACGTGACTTTTGAGACGGGTAAGAGTGTGGGTATTTTAGGCCGTAACGGCGTAGGTAAAAGCACCCTGCTACGCCTGTTGGGCGGGTTAGACATGCCTAATAAGGGCGAAATTCGCACCACGCAAACCATCTCATGGCCAGTAGGCGGTGCCAACATTAAAGCCACCCTTACAGGCCGAGAAAACACGTTATTTATTGCCACCATTTATGGCTACCAAGGCAAATTTTTAAAGCAAGTGATTGATTTTGTTCAAGATTTTGCCGATATCGGCAATTTTTTTGATATGCCTGTTAAGTCTTACTCATCGGGGATGAAATCTCGCTTGGCTTTTGGCATTAGCATGGCGTTTGATTTTGACTATTATTTGATGGATGAAATTTTTGCTGCTGGCGACCCCAGCTTTAAAGCCAAATGTAATGCTTTAATGGCCGAAAAACGCAAAACCAGCCAGTTTTTAATTGTGTCGCACGCCATGGGGCCCATCTCTGCCATTTGTGATGTGGGGCTGGTGCTAGAGCGTGGCAAAATATCTTGCTATGACAATATAAAAGACGCCATTGCTCATTACAAAGCTTTATAGAGAACTCACACTTTTTAGGCTTGACGAGCTTTTACAGGGGTATGCCCCTCTGTATCATGCCTTAGGTTTGTGATGTTATCCCCTGTTTCGCCCTACAACCTTCAGCCGCCGTTACGTGCTAAAGTACCTAGCCAGCTTTTGCCTGCCCCTAGCCCCACCTTTGGGCTAACACCTAACTGGCAACGCATCAATACCGAAGCCTTAACCTGCTTTCGTAATGGCCTACTACCCAATGCGGTGTTGGCTGTGGTGGTAACGGCGTTACCCGTGGGTA
>JBIKUS010000022.1:0-21731 GCA_044347425.1 Vampirovibrionales bacterium | reverse complement strand
ATTTCCTTAAACTCTTTTAAGTACTCGTATACTTGCTGCCATTGCCTATCACCAATTCGCTTCTCGTAAGACATGCTACTGTTCCTTCTGAAACTACAACATGTCTATCTTAACAAAAATTAAAAAACTCAACAGAGCCTGAAGACTTACGTAATCGTATGTTTCATCACGAGGCTATTTTTGACTTTAACAAAGGCAAACTGAACATCGTCCATTCAAAAGCCGTCAATTTGCTAAATGCCTTATGTTGCGATACTCACGTTGAACTGGCTGTTCTCGACAGGTTTACACAAGTGTGGGATAACGGGCAGGGTTGGAAGCGTTACCGCCAACCTAGCCTTCAATCCTTCTATCTTTAATAACCCCCTTCACCTATTGTGAAAACCCTTGTACACTAGGTGCAACGAGGTAACCACACAATATGAATTGGCAAGACCCCATCAACGCCTTTTGGCGGCGGTTAAGGCAAGTAAACTATGATATTGAAACCTACCGTAAGCTCAGCCTGCAAACGGGCGATACGGCTATGGCGCATGTGCTATGGGCGGTTGATTTGGCCGAAGCTGGCCATTGGCAACAAGCCGAAACCAAGCTAGAAAAAGCCGCTCAACTCGCCCCTAAACGAGAAGAACCGCTGATTAACTGGGGTGTCATCCTCGCTAAGCAAGGCCGCCTGCTTGAGGCCGTGGCCAAGTTTGAGCAAGCCGCCGAACTCAACCCCAAGCGGGGCAGCATCGCCATGCTGCACGGTGCCGCCTTGGTGGAGCTTGGCCGTGCTGATGAAGCCATCCCCTACTACCAAAAAGCCATTGACCTTAACCCCGATCACCCCGAACCTTTGATTAACTGGGCCATTGCGCTCTCTCGGGCGGGGTATTATGCCCAAGCGCAAGCCAAACTGCGCGCAGCCCTTGCTTGCCAACCCAACGCCGACCAACCTTGGTTTTTGCTAGGCACACTCTACGCCGAACAGCACGCCTATGCCGATGCGGTTACCGCCTTTACCCGCTGCCTGCAACTGCACCCCAAACACCCCGATGCTAGGTATTTTTTGGCGTTGGTGTACAACCACCAAGGCGACTATGCCAAAGTCGTCAGCACCATTAAGCTCGCCCTTGAGCACGACCCCGACAATGGCCACTATTACCTATGCTTAGGCGATGCCTTGGCCAACCTAGGCCGATTTGACGTGGCCTTGGCCAATTATCGCCACGCTAGCAAACTACTGCCCGAGCAAGCTCAGCCGTGGGTAAGCTTAGGGCGAGCCTTACGAGCCATTGACAAACCCACAGAAGCTCTGCAAGCGTTTGCCCAAGCCGAACGCCTCCTTAACCAAGCCCCTTGCCCAGAAGCCGCCCCCCAAGCGCAAGACATGTTAGGCCAATTAGCCTACGATATTGGTACAACCCTAGCGCAACTTAACCGCTGGGCAGAGGCCTGCCAGTTGTTGGAGCAAAGCCTGGCCACGCAACCCGAAGGCCAACCCGCCAGCCCCGACCATTTTGCGCTGTTAATACGCTGCTATGCCCAGTTGGGGCAGCTAAGTAACCTTGAAGCTACTTTGGCCGAGCAGGTAAGGTACTGGCCTAACCATGCCCATACCCTGTATGCCCAAACCGTTAAGGCCTTAGCCAGTGGCCAGTGGCAACGAGCGTTTGACTTGCTTGCCCAGTTGGCTAGCCAACGCCGAGACACCACACCCAGCGTGGGCTGGATTGATAAAGTATTTGCCGACCGCACTTGCCCCATCACCTTCACCTTAGTGCAAGCTACTTGCTTGTGGCAGTTAGGGCAAAGTGACGATGCCTTACGTCTTGCCCGTACCACCTATCGCCAAAACGACGTACCTGCCCTCGCCAAAGCCAGAGCGATACTCCACTACGCTAACCTGCTGGCGTTAACAGGGCATCCGCAGCGGGCTACGGACAAATGGCAAGAGTTAAGCGAGCGTTTAGGCCAGCATGAAGCGTTAACCTCCTCAGCATCGCCTAGTGCCAGCACTACAGATACGCCTTTAACCCCTACAACGCACCTTGCAGGCTTGTTGCACGCCAGCCAAGTACTGTTTGCTTCGCCCCTGTCGCCCAGTGCTTTACCTATTACGGCACAGGGCTTGCTATTACAAACTCACTTAACCAGCGTGTTTAAAGTACTGCACACTGCACCTAACCTCCTCAGCCCAGAAACTCCTTTAGCTTACCCTCAAGTGAGTTTGGCAGGGGCGGCTCTCTGCTTGGCCAGTTATCGCCTAAGCCTTGCCCAACCCACCCTTGCACCTACCACGCCGTTACCTTGGCTTGCCGAACACTTGGTGAAAGTATGGCCTACTAGCAGCTTGGCATGGCAGCTATGGCTGTGCCACGGTATGGGCGAACATCCCATGGTTGAGGTGACCTTGACGCTGGAGCAAGTGAACGCACAGGCTAACCGCTTATGGGTATTGTCCTGTTTGGCTCATGCGTTGCAGCACTTGCCCCCTACTGCGCCACCGCAAGCCGCAACCCTGTGCGACGTGGCTGCTTGGCCTGCACCTTGGCAAGGCTTAATGGCCGAAGCGTGGCAACACCCGCACACAGGCGATGATGAACTGTGGTTGGTGACACCGCCGTTATTGTATTAGGGGTGTTTTTTCTTCATACTTATCGCCAAGGCGTGTCAGCAGTTGGCTGCAATCCGTGTCTTCTGCGTTAAAAAGATCCGTTTTTTCGTTATGTAGGTCTATCTACACTCCTCAAAAGCCGTTCTTTTTGCCTTGAAGACATCGTATTTCGCCTAACTGCTGACACGCCTTAGTGTTTTCTCTCTGTTTCTTCCTCTGGCTAAAGGACGCTGTGTATGACTTCGTTACTTGATGAATTTAAACAATTTGCCCTAAAAGGCAACGTGGTAGACCTTGCCGTAGGTGTGGTGATTGGCGGTGCTTTTGGCAAAATTGTCAACTCGCTGGTGGCTGATATCATTATGCCCCCCATTGGTTTGCTGACGGGTGGCATGAAGTTTAGCCACTTAAGCCTTAACATGAACGATGCCTTACGCTTACCCGTACCCAAAGGGGTAGAGGCGGCTACGCTAAACTACGGGCAGTTTATACAAACCACGGTAGATTTTTTAATCGTAGCTGCCGCTATTTTTGCCGTCATTAAGCTGATGAACCAACTTAAGCGTAACGCCGCTACCGAGGCCTTGGCTGAGCCAGCCCCCGCCACTGATTTGCCCAGCGACGAGATACGCCTTTTGTCTGAAATACGAGATGCCTTAGTGGCTAACAAACCAACCAATACGGGAGCCTAACCAATGGAATTATGGGTCAGCGAAACCTACCGAGATACCAAATTGAGCCTGCGTGCCAAACGTGCGCTCCACTCTGAAAAGTCTGCCTTTCAGCAGGTGGATGTGGTAGAGACTGAAGCCATGGGTAACCTGCTCTTGCTTGATGGCATGGTGATGACCACCGAAGCCGACGAGTTTGTGTACCACGAAATGATTAGCCATGTGCCACTGTTGGCCATGGAGCAACCTGCCAAGCGTGTGTTAGTGATTGGTGGTGGCGACGGCGGAACGGTGCGTGAGGTGTTGCGTCACCCCAGCGTTGAAGAAGTGGTGCTGTGCGAAATTGACGAAGCCGTGGTACGGGTGAGCAAAGAATACTTCCCCACCATTGCCTCGGCGTTTGGGCATCCTAAACTCACGGTGGTGATTGAGGATGGTGTGGACTTTGTGGCCAAGCAACCCGATGCCAGTTTTGACTTGGTGATACTAGATTCGACCGACCCCTTAGGGCCGGGGGTTGGCTTGTTTACCGTGCCTTTTTACCAGCAAGTCAAGCGCATCCTTACCCCCACAGGCATCATGACGGCGCAAACCGAATCGCCTTTTAGCGAACCCTTAGGCGTGGAGCGCATTTACGGTAACTTACGCCAAGTGTTTAACGTGGCCACGGCCTACTGGGGCGTGGTACCCACCTACCCTGGTCAATTATGGAGCTGGGCATTCTGCTCGCAAGAGACGTTGCCCCATGCCCATTACCAGCACGAACTGGGTAACCAATTGGCTTTAGATTGCCGTTACTACCAACCTGAATTGCAAACGGCCGCTTTTGCGTTGCCCCAAGTACTTAAACGCTTGGTGAAACCTCAAGTGCCGCAATTAGCTCCTATTATGTAGCTTTATCATCACAGAAACTCACCCTTTAACTTTAAAAAGCTAGAGGGTGAGTTTTTAATTTAAAAGGTGAACTTAAGTGACTGTGCGAGAAGGCACGGGCGCACCACCAGGAGAGGTAGGACTGCTAGGCTTGGTCTCACCCTCTGTCGAGCTATCGTCACCCTCTTCTTCGGGTACTTCGGGTTCAGGCGAGGGGATGACGATACGGAGATCTCTCAGGGTTTTAAGGTACCATTCTTGGCCTTCGCCTTCGCTATAGGCAATAAACACCTTCATACTCACTGCCCCACCAGCCCCTAATTGATGAAGGTAAAGAGGCTTAGGCAGTGTTAAGCTTACCGTCTTAACGTGAGCTGTTTTGGCTTTACCCTTTTTATCAGGCGGGTCTTTAGCAGCTAACGGGCTAGCAGGGGTAATGACGGATTTGATAATGGTTTCTAGGCGTTTATCACCCTTATAAAACTCCAATTTGACGGCCAAAAAGTCCAGCGGGCGTTGCGACTCGTTGGCCAGCGTCACCCGAATATCGGGGGTAAATCGCCCCGTGGCATGGTCGGCATCTTTCAACTGAATCGCCACACCCTTTACCTGCACGGGGAAGAGTTGGTCGTAGCGTAGGTGAGCCAACTCGCCAATACGTTCCGCCTCGGTGTAGTAGGATTGGGCTTGCTCGGGCTTGTTGGCCTTGGCCAACTCATGGCCACGCTCAATCAACAGATTTGAGAACTTGAGGCTCATGCTGGCAGGGCTGATTTCAAAGGCTTTACGCGCCCATTTGAGGGCAGGCTCTAATTGGTGTTGGCTTTCATACCATTGCACCAGCTTGAGCAAGGTTTCGGCTGAGTAATTGTATTTAAGCAGGGTCTCAAGTAGTTGGCCTATGGCGGGGTCGTTGGGCTTTTTAGCCTCAAGCCGAGTAAGTTGTGCCGTGACAGCAGCAGAGAGTTTATCCTTAGATTGCGTCTCAAGATAGTAGGAGGGGGCATAGTGAATCGCTTGGCCGTAGGCCTCAATGGCGGGGGCGAGCGTTGCTTTTTTGTCGGTGGCCAGTTGCGCCATCAGGTAATTACCCCAATGGGTGTATAAATCGTACAAGGCCTCTTGCAGCAGCGGGGTATGTTCGCCTTGGGCAAGGGCTTCTTGTATGAGGGCTTCGGCATCTTCAAACTGGTTACGGGCTATGGCCAGCTTGGCCATGGCAATGGTAGCCTGTACCCCATCTAACCCACCACGGAGTTGTTGCGGGTTGGCCATTTCTGATTTGAGTAGGCTGGCGATTTTAAACTCTTGTTCGGCTTTGCGCTTGTCGCCAAGCTCAAGGTAGGCCTGCCCAAGGCGCACGTGGCCTTCGTAGTGGTTGGCATCGGCTTGCACCAACTGCTCAAACACTTCTACGGCTCGGGCTACTTTGCCTTCAGCCAGCAGTTGCTTGCCGTGTTGTAGCAGGTCTTGGGTATCCATAAACCTAAACAGCAAAAAGCCCGAAAACAACAAGGCGGCAAAGCCCAAGGCACTCAGTAGTATAAACAGGTATTGCAGCCTAGGGTCCATCAATTGCCTGCCTAAACGCAACAACAACGCCCCTTGGCTAGGCTTGCCATGGCGATGATGACGACGTTGAGAGGACATACGAAACCTGAGACTGAGCAACTTTGTAACACACTGTTATACTCTACCTTGTTTGTGCTGCTTTGCAAAGGTGTCATTAAAGTAGAGGGGGCTTGGGTTGCGTTAAACCCAAAAGCAAGGCTATACTAACAGGGTGCCAAGTGGTGGAGTGGTCATTTTAGTGATTGATTTTAATAGTCAGTATCGGCTTGGTTTAGGGCAAAGGTGGCTTATGCGTGCTTCAACAGCAATGATGCTTGCCATAGCCAGTATGGCCACGGTTACCGTGATGGGGTTGGCACAACTGCCCGTGCAGAGCAGTTACCAAATGCAGCCCACGCACACCAGCAGCTACCAGCTTTATCATCAGCCCCACGCCCTATGGCTTACCCAAGACACTAAAGTGGGCGACAACCTTGGCGAACTGCACCGAGCCTTAGCCCTAGCCCAAGTACAGCATCGGCCGCCTGAGTTGGTGGTGTATACCATACCCGAGCGTGACCTAGGCGAAAGCAGCGAGGGTGGTTTTGCCACTTACGAGCAGTACTATGCCGATAATGTGCTACTAGCCGAAGCTATTAGCCGTTTTGTGGCCAAAACCAAGCTCAAGCCCCGACTTTACCTTGAGCCTGATGCCATTGGCCACGCCCTCACCTTTAGGTGGGAACACCCCGAGATGAAACGGGCGCAAGACACCTACACCCAGCGGATGCAAGCCCTTGCCTATTTGGTGAAGCTTTACAGCCAAGCGGGTGCCGAAGTGTACTTGGATATTGCCCACAGCGCATGGTTTAACACCACCGAGCATGTGGCGCAAATGGCGCAAGCCCTTAAGGAAGCCAACCTTCAGCAGGCCACGGGGCTTGTGACTAACATCTCTAACCGTCAGCCGTTGGTGTTGCCACAGGGTGTGATGCCCAGTTATACCCAACGTAGCGAGGCAGGGTATCTGCAAGAGTTGCTCACCCTGCTACCCAAGCGACACAAGCCTTATGCCATTGTGATTGATACCAGCCGTAACGGCGGAGCCATCACCAAGCCCCGAGCGTACTACCTTGCCCAATCAGGCGAGTTGTTAGACAACCAAAGCCCCACGGGCAGGTTGGTAGGCACATGGCGACAAGATGAACGTACCAAGGAGTTGTGGCTCCACCCCTATCTTGGCACGAGCAAATCGCTCACCCGCTTGCTGACCCGTGAAAAGTACAAGATTGACGATGCCCATAAGCGTTTGGTGGCTCCGCCGTGGTTAGACCCTATTGGTGATGTGCAGCTAGGAGTTGCTCCTGCGGATAGGCCTGCTGAACCTGTGGTAGCTGGTGCCAATTACCGCTATGTAAAACCCCCCGACGAATGCGACGGTAGCCTAAACTGTCCACCAGGCCACCCTAAAAGCAGTGCTTTAGCTCAAACGCAAGCCCTACAAGGCGCACGGCAAACGCCTCCCCTACCTGCGGGGTGGGATGATTAACGCAACACACGGTTTTACGTGATTAAGAGAGGAAGGAGACTTCTACGCCTATGACGAATGACGAACTAAACACCCTACTGGCGGGTGAACCCCTATGGCAAACGCTCGACGTGCGTGGCTTGATGCTGAATCACCTAAAAACGCTGGATAATGCCATGGTAGAGCAATGGTTTGCCGAGGCACTCCCCGACCTGTCGGCAGAGCATGTACGGGGTTACCTTTACATGAAGCGGCAGTAACTCATTTAGTTAGTTCTTAAATCACGCGTTTTTGTGTTAAAGAAGAGGTATAAACCTTCTTCAACTCGTATTTAACCTAAACAAAAAATCCCCCCTGCATTACTTAAGTAAACCAAGGGGGATAAATTAAGATGGAGTTTACGTGCCTTGGGCAGCCGTCCAGCCTTTTTCACCATCAAAGGTGCATAGGTGTTCGGTTTTGATAAAGTCGAGGCCAGCAGCGTCAATACGACGCAACAACTCGATAATATCGCTGTGGCTAATATTGCCATTGTCGGGGGCGGCAAAGCGACAACGCCAGTGGTCGGTACAGAAGGTTTCTGCAAAACCTTTGGGGTACACTTTTTGGCCACGGTTGCTAATCACTTGCAAGGGCAACGTGTCTAGCTGGAGAGCTTCAAGCTTAGCACCCAAGTCATCAGGGCTAATGCCTAAGTTGTGGATGAACACATCCACGCCTTTAAGCTCTTTTTTGGCAGGCACGGTAGGGCGATACAAAGGTTTCGCCTCGCCTGTTTTGCTAGGAGGAGCTTGGTAGGTAACCGCCTTTAGCTGGCTAGGTTTTTGGCCTAAGCGAGCAATGACGGCCTCGGCAAATTGGCTGGTACCCACCTTTTCTTTGCTGATGCCTTCTTTAAAGATGTCGTAGGTGTGTACGCCATCTTCAAGGGTTTTAAGCCAGCCGTTATGCACACGTTCGGCCACGTCATACTGGCCAATGTGTACTAACATCTGCACGGCACCGAGTAGCAAGCCACTGGGGTTGGCCATGTTTTGGCCAGCACGCCTTGGGGCAGACCCGTGAATGGCTTCAAACATGGCTGCTTTTTCGCCAATGTTGGCACTACCCGCTAAGCCAACAGAGCCTGCAATTTGAGCAGCCACGTCGCTTAAAATATCGCCGTAAAGGTTAGGCATCACAATCACGTCAAACGCTTCGGGCGAATCGGCCAGTTTGGCGGCACCAATGTCGACAATCCAATGCTCGTTTTCAATTTGAGGGTATTCAGCGGCAATTTCGTCAAACACCTTGTGGAACAAACCATCGGTAAACTTCATGATGTTGTCTTTGGTGAAGCAGGTGACTTTTTTGCGGTTGTTGGCCACGGCGTACTCAAAGGCGTAGCGCACAATTTTCTCGCTACCAGGGCGAGAAATCAGCTTAAGACACTGGTACACTTCATCGGTTTGGCGGTGTTCAATACCAGCGTACAGGTCCTCTTCGTTTTCGCGCACAATCACCACATCCATGGTGGGGTGTTTGGTACGCACAAAGGGGTGGTAGGCCACGCAAGGGCGAATGTTGGCGTACAAGCCCAAGGTTTTACGGGTCGTCACGTTAAGCGATTTAACGCCGCCACCTTGTGGGGTGGTGATAGGGGCTTTTAAAAACACACGGGTTTTCAGGATGCTATCCCACGAGCTGTCTTCAATACCACTCATAATGCCTTTGGCGTAGAGTTGTTCGCCAATTTCAATCTCTTCAATGGCAAGGCGTGCGCCTGCGGCTTGAATAATATCAAGGGTGGCCTGCATAATTTCGGGGCCAATGCCATCGCCACGAGCAACGGTTATGGGTACGGGGGCTTTGCTGGCGTTAAGGGTAGCCGTGGCTCCCTGCGCTTGGGTCTGGGTCATGGTTCAAAAGTCCTTACTAAAGGCAACGGTTGAGAGAAGTCTACAAAGGGTAACGTCTTATCATGCTAACACAAGCTTAAGGCTAAGGGCTATGGCTGCTTGCGTTTTCTCATCCCATCCACCGTTAAGCTCGCCTTGGCAAACAGGAAACCCTAAAAGTGACCTGAGTATCCAGTTAGAGGAAGTTAGTGTAAGTAGGGGTTTAGGATAGGTGTCTTTAAACCACCCTGGCAGGCGTTGCCTGCCACCCCTCCAAAGGAGGGGAATCGAGAGATCGGACTTATTCCCCTCCTTTGGAGGGGTGCCCGTTAGGGCGGGGTGGTACCTTAACAACAAGTTGTAGGCGCAATGCCTTAAACTTTTAGGGTTTCCTGCTTGGCAAAAGGGTTGAGTGACACCAGCCCCCCCTTGGGGTACACTGTTGGTTGTACTAATGCTTGATGCCACTATGGCACAAGGGTGTGTGGTGGTGTTGCGTTGCTTAACCTTAACCCAAGTTATTTAGCCGTAGGTGCCGTTTGTGCTGGCCTAGTGTTGGGCTTAACCCCTTTGGCATACGCCGACGATGAAACCCCCGCCACCCCGCAAGAACCTGCCAACATTGCCACCCCTGCCCCAACTGAACCTCCTGCTGAGCAGCCAAAGCCAGACCCTGCGCTACAAGCAACCGTCATCACCGATGACCCTTTTGCAACCCCGCCCGACCAAGCCAAGGGCGAAGTGGTGGATATTGTGAGCGACACGCTGACCTACGACGACGTGAAGCAAGTGTATGTGGCCACGGGGCAAGTTCACGTCATCATCAGCAACCAAAACAGCGAACTTATTGCCGATAAAATTACCTACGACCCCGCCAAAGCGACGCTATTGGCTGATGGCCACGTGCAGATTATACGCAATGGCGAAGTGACCCGAGGCAGTTATGCCCGTATCGCTCTTAACAGAGAATCAGTTTTGTTAGACGATGCCACCACCAAGATAGAGGCCATTCGGGTAAAAGCCAAGCAAGCCTTCGTCAACGAAGCCTATGTGCGTATGGTGGATGGTAAGCTGGTACTTAGCCGAGACCAACTGGTAGCCCAAGCCACGCAAACCCAACGGATGCGCCAAGGGTTAGAATCGCAAGAGCAGTTGACCCGCCGAGGGGTTGACCCACAGATTTTTAGGACAGGCTGGCAACCCCACGACCTTAACACTCGTAAGGTGATTGCCTTTGCCGATGCTGACAATTTGAACTCGAGCAAAACTAACGATAACGCCTACATCAAAGTGTATGAAGATGCTGGCATCCCCCTAGATACCACGCAACTGCCCAAAGCTAATAGCGACCCGTTTGAAATTACCACCCAACGGGTGCGGGTAACGCAATACCCCGACGACTACCAAAAGCTGGATTTTTACTGGCCTAAGCTCACCTTTAAAGGCCATACCCTACTCACTTACCCCCACCTAGATATTGGCCTTGACCAAGCCACAGGGCGTTTTGACTACCTAGGCCCTAAGGTGGGTTTTGACCCCGACCTTGGCGGCCTACACGCTGGCCCAGGCTGGAACACGAAACTAGGGCCTGGCTCGCTTAAAGTGTCGCCCATGCTGACCTTTGGCCAAGAGATTTCTCGTGAGAGTGATGGATCGTTTCAGGCCGAACCCGCCACGGCTGGCTTTGGCGCACACGCTATTTATACGGATACGAAAACCGTGTTACAGGGTGGAGCAGCCACGCAAAATAACTATTTTATGGGCTATGCAGAGCGTCGCATTTTTGATGGTCGTACCCGCCTCATCGCCTCGATGAACCGCACGTACAACGGCGGTATTATCACGGGGTCAGAACGCCCAGCCTACTCGCTACAAATTAACGACGCACGCCCCTTGTGGACGGGGAATACCTTTACGCTACTCTCGTATGCGGCGGCGGGCTTTTACAAAGACGAGTTTAACCCTACCAACAACCGAGAGTTTTTTGTCTCTCGCCCTAGCAGCAGCCCCGAAGAAGCTGGCCGTTTGGTAAGCCAACTGATGTTTCGTAACCACCGCCCCCTCATCAGCTTGGGCGACTCGCTCGATTTTGGCATCATGGTTCAGGCCATGAATGCGGGCTATACCACGGGCGACGTGTACAGCGTCATCAGGGGAGGCCCCACGGCTAACTTCCACTATAAAGACAGGTTTCTTTCGCAGGCGTACTTGGCCTTAACCGAGACAATGGGCGACACGCCTTTTGTCTTTGACCGTTACTTTGCAGGTAACCAAGCCCTTAGCCTCAACAATGCGCTACGTATTAACAAGTTTTTGATGATAGGCGCACGTTCTGACCTTGACTTAGGTAAGAAGAACGCCCGAGGCGATTTACTGGTGGGTAACACGCTGTATGTCTCCGTAGGCCCGCCCGATGTTAAGTTTAACGTCGGGGTAGACTTGGTTCGGCGGTTGGTAAGCTTTGGCGTTACCTTCTACCCCAGCACAGGCACCAACGAGATTAAGTTTAACGAGGCCGAAGTGTTTAGGCCTCAGCCTTACTTTGTGCTACCCACCTTATTCGGGATGCCTGATAACGGCTAATGGGTGTCTTTAAGTAAAGGATGTGTTTTAACCTTCCTCGCCTTAACGTCGTGCTGTTGGCATAGGTGAGCCACGGGGCAAATGTCGCATCGTGCGCCTATGGGCTTACACAGCTCACGGCCGTGCATCACCAGCAACCAATTCACTTTTGGCCAGGCGTGTTGAGGCAACTTCTTACGCAACGCAAACTCGGTATCGTCTGGTAGTTTCGTCGCCACGTACCCCACACGGTTGCTAATGCGATGCACATGAATATCCACACATAAAGCAGGCAACCTAAAGCCCAAGCCCACCACCAAGTTGGCGGTTTTTCGCCCTACGCCTTTTAGGGTGAGTAACGCGTCGATGGTGTTAGGCACGTTGCCGTTGTGCAAATCAAGCAGGGTTTGGCTGATGTCTTTAATGGTTTTAGCCTTGGTTTTATAAAACCCAGCAGGATAAATCAACGTCTCCAACTCGTCTAGCGGCACCTTTACCATCGCCTCGGGCGTACTGGCCACGGGGAAGAGGCGTTCACAGGCGGGGAGGGTCACTTCGTCTTTGGTGCGTAGGCTGATGATGCAGCCCACCAACACTTTGTAAGGGTCGCCTGCCGTGGCTTCGTCCATGGGGTGAGTGGGGTAGTGCTGCTCAAGAATGGCGAGTAGCTCTAAAAAACGAGGGGTACTAAGCGGGCGTTGTGGCATAGGGCGTTACACTAAGTTCTCCGCTGGCCAAGGCGTGCAGGCGTGCCAACAGGGGTTCGGGGTTACTAGCCTCTGTAGGTTGTGTGAGGGGCAGGTTGATATGGCCTAGCTTACGTTTAGGGCGACTGGCCAACTTACTATAACGGTGCAATACCGCTTGCGAGTGACAGGCAGCCACCTCTGCCAAGCTTAAACCTGCCACAGGGCAGGGTGAGTTTTCACCTTGGGGATGCCCCAACAGGTTTTGCATGAGCGTGCGAGGGGCTAAAAGCCGTGGTGTGGGGAGTGGCGCACCCAAACAAGCTCGCCAATGCAAGTCAAACTGGTGAGGGGTAGCACCGTCTAGCGTCCAATGGCCGCTGTTGTGCGGGCGTGGGGCTACTTCGTTAATCACCAACTCACCCAAAGGTAATTCAAACAGTTCCAAGGCAAGCAGTCCCACCACGTCCCAACCGTGCAACAGGGTGTGCATCATGGCTTGGGCTTGGGCTTGGGCTGCTTGGGTAGGGGTCACGTTGAGGGCAGGGGCAACTGTTTGCCACAGCACATGGTTGTGGTGGGTGTTTTCAACCAAGGGGTAACAAACAACCTGCCCTTGGGGGTTACGTGCTGCCAATAGCGAGAGTTCTCGCACAAAGGGGAGCCACGCTTCAATCACCCACGTTTGGGGCGTTTTGGCCATGGGCGAGGCCAGCCACGTTTGCGCCTCGGCGGGGGTGCGGAGGGTGGTTTGGCCATGGCCATCATACCCGCCCGTGGCCGTTTTAACCACGCAAGGGTAAGTTTGCGTAGGTAAAGCCAGCTTTTCGGCCAGCTCAGCATGAGACGTTGCCACCCAGTACGGAGCCACGGGTAAGCCAAGCTCTGTTAGAGCTTGCTTTTCGGCGACACGGTTTTGGGCAAGCCCCACCACCTTGGCAGAAGGGTACACGGCCACGCCCAAAGCCTCAAGGCGTTGTAGTAGCGCAACGGGGATGTGTTCCGTCTCGACGGTGGCTACATCTACCTGTTGGGCAAATTGCGCCAATGCGGTTTCATCGCTCCACAAAGCAGTAAGGTTATTATTGCCCAAAGCTAAGGCAGGTGCGTCGGCAGAAAGGGGGAGGGTCTCACCGCCATGCCATAAGGTAACGCTGTAGCCCCAGCTATGCCCTTGCCAAGCGAGCCATCGGCCGAGTTGCCCTGCACCTAAAATACCTAAACGAGGCGAGGAGGCTAACACGGCTACGCCTCAGGTAAGGCGAGGGGTTGGCTGGTAACAGCTTCGGCCAAGGTTTGCCGATAAGCCTGTAAAGCTTGGGCTAAAGCAGGTTGTTGCAAGGCTAAAATAGCCACAGCCAGCAAGCCAGCATTAGCAGCCCCCGCCGACCCTATAGCCAACGTAGCCACGGGGATGCCAGCAGGCATTTGCACAATAGAGAGCAACGAGTCTAACCCACTGAGGGCTTTGCTTTGCACAGGCACACCCAACACGGGTAGGGTGGTATGGGCGGCCACCATGCCTGGCAGATGAGCGGCTCCGCCTGCCCCTGCAATAATCACCTGTAAGCCACGCTGATGGGCAGTTTCGGCGTAGGTAGCTAATAGGTGGGGCGTGCGGTGCGCTGATACCACTTGGCATTGGTGCGGGATGTTAAACTGCACGAGGCGTTTATGGGCTTCAACCATGGTCGGCCAATCGCTTTGGCTGCCCATCACAATGCCAACTAAGGGTGGGGTAGACTCGTTTGGCCACGATTGCGGGTGAGACATGAGAGAAAGATTCCACCTATCCTTACAAAAACTTACTAAACCAACGGTTGAGCGTGCCAGCGTTTGGCCTTGAGGCTAGCCCCCAGTTTGGCCGAACCGTGGAGGTTGGCCACGGCACGTTTGCGGCGTTTTAAAAACCAGCGCATAATGCAGCGTGCCAAGCGTTTGGGGTCGTGGCGTATCGTCGCCTCCTCGTCTAAGGGGACGACTTGGCGTTGTAATACCTCAATCCCCAAGCTGGCAAGCACGTCGTCATCCACCGTTACAGGCTCGCCACCCACACTTTGGTATTTTTCTACCAAGGCATCAGGCAGAGCGGTGTTAATCAGCACGGCATCCATTAAGTGAGGGTTGTTGGTGTGCGACAGCAAGGTTTGCACGTGTTGCGACACGCTGTAGCCATCGGTTTCGCCAGGTTGCGTCATGGCGTTGCACAGGTAGAGCTTGGCGGCTCGACTTTCGGCTAGTGCTTGTTGCAAATCGGGGATGAGCAAGTTCGGCAACACACTGGTATACAAGCTGCCTGGGCCATACAAAATTAAATCCGCCGAGCGTATCGCCTCCACCGCTTCGGGCAGGGGCAAGGGGGTATGGGGTTCGCACCGTAAGCTAACGATAGGGCTACCACTTTGAGGGATGAGCGACTCGCCCCGCACCTCTCGGCCATCGGCAAGGATGGCCACAAGGGTAACTTGCTCTAGCGTAGAAGGCAACACCCGCCCACGGATGTTGAGTACGGTAGATGATTCTTTAATCGCCGTCATCATATCGCCCGTAACGTGGCACATGGCGGTTAAAAACAGGTTACCAAAGCTATGGCCACCCAAATCATTATCGCCTTTAAAGCGATATTGAAACAACGCTGTTAGCAGATGCTCTTCGTCGGCAAGGGCGGCAATACAGTTACGAATATCGCCTGGGGGGATAATGCCCTGCTCTTGACGCAAACGGCCAGAACTTCCGCCGTCGTCGCCCACGGTAACAATGGCTGTAATGTTGGAGGTATACAGCTTAATGCCACGCAACAACGTGGACAGCCCTGTACCGCCACCAATGGCGACAATGCGGGGGCCACGCTCTAGCCTGTATCGCCTATGGAACTTTTCAAGTAAGTCAATCAGCCAAATGGCCTCTTTACTACCTGCTATGGCGTTAACGGCTTTGCGTATTTTATGCACCGCCAGCAGGGTAAAAAAGAAGCCCACCACCATAAACGCAGGGCCACTCACGGGGGCTGGCCACTGTTGGGCTAAGTCTCGTAATTGGTTAATGAGCCACGTAATGGGCTGTAAGTTAAGCCATAAAGCCAAGCCCATCACAAAAAATAACGAGCCAAACGAGAGCATCACCAGCCAACGCTTGATATCAAGACCAGGCAAAAGCCAGCGTAAATACTGTTGGGGATGTTTTTTAGGGCGAAGCATACGTAAGAGCGGGGGAGACACAACAGCGGAGACACACCAAAACAAGCAAAGCGTGGATGGGTTACATCCAGTAAGGGTCGGCCATGTGGGTGGGTGGAGCCATGGAACGATCGTCGAAGGTTTCTACCCAACCTGTTTTACCCACCAAGGCCAAGGGGATGGGGACAGGCTGTTCAATCAGGGTATTGAGCCCTTCAAGCACGGCAAGGGGGTTAGGGTGGGCAAGGCTTACGTGCAAAGTATGCACTGTACTGCCTGCTAAACTGAGGGGTTGCCCTAACGAAGTGAGTACCTGTTGCTGGTTAAGGTAGCCTTTGGCTTGGTCTAGGGCGGCAGCCACGCTTAGCGGTTCGGTGCGGCGGGCGGGGTTGGGTTGGCCAAGCTCGTTGTAGTGGCAACCTACGCTTAGTTCAGTAGCAATACGCAAGCCCAAGGGTGCAGCTGCCGCTTGGCACGCCGACCCATACGGAGCCACCAAAATACACCATGGCTGGTAGGTGTGCAGGGTAGCACACACCACTTGAGCTAGGCGTTCGTTGGTCATTAACGCCCAATACAAGGCACCATCGGGGCGAAGGGTTTCAAGTTCAAGGCCGTGGGCGTTGAGTAAGGCGCGGTAGGCACCCAATTGTACCAGCAACCACGTGGCCAAATGCTCCACGTCCTCATCGCTTAAGGCGGTAGGCACAGGCAAATGTGAAGGGTAGGCCAAATGCGCCCCCAGTTCGCAATGGTAATGGCGAGCCAATACAATGGTTTGACGCAACGCCACAGGGTCAGTCATGGCCAACGAACAAGGCAAAAACACCGTACTCACCCGAGAGAGTAAGGCTCCTGCCGTATCGGGGTGTTGCCAAAGGGCAGCATCTCGGGGTTTAAGGCAGGCGATGTTGATATCCACATAGCGTTTTAGCTTGGGTGAAAGCAAGGCCTTGGCATTCAGCCTATCACCTGTTTTGCTAGCCCACAAAGCAGCTTCGCCTTCAGTGGAGGAAGCTCCACCTAATTTAACAGGTAAAGGGGTAGACGTGGTGGAGGAAGAAGGGGTGGACATGGCTATTTTACCTGTACGGGCATCACCAAGCACAGGTAGCCTTGGGTGTTGTCGGCGGTGGTGGTCTCATCTGAATCTCTAAACAGGGTGGGAGCCAACACGCCGTTGGTTTCCATACGCACGTCGTCGCTTTCAATCACTTTAAGCGCATCTAGCACGTACTGGTAGTTGAAGGCAATTTCCAGCGGGTCACCGTCGTAACGCACGGGCAACGAATCGTGTGACTGCCCCAACTCTGGTGTGTCGGCGGCCATCATCAGTTGGCCGTTTTCTAGCTTAAGTTTAACAATGTGGGTACGCTCGTTGGCCATTACCGCAGCCCGCTCAAGCGATGCCATAAAGGCAGCACGGTTACTTTCCATCACAATGCGGTTGTTAAGCGGTATCAGCTGCTCGTAGCGGGGGTATTGCCCATCTAACAAACGAGACACGGCCAGCAACTGGCCAGCCGAGAGGTAAATACGGCCATGGTCTAGGGCGATGCGTGCCACAGGTAGCTCGTCGGCCTCGTCTGGGGGGAGGGCGGTGTCGCTGTCGGGTTGGTTTTTGGCCAGCAGGGCTTGGTGAGCTTTGGCATTATTCAACACAGCGTTCGCCAGTTTTAAAAACTCTTGCAGGGTACGGGCAGGGATGATAGCCGACAGGGTCTCACCTTGGAGGGTGGTGTCCAAAGCCTCTACACGGCGGGCTAAACGAGAGCCGTCCGTTGCCACCATCTCCAGCGATTGGGGTGAGAGTTTAACAAACACACCACCTAGCACGTTGTTGGTTTCGTAGCCAGCAGCAGCAAATTCAGTTTGGCGCACAGCACGCAAAAAGGCCTCTAGGGGAACTTCTAGCACGTTGGCCGTGGGTAGGCTAGGCAATTCGGGGAACTCTTCGGCAGGGAGGGTACGAAGATCAAAGGTGCTACTGCCTGATTTGATGCGGGCGGTTTGAAGGGTGGTGTCTATGGTCAGCGTTACTAGCGACTTTGGAGGTAACTTGGCCAAAATCTCGCTGAGTTTTTTAGCGTTAAGGGTGGTGGCACCAGGCAGGGTGATTTCTGCATTTAACGCCGTTTTAAGGGTAAAGTCCAAGTCAGTGGCAGCAAGGGTTAACATCCCCGCTGAGGTGGGCGCGCTAATAAGAATGTTGGAGAGAATGGGTTGAATCACCCGAGTGGCCGTAGCTCGCAACACAGAGGTAACAGCAGAGAGAAACTCGTCTCGGTGAACGGTAAACTGCATGGTGGGGCGGTCTCCAAAAAGCTAAGGGCGGGGTAAAGGGGTGGTGTGCATCTACCTTAACACAACCAGCATCAGCGCAACTACTCCCCAGCAATAAAGCGCAAAGGGTTTTAAGCTAGAGCGACCTAAAAAAGGGATAAACCAGCCAATACACAAGTAGCCTACTAACCCAGAGACAACAGCAGCCCCTAACATCACCAGCATATCAAGCCCTGTTATACAGGGGCGGTGCTGGAGTAGTTTGAGGCATTCGTAGGCCATAGCGGCTAAAAACGTAGGTATGCTTAGTAAAAAGGAATATTTAGCTGCCGTGGCACGGTTCCAGCCGTTGAGCATACCGCCCGTCATGGTAGAGCCTGAGCGGGACACACCGTGCAGGATGGCCGCCATGGTTTGAAACAGACCCACTCGCACCGCTTGCCATGGGGTAACCACCAACGTATCAGCTTGCGAGGCTAGGGCTTGAGCGTTTATGGGCGAGGCTGGCAATTTGGCGTTACGAGATTCTACCCACCACAGTAACCCACCCGTTAACGTTAAGTGAGCAATCACCATCAAGGGTTGGCTTAAAATCCATTCCGAAACATCAGCCACACCCTCGCTCGCCCAGCCCATCGCCGTAAACAGTGCCTCACTCCCCTTAAGGATGGTGAGAGCCAATACCGCCGTAGTTGCAAACGAGATGAGCAAGCCCCGTGCTAAGCTAGGGTAATGCCACGGGGTTAAGCCCACGGGGGCATCTGCAAAGCCAGCATCATCGCCCGAGGAGGGGGCGGGCTTACGTTGCAGGCTAGCCCAAACGGTGCGAACCAAATCGGCCAGTTCGCCCCTAAAATAAGCCACAACGGCCAGCAACGTCCCCATGTGGAGCAAAATATCAAAGAATTCTTCAAGCCTAGGGTCGTTGTGAGCCGCAGTCCAGCCTAGCTTGTGGCTAAGGGCATCCACTAATAATAGGTGTGCTGTACTACTGACAGGTAAAAACTCTGTTAGCCCCTGCACTACGGCTTTTAAAAAGGCATAACCTGCATCCATGGGGAGGGCTTCCATTAACAACTATAGTAGGTGGCTTAAGTTAACTTGGGCGAGAAAGGACTTGAACCTTCACATATTGCTATACTAGTTCCTAAGACTAGCGCGTCTACCATTCCGCCACTCGCCCACAAGTTGCTTATAAGCTTACACAAAGGGCAAGGGCATGGCAAGCTCTCAGCGCATGCCATTTCGGTGCTTATACCATGGTAACCTTTAGGTGATGAATCTCTTAACTTTTTGATAAGGTTATGGCCATTTTTAAAAAGCCTGTTATACTGTCATCAGTAGAGGTTGCACTCGACTTTTTAAAAACAGTTTACTTACATGTACGGCAAACCACGTGCCATTATTTATGTTCGTCTTGTTAAGGGATGCCTTAACTCTTGGGGCTGCTTTACCCTAACAGCAGCTATCCAGTAACGTTAGTTTAATTGATACCACCTATAACCAGAGAGGACAGCGCCTTGTCATCACACACACTCACCCTAGAAGAGCAACTTAACCTTGTTGGCAGAAAACCCGTTGTGCCAGCTGCATTAAGCTTGCCCAATACCATTGAAGCCACGTTACCCGTCAACATTGAGATGGTGTTTGCCCCTAAAAAGGGACCTCATTCACCTGTTGTGGCGGCTTATTTCCCTAAGCCCTTTAACGCCTCCATCAGCGAAGAGTTGACCACCATCACGGTTAGCTAACGCCACCACGTAAACTATTCAAAAAGCATCTGCCCTTGTGGTGGGTGCTTTTTGCTTTGTGGTTCACCACAACTTAAGAGGCTCCTACCATTTAGCGTAACCCTGTTATGGCAGAGCTTTAAACTCGCTTGCTTTTAAAGTGATTAAGCTGCACACTATTTTGCAAATGTACCCTAACTGTTTTTAGCTAAAGGGGATTCCCTTGCACAACGATGCCTATACCCAAGCACGAGCAGCGGCAGAAAAAAAGTCTCACATGGTCACCTCAGACACGGGGCGATACCTTGTCTTGTCGATGCTGGCAGGTGCCTACCTCACCATTGTGGGCTTGGTGTATTGGTCTATTAAGCATAACTTTGGCCACGACCCTTTAGGCAAGGTGCTAGCGTCGCTGTTCTTTGGGGTCGGGCTCTGCATTATTGTCTTTACCAAGGCCGAACTGTTTACCAGTAGCAACATGTTTATGGCCATCGGGTGCTTGGCAGGTAACACCTCGGTGGGTAACACGTTGCGGGTGTGGCTAGCGTGTTGGGGCGGTAACCTTTTGGGTGCCGTGCTGGTGGCTGTGGTGCTAGTGGCTGCTAACGTGCTGCAAGTGTTGCCACACAACCATGCCTTGCTTGAAGGCGCACACCATAAAATGGCCATGCCAGCCTCAGAGATCTTTTTTAAGGGGATACTGGCTAACTGGATTGTGTGCTTAGCCGTATGGGTTAACCTACAATTACGTGATGAGGCGGCTCGGTTAGTGGCCATTATCTTAGTAATTGCTATCTTTTTATACCTTGGGTTTGAGCATTCTGTGGCCAATATGGGAACGTTTGCCATGGCGTTGGGGGCAGATAACGCTTTGCCTCTCGCCCCTATGGTGCGTAATTTGCTGTGGTCCACCTTAGGTAACATTGTGGGGGGTGGTGTGGCCATGGGCTTACCCTTTTGGTTTTTAAACGCCCCTGTAACAAAGCCTACAGCCAACCTTGGCTAGCGTTTAATGGGCTTTTTGGTGGGAGCAGTTTGTGGGCTTCAGGTGTGTTAAGCTAGTA
The DNA here is from genome assembly GCA_044347425.1 of Vampirovibrionales bacterium. Taxonomy (GTDB): domain Bacteria; phylum Cyanobacteriota; class Vampirovibrionia; order Vampirovibrionales; family JAJTHC01; genus JBIKUS01. The sequence goes on along the minus strand of JBIKUS010000022.1, from coordinate 1,131 downwards.
GCCCCTAATTAGCCATTACGTTTGGCCACGCTTTTCTCCTTTGCTATCTACCCACACCACCTTTTAAGGATGCGCCCACCATGGTTAGCTTACTCTTGCCCCAACGCCTCCAGCCCCTACCGCTCGCAGGCTCGCCAAATGCTACTGGCGCACCCCAGCAAGCAAACCAACCACCAACGCTGACAAATGCCCCACCCGCTGCCGCCCCTGTGGCCAGTTTTGGGTGGTCGCCCGCTCAGGCCCAAGCCTTGGCCAAGGCCACTAACCCTGTACATAAACTGGTGATGGGCGTGAGTATGGCGTTAGAAAATATCGTCAAACTGCTGACTTCGGCGGTTAAAAACTTGGGTAAAGCCCTAGGATGGGTCAAAAACACCACGCAACACTTTGAAGGGCAAGAAACTCTCAAGCTCCCCTCGGGGCAAACGCCTTTGCAACACGCTACGGCCATAGGCAGTATGTTGGCAGGGCATTCATTGGCCAGTCAACTAGCAGATAGCACAGCAGGCACCTTGGCCTTCCCTCAACTACGCAACGCCTTAACGCAGTTGGCCAAGGGGACACCCGAAGCCACGCCTAACCTACCCGCGAGCGTGGTGACCCTAGCCACCGACCAACCCGCCTTGGCCGAGGCGGCCATTGCCCTGATCCACCAAGCCACAGGGGGCAAGCACCCCCTGCACACGCTGGATGTGGCCGAACACAAGACACCCGAGGCCTTAAAACAAGCCTTGGCCGGCCTCTCTGCTAAAGTGGCGGAACAGAACCCCGAGTTTGCTCCCAATGTGGTTGTTTTTAAAAACGTAGGGTTGACGCAGCACACCGACAATCCCGACCTACCCGCTCTCTACGACACGATCGTACCTCTGCTCACTCAAAAAGGAGCGCAACAACAAGTTGCCTTTGAAGCCCTTGGCCTGAAGCTACCTAACCAACTGCTGGTATCTCAGCTTGAGACCCCCCTACCGCCAGCCCTCACTCCCGAAAATTTGGCACAGCTGACGGACACACAACGAGCCTTACACCAATGGCAAACTCACCTAACGCAATCGCCCTTTGCACCAGAGGCCACCGTCCAAGCCGTGTTGCCATTGCCCTTACCTCTGCCTGTTAACGTGGCACAGCTAGGCA
>JBIKUS010000021.1:0-21810 GCA_044347425.1 Vampirovibrionales bacterium | reverse complement strand
GCGGGGCTTCCAAGGTACATGGGGTGTGTCCTGTTATGTTAAAGGGCAGGCGTAAACGACTTTACCCCTTAAACTCCCCTCAACCCCGCCGATTGCTACCTGTAGGCCAACACTTGGCGCATGGCCTTTGCCAAGCGGTTAGCCGTGGGGTAATACGCCGCCTCTAGCGCATAAGGGTAAGGGGTATCAAAGCCACCCACCCGCACAATGGGGGCTTGTAACACGTCAACGGCACGCTCGGCAATAAGGGCGGCCAGCTCGGCGCCGTAGCCACAGGTTTTAGGGGCTTCGTAAGCAATCAGCACTCGGCCTGTCTTGCGGACGCTCTCTAAAATCGCCTCTTCAGGCACAGGGTAGAGGGTGCGAAGGTCAATGAGTTCGATGCTCACCCCAAGCTCGGTGGTAAGCGTTTGACAGGCTTCTTCGGCCAGCGGTACCATCGCTCCGTAGGTCAGCACGGTGAGATCATCGCCCTGCACCACGTGACGTACTTCGCCGAGGGGAACCCACCCCTGTTGAGCATTCCTCAAGGGTAACAATGCTTTACCCTGCCGATACAGGCGTTTCGGCTCCAGAAAAATAACGGGGTCGGGGCTGGCGATGGCGGAGCGTAGCAGACCGTAAGCGTCTTGCGGGGTGGAGGGGGTGACCACCACCAAACCAGGGGTTTGGGTGTAGTAGGCTTCGGGGCTTTGGCTGTGGTAATGCCCGCCACGTATACCACCACCGTAGGGGGTACGTAGCACCATGGGGCAACTGTATTGGCCACCGCTACGGTAGCGTAGTTTGGCCACTTCGTTAGTGATTTGGTCAAAGGCGGGATAGGTGTAGTCGGCAAATTGAATTTCGGCGACGGGGAGCAACCCCGCCACGGCCATGCCAAAGGCAGCACCCACAATGGCCGACTCACACAGGGGGGTATCAAAGACTCGCTCCACCCCAAAACGGGCTTGCAAGCCTTCGGTCACTCTAAAGACACCACCGTTCAGGCCAACGTCCTCGCCAAAAGCAACAACCCGCTCATCATCAGCCATAGCGTGCGCTAAAGCCAAGTTAAGGGCTTGCACCATGGTAAGGGGTTTTGCTCCCTCTCCCTCTGGGTCTTGCTCCCTCTCCCTCTGGGAGAGGGCTGGGGTGAGGGTCACATCGGGCGATTCATGAATCGCCCCTACCTGATGTTCGGCAAGGGAAGTCATCATAGGGGGAAGGCTCCTTCGGCGTGGGTGCTACCTTGGGCGTAAGCCTCGGCACCTAGGGCTTGGCGCAAAGCCTCACGTTGGCGCAATAAAGCGGGAGGACACTCGGCATACACATCCTCAAACAACGAATCTAGCGGAGGGAGGGGCTTGGCTTCGGCGGCTTTGGTGGCCACCAGCAGAGCCTCGTTGAGTTCGGTTTTCAGTTGCGCCACGGCTTCGGGCGTGGTGATACCAGCGTTAATAAGACGAGCCTGCAAGCGTTGAATGGGGTCGTTATCCGTACGCCAGCGTTGAGCTTCGGCCTCGTTGCGGTAGCGGGTAGGGTCGTCGCTACTAGAATGGGGCATAATACGGTAGGTTTGCAACTCTACCAAGGTAGGGCCGTTACCGTTGCGAGCGTGTTGCGCCGCTTGTTGCGTGGCCATCCACACGGCAAGGGCATCGTTACCATCCACTTGCAGGGCGTTCATGCCGTAGGCTTGGGCTTTTACGGCCATCCCCGCCGAAGCAGTTTGTTCGGCCACAGGCACCGAGATGGCAAACTGGTTGTTCACACAAAAGAAGAGGACAGGGGCTTTCTGCACGGCGGCCAAGTTCATACCAGCGTGAAAGTCGTTGGCACTGGTGGCACCATCGCCAAAGTAAGTGGCAGCAAGACAACCTGATCGTTTACGCTGTTCGGCCATACCCGCCCCTACGGCTTGGCTAATTTGCGTGCCAATCACGCTCGAGACACTCACAAAGCGCAGGTCGGCATGGGAGTGGTGGCAGGGCATTTGTCGCCCTTTAGCGGGGTCGTCGGCATTACCAAAGAGTTGATCAACCATGCTTTGTAGGCTGGCTCCTCGGTAGAAGGCGGCGGCGTGCTGCCGATAGGCGGGGAAGAGCCAATCGTTGGCTTGCAGTGCGGCCACGCTACCCACCACGGCAGCTTCTTCGCCAATACTCGTCACACAAAAGCTAATGCGCCCAGAGCGTTGTAACGTGAGCGCGCGTTCGTCATACAAACGGCTCAGCAGCATGGTACGCAACATAGCCATGGCCACTTCGGGGGTCAGACCGTGGGGTAAAGCGTCATGGGTGGAGGAGTCGGCAGGCATAGGCGTGGGGCTAGACGAGGTGACGGAGGGCGGGTTGACCCAAGGCGGCGTTAGCACGGTCATCGTAAGCGAGTCTCCTGTGTTAGGCAAGGCTTAGGGGTGAGCTGCCTTGGTAATACGTTCGGTGGCTAAGGCGATAGCGGCTTGAAGCGTGGTGGTGTCGTCTTGTTCGGCACGGGCAAACACGGCTAGGGCGGTGTCAAAAATACCAGCGGTATGCGCTTTGGCATCGTCAACGCTGCGTTTGGCCAACTCGGCAGAGAGTTGAATAACCCCACCACTGTTGACGGCAAAGTCGGGGGCGTAGAGGATGCCTCGCTCTTTCATCACTTGTGCCACGCTGGCGTTGGCGAGGGGGTTATTGGCTCCACCCACCACCATGGTAGCCTTGGTGCTAGCAATAACTTCGGCGGTGAGCGTACCACCAATGGCGTTGGGTGAGAGGATATCAGCCTCGACGTGCCAAATAGCATCGGGGGCGACGGCGGTAAGGGTGGGGAAGCGTTTTAAAGCGGCCTCCAGCGTGGGCTGGTGCGTGTCCGTCACAGTCAGGTGGCAGCCTTCTTCAAGCAGGTAGCCTATCAGGTTGCAGGCCACTTTGCCCGTGCCTTGTATGGCAATGCGCAAGCCCTTCAGGCTGGTATCGCCCCGTTGGTGAGCCACAGCGGCTTGTAGGCCTCGGTAAACGCCGTAGCCCGTGAGTGTGGCCGAATCGCCCAGCCCGCCATGTTCGGGGGCGAGGGCTGAGACGTAGGGGGTGATGTCTCGCATCAGCTTCATATCGTGGCTGGTGCTGCCAATATCGGTAGCGGTATAATATGAGCCTTTGAGTAAGTCAATGCAGCGGGCTAGGGCTTGCACCATGGCAGGCGTTTTTTGCGAAGGGTCAGTAAGCCACATGACGGCTTTGCCACCGCCGTAATTGAGGCCAGCAAGGGCGTTTTTATACGTCATCGCCTGCGAGAGTGCCAACACGTCGGCCAAGGCGGCTTGTTCGCTGGGGTAGACCATCATGCGGCAACCACCCAGGCCAGGGCCTAGGGCGGTGTTGTGCAGGGCGATGTAACCTTTTAGCCCCGTTTCATTATCATTGCAAAACAGCACAGCTTGGTGATTAGCGGTGCTAAGGGCTTGCAGTGGGGGTAGTAGCCCCGCTTGGTAAGCGTTGGGGTTTGGCGTGGCGTGCATAGGGCGTGGTGCTTTAACACAGGTGGGTACAGGGGTAGAGACAAGGCTTTAGCTAGGCTTAAAAGTACACCAAACACACCCTAAGGCCAAGGGGGTTGGTGTGATACTCTCATGCTTTAAGCCCTCAACGCTCTCAACCCTTACTAGGGCATCATCTGCTTGGGGTGGGTAACAATGAGCCGATTTGGCACTGAGGCACACGACCCCAAGTGTGCCTCCAGGCTGGTGAGCTTTATCAGCACACGGTCTAACTTATCGGGCAAGGCGTTTAGCGGCGGAGCCAAGGTATTCAGCACCATACCGATGACCACAGCGGCCAGTAGCATATCAGCAGCTCGGCTGTTAAGCAAGCGTGTAAGTGCAGTTAAGCCCTCGGGCGAATAAGGCGATTGGCTACGTGTTAGCCACGCCACTACCAAAGCGACCAAGGTGTGCGGGGGAGTCATCATGGGGGTATCTCCTAAAAAAAGCCCCTCCCGTTGCCGAAAGGGGTGCGAGTTCATAGCGTAGGGTTAAGATAAAAGGGTCAGCATGGTTTGCTTAATGGCTTCCAGCTCTGTGGGGACGCTGGTTTGCTGCACGATGTAAGCCATAAGGGCTAAGTTGTTGCCTTGGGCAGCCGTGGCCACTTCGGCCATGGTTTGCCTAAAGCTGTATTGCGTTGCCAAGGGTAGGGTTTTAAACAAGTCGCCCAGTTGGCCAAGGCGTTGTTGCGGCGTGGCGGGTTCGCTCTCAAAGCTGTGGCCTTGAGGTAAAGCACCTTCCACTTCTTGGTAGATGGCGGGGTCAAAGGTGCCAAGGCCGCCCGCTTCAACATAGCCCCACGCTTTAAGCACGGTGGGGGTATCAAGGCGGGCAATGTAACGGCAAGGGTAAGTCGTCATGGGGGTAATTCTCCTTTGCAGAGGGTTGGGGTGAGGGTCATAAATGAGTGGGGGGGGGGGAGTTTGACGCTTCACACCCTCTCCCTTCGGGAGAGGGAAGGGTGAGGGACAGTCATTTTTCGGTTTTTTTTGGCCGTCCCTCACCCGCTGCTCCCGCAGCGGCCTCTCCCGTGGGGAGAGGCGATGATGCGCTCTGGGTGTAAAGAGTCACAGGCTAAACAATTTGCATCACATAGCCCAATACAGCCAAGTGGGTCGAGTTACCATCCACCCTGTATTGAAAGTTACGTGAGGAGGTGGTGACACCAATCCAGTGGGGGAAGCTCACATCAAAGCCCGTTACCCCAGGTATCCGTAAGCCCACTGTGCCACTCGTCACCAAGAACCTAAGGTAAACAGAGTTACTCCGTGTGGTGACGTTAATGAGGGCTGATTTTGCCCCAGGTGGCACCAAAGTAGAGGCCGTGACGTAGGTAAAGGCAGTAGATGTACCGCCCGACACAATCACATGCCTGCCCGAAGCTACCGAGCCAACGGCATCCATTTCAGCATCGTTATACAACACCATGGGGCTAGTGCTGCCCCAGCCCGTTAGCTGGAAGCGTAAAAAGTTGCCGCTGGCATCGTTACGTACCGCAAAAGGCAACCAGCGTTTGTACGTGTTAAAGCCAGCGGGCAGGGTAGGCGTGGTTTCGCTGGCAGACCATATCACGGTGGTGCCACTGCTACCCGCACACAACCAGGGGAAGTACCACGTATCCGCCGTTTCAACCCCTGTATCTAAGCCGCCTGCCCCTGTGGTCAATAGGCTGGGGGTCACATCGCTAGAGAGGGTCATCAGGCGGGTGTGGGTATCGTCTAGCGCGCAGGTGCCAGCATAAAACCTTACACTGTTGTCGTTAACATAAAACGGTGTGGGGCCACCTATATAACCTTGTGTTAGCGGTGCAATAGGGCGGCTGGCCACGCCATTACGTAACATATGCTGTTGGGTGTTTTGCTGGTACCACATACTCCCTGCCGTGGGCGAGGCGGGCGCCGTGGCCACACTGGGCAGCACGAGTCCATCTTTTAACAATACGCCATCAAGGGTGATGCCAGCGTTGGCGGTACGTTCGGCCACGGTATCCGTTTTGATGCCGTTGGCAAAGGTTTTTTCTCCGTTAAAGGTAAAGGGTTGGTTGTTGATGTTTTCAAGGTTGGTGGCTTGGCCATCTAACTGCGTTTTTTGGTTGTTGTGGCCGTTAATCAGTTGGTCAAGTTCGGCACTAATAAACGTGGCGTCTACGGGTTTGCCGTTTTGTATTTTGTCGGTGTGTAACCGAGATAAGTTACTCATGGTGGTGGGTTAAACCTCGTTTAAGTTGTGGGTCGTCAGTAGCCAGCCTTCAAGGTCGGCGGGTTGTTGGGGGAGCGTGCCTTGCCATTGCAGTTGCACCAGTCGCCCGCTGCCTTGCGGGTGCAAGCGTAAAATGACCGTGCCTTGGCTGCCGTACACGCCTAGTAAGGTGGTGGTGCCATAGGTGGCCGTGCCGTAAAACAGGTTGGCTTCGGCTTGGGGTTGCAGGGGAGCAACACTGTTACCGTTGGCTTGCAAATCCCACCTAAGGGTCAGGCTCAAGCCGTCAAGCGTGCTGTCTTGGGTGACGAGTTCAATCACCTTAAAGCGTTTGCGCTGTTGTGGCTTGCCCAAGCTGATAAACGGCGTGCAGTATAACCACGCAATGGGGTTACCGTGGTAGGTATTGCCCGTGTGTTGCTGGTGAAGCAAGCCCACGGCATCGCCTGTAAACGTTTGGTTGGCAAGGGGTAAGTGCAGGCCACAGGTAGCGGTGAGTCCTGTCCGTACGCTCCACACGGGTTGCCCTTGGCCGTAGTTAAGCACCAGCACGTGGTTGGCCACAGTACTTGTGCCAATGGGCAGCCACCACCACACCTCCGTGCGTTGGGGCAGGTGCGTGGCAAAGCCCGCCGTAGCCAACGCCAAACGGTTCACACTGGCCAGCTCTTGCGCCACATTGGCCGAGAGTGAACTGAGCTGTAACTTCCCCTGCGAGGCAAAGGCACTGCTCAGCTTCATCAGTTGCCCGCTTGGGGTGAGAAACCAAACATCATTGCCCAACGACACCACACACTCTTGGTTGACGGCACCAAGGTCGTCGGCCAGTTTTTGCAAGGCGAAGGTGTCAGCGTCAAAGCCCGTCAGCATAAACAAGCTACGTTGCTTAAACACAATCAGCACTTGCTCGTTCAATTCGGGGATGAACAAGGGTTGCAAGGCAGTAATACGGTCGCCATCACCTGGTTGTACTTGCAGGCCGCCCGCACTGGTTGCCCCCGTGGTGGGGGTAAAGTTTTGGGCATTCTCCAGCGCACTCAGGTAAAGCAGCGAGGGGTTGTTAGCATCGCCCGCTAATACCAAACGGTTAGCAAACAGGGCGCACACGCTGGGCTGCCCTGGGGTCACGCCCGCTATGGTGGGCGGCCAGCCCGCATTGGCTACCAGCGTGCCAGCACTGGTATAGCGTTGCGGAGCCATGCCCGCCCCCACAAGGTGATAGTCGCCCATAAAGGCCACGCCCCTTGTGCGTTGGGTAGCGGCAAAACTACTCGAGAGTGTCGCCGAGGGTGTCCCCGTGGTTAAGTCAAACAATCGGCACTGGTTGCCCACATGCACAAGGGTTTGTTCCACCCCAAACACGTTGGTAAAGCGATGCAAAGCGTTGATACGTGCGCCAGCGTTGAGCGGTGCGCTGGGGTTGAGGGTTCGGTAGCCCACATCGGCGGTAGCCCATCGGCCAGCGGGCGACAGGTGCATGTTTTCAATCCGTTGGGCGTAAGAGGCGGGTGTGGCCAAGGTGTTACGGTCTTGGTTCATCCCGCCTCGGTTATCAAAAAAGCTGTGGGTGGTGGTGTTAGGTGGAGGCATAAGTCTATCCTTACTGGGTAGGGTGTGAATTACCGTTGGGGTTGCCGTGGGCTTCGGTAGGCCGATCGCATGGCCACCCTGTGCTTATGTTTAGCCCGTGCCTTTAACTGCCCCACGGCGTTTTGGTACAGCGCAAAGGTGTTATTCACTTGGCCATCGCCCAAAAACCGCTCTAGCAAGGCTTGCGCCCCAAGCAAAAGCACCCGCTCCCAGTCAGGCGCAAAGGGTACTTCTAGCGAGTCATCGCCCGCCACGGGGGGCGTACTGCCAAGGGGGATAGGCCGAAGCGTGTGCAGGTAGTTGAGGGTGTAACTGGCATCGGGCGTAGGCCACACGCGCAACTGGCCGTTAATCTTCCAGAAGTGCGTGGGCTTGCCCGTGGTGGCGGTGTCATACGCCGTGGTGTCGGCAAGGGGGAGTTCGGTCAACGGAGCCGTTTCGCCCGCCAACCTTAGCGAGTCAGGCAGTAACGCCTCCAACCGCACGGTGGGGGCAAGGTCGTAGCCGCCAATGTTGGCCACCAAGCCCACACTCCCTTGGCGCACCAAGCTGTGGATGGGCAGGGTTTGGAGCAGTTCGGCGTAGGTGTCATTAAGGGCTTCAAGGGCTTGGGTGGCGGGGCTGCCAAGGGCAGCAAGGGTGGTAACGGTGCTTTGCCCCGTGCGGGTTAGCACACGGTTAAGCAAGGTGAGTAGTGTGGCCATAAAAAGAATCCTGTTGTTTCTAGCTTCCTCTCGCACTTTTTACATTTGGGAGAGAGGGTAAGAGAAAAAAAGGGAGCCGCACGGTTGCCCCCTAGGGGGAGAGGGGTCGGCCTAGCCCAAAGGGGTGCAACCGTGCAGGTGTGAGTGATGACAGGGGCGTGCAGCGTGGCTCCGTACGCTGTGCCTTATAACTACGCATAGTTCAGCAAGCCCCTATCCCAATGTTAGGGGGGAGGTGACCCTCACCCTAACCCTCTCCCAGTGGGAGAGGGGGCTTATTAGCTGGCAGCGACTTTTAGCACAGCCCCAGCTTTGGGGTAAAACACCTTGCTACCGTACAAGTACAAGCCCTTCACGGCATCGGCAAACAAGTTGTAGGGGCGTACCCGCTCCACCTTGTTGACTTGGCTGGCATAGCTAATAAAATCACCATGGAAGGCCATCACGTTGTACACACTACTCACCACAGGCATGTTGGTGGTGCAATGCACCCCAAAGCCAGCCACGTTGCCAATGTAGCCGTTTTGAATCACGGTATCGCCAAGGCTGGTAGCACGCGTAAACTCGGGGCTTTGTAGCAACAGGGTTTTTACCTTGGGGGGTATCACCAAGTGGCGCCCTTCATCAGGTATGTTGCACAAATCCAGCTTTTCGCCCAGTTGGGTAATGTAGCCATAAATGTTGTCTTTGGTGAGGGTAATAGGGGCGACGTTGGTACCAATCACGTTGCCCGCATCGGCTTGGGCGTAGTGGGCTAGCAAGGCCGAATCCACCACATCCCGAATCGCCATAGCGGCTCGCTCGGTGTAGCCTTCTAAAATGTCCACATCGGCTTGCGCCTTGTCCAAATCATCCACTTTAAAAGCAAAGTATTTTTGCTGATCAATGCTCATGGTTTGGATGGGGTCGGTCAACGTGTCAAAGTTGAGCGTCATGTCTCGGGTGTAATCGTTAACGGTAATGTTGCCAAAGGTGCGTACTTTAACGGTGTCGCCAGCGTTGCGTATCTCACCTTCAAAGTCGGTGTTGACGAGCTTGGCCATTACGACCTTTTTGTCAAACACTTTGAGCAATTTCTTGCTCCAAATTTCGGGGATAAAGTTATCTACAGCCATCATAGGGATAGGACCTTTCGTGCTTGGCTTGGGGAAGTAACACCCTCATTGTGAGGGTCAGGAATCTACAAAATGCGGTTGTGTCGTAGAGCGTTGTTAATGGCCTCCTCGTTGTTTAAAAACTCTTCTAAACTCATGCTCTCAATGGCTTGGCGGCTGTAGCGTTGCTTACCTGTGCCGTTGGGCTTTGCCTCCGCCCCTTCCATGTGCGGACGCTTGTCCGCCCCCGCTTGAGCCAGTTCGGGGTGTTGCTTCAGCACGCCTTCAAGCTTGCTGGCAAACTTGGCCGTGGCACGCTCAATCAAACTAGGCCAAGGGTCAAGCACGCCGTCCTCGTCATTGGCGATAAGCGCACTCAGCTCTTGCAGAATCATTGGCTCAAATTGGGCAAAGTCGGGTTGGCTTCGGCGAGCCACTTCAAGGGCAGCCTGTAGCTCTAACTGTTGCGCCAGTAGCATCAGGTGATCATTGGCCAATTCGCTGATGAGGGTGGTCATCATGCCAATGGGGTCAGCCATCAGCTCTTTACCCGCTTCTTCTGGGGTCAGTGCCATCAGGCGTTTGAGTTCAGAGGCTTGGGGTGTGCTTGTGGGTGTTGGCTTGATTTGTGGGGTGGAGGGTGTTGGTGTGTCGGGTGGTGTCATGGGGTTCACTCCTTTTCGGTTAGGTGAGGGTCATACTTAGTTCTTGGGCGAAAATACCTCCTCCTCGTCGGCAAAGCCTAGGGTGCGATAAATGCGCTTGGCCAAGGCAACCACATCCACCTGAGCCTTCACCTCGGGCGAGTTGCTCACCAACGAGAAAAATTGCAGCATGGCGGCCAACTGTTGCTGATGCAAAGCGGCGGTTTTAGCCCCCGCCACTTTAAAGCGGCAGGCCAGCGTCTTTAGCTTGGCCACCTCGCCCGCACTCATGGCCTTATCACAACCAGCGGGGGCTTGCCCAAATTGTCGCCACAGGTCAAAGGCTTGGCGCAAAAAGGGTTCAAGGCTACTGCGCTCAATATGGCTAAGCAGGTGGTTATACTTGCGTGCGCCCCCCTCCACCAAGGCCGATACTTCGGTAGCGGATCGGCCAGCCAACGCATTGCCTGTGGATGCCCCTGTAAAGTATTTAAACGCCCCTGTCGCCTCTTGAATTTCGGCTTTTAGGTCGGCAATTTCGTTAAAGGCCACCGTGTAGTTGTTCAGGTACTGGATAGGCTTCAGCGTGTCGTGGCTTTTAACAGGTATCATCGCCCCTGGGTGCGTCACCAAGGTGTCGGGGTCAAACACATCATCATTCACCAAATAGGTAAACGGGTTGTTGATGGATAGCGCAATCACATCCAGCTTTTGGTTGGTGAGCGTGTTAATAGCGTGGTGTAAGCCAAGGCATTTTTCCACCGCCCCAAGGCCGTACAACTGGTTAGGCACGGGGATAAAACTGGTAAACACAAAGGGCTTGCAGCCATGAGCAAAGGAGTTTGCCTCGAAGCGAATGACATGCCCCGTTTCGGCCACTACGGCCACATGGTTGGGGTAGAGCGTCCCGTCCACTTCAAGGTCGCCCCACGCCTCGTACAAGGTGAGCGTAGCAGGTTGCAGGCTTTTGGTGAATTGACCGTGGCCAAGGTGTTGCCTTACCTGTTCAAGGTTGGCATAGCACCCAGCAGCCTCTAACTGCCCAAGCGTGCGGGTCAGCTTGCGTATCAGCAAGGCATCGTCAAAGTGAGAGGCTTGCGGGTCAAGCACCACATCGCTCAGGTTCAGCACGTCAAAGGCGGGGCCGTCGTACAGGGTTTTATGCGAACTTTGCCACTGATGCCCCACGGTATGCCCCAACACCTTGGTAGGCACGGCCTGCTGGCACGGCTTGGTGATAGTGCGCCACGGCACACATGCAATGCTGCTCCCCGTGACAATGGCCTGCTTAATAAAGAGGGCAAAGGCTTGTTCAAAGCCCGCTTCGGCCAGTTGGTTGGCCAAGTGTTTCTCCAGTTGTGTGGCTTGTGGCTGATGCTGGGGGTCATCGGCCAGCACGCTAAAAAACTGGCTGCCAATGGGGAAGAGCGCACTCATTAAGTTGGTGTGTATCGTCTCCACCGCCTCGTAAATCACGGGGCGGCTAATCATGGCGGCTTCGCCTAGGGGCATCCCCTTGGGCAGTTGGGTCGCATCTTGGGCTTTGCTGTTGTAGGCATCCCAGCAGTCGCCCCATAGGGTTTCAAGGCCGCTACGTTGTTGCTTCCAGCGTTTAAAGGTGACGGGTAAGTGTTGAGCAAGGTGTTGGTGCTGCTGTTGGCTAAGGCCAAACGGCAACGCTGATGAGGCCGATGGTGGCATGGGCAAAGCTCCCTGTGTGTGAGGGGGTGAGTAAAGTATTGGTTTTAATTAACTACGAGTGGATGCGGTGGGTTCGGCCAACAACATCCCAACATAAGTATAAAAAGGTAGTAAAAAAGCATCAGCCAAACCAACAAACCCCTGTCTCAAGGGCTGGGTTACGTTCCGTATAGCGGCTCTATCTCTCGCAGTGCAGGAGGCTTGCGATTCAACTGATAAACTCAGTATAACATGCTTACTTCACAAAGCATAGCGAAGGAAATTTACGATTTTGAAGTTTTTTGACCCAATTTTGATCAATTTTACGTATTTAGATATAGTTTAGATATAAAATACGGAAGAGACAGGAGTCGAACCTGCAACCCCGCAAGGGGCAACCGCTTTCGAGACGGCTCCCTCACCACCCGGACCTCTTCCGTACAAAGGGGGATTTACAGTGAGACCTTTACTTTAGCGCAAGCAAAGGGGTAACTCAACTCATTTTATAACGAGGTTGGCGGTTGCCACCCAATAGGTTGCGTCCGTGGGGGTAACATCACGCTAGGCGTAAGTTGCGGCGTGGGGGCAGGGGGCAATTGACGTACCACCTCATTACCAGCACCGTCACCCTTAGCGGGGGGCAACTCGCCATAATAGGGGGTGTCGTCGTCGCTTTGCAGCTCGGGCGTTACAGGTAGGGCGTTAAACTCTGGCGAAGCCAACTTGTCGGCCACGGCTTTAATTAAACTCACCAGCACAATAAACACTGCCAACATAATCAAACTTGCGGCGGGTAGCCAAGGGGCGTTGCTCATCATCCACGGTTGCGCCGTCGTCAATATGCCTGCCCACGCTGCCGACAAGTACGAGGCCAACGTGCCACACAGCAAGGCCCAACCGCCCAACTTGGCCAAATCGGCCTTGCGCTCGGGTACCATCGCTCCAATACCGCCCACCTGTATAGCCACAGAGGCTAAGTTAGCAAAACCACACAAGGCAAACGTGGCCACGGCCACCGCCTTGGGCGACAGGCCTCCGCCAGCTTGCATCAGCGGCAACAACTGGGTATAGGCCACAAACTCGTTTAAAATGAGCTTACTGCCCATCAAGCCACCCACCACGGGGGCTTCGGCAGGGGCAACGCCCAACAGCATGGCCACCCACGCAAATACTCCGCCCAACACGCTCGCCAACGACAATGAGGCCAACGAGAGGCTACCCACCATGGCGGGCGCGCCTAAGCTAATGAGTCCTCTCCCCAGTACGCCCAAGCCAGCATCGGCCAAGCCCACCAACGAGACAAAGGCAATCAGCATCACAATCACGCTAATGCCAATCTGCCAGCCTTCCATCGCCCCGCGCGAGGCGGCATCAATCAAATTAACAGAGCGTTGCTCCACATGCAGTTGCACACTCCCACGGGTCAGCGGTGTTTGCGTTTCTGGCAAAATCAACTTGGCAATCACCATCGCCCCAGGTATGGCCATCACGCTGGCGGTTAGCAGGTAAGCGGCAGGTATGCCCATGCCAATGTAAATGGCCAACACGCCTCCCGCAATACAGGCCATGCTCCCACTCATCATGGTCAACAATTCTGATTGGGTGGCCTTGCCTAGGTAAGGCTTAACCAGCAGTTGCGCTTCCACTTGGCCAACAAATACGCTGGCGGTGTTGGCTAAGGCTTCGGCACCGCTGGCACCCAGTAGCTTGGCCACCACCCAACCCAATACCCGCACCACACCTTGCAACAAACCCACATGGTACGCCAACGACACTAACGTGGACACAAAAATAATGGAAGAAATCAGCTTGAGGGCAAAAATAAAGGCTCCACCTGGGCCAAACAATTGTTCTAGGGCTTGGGGCTTGGTAACCAGGCCGCCAAACACAAAACCCGCCCCTTGGTCGGCAAAGGCCAGTAGGCTGTTAATGGCTTGGCCAGCGTTTTCTACTACTTGTTGGCAAAAAGGCACTTGTAACAGCAAAATACCCAGCATCACTTGCAGGGCAAGGCCACGTAGCACTAAGGCCCAATCTATGCGCCCTTTGTGGTGCGATAGCAGAAAGGCCACGGCCAAAATCGCCCCGATACCCAAAAAGCCTGTGTACCATGCGCCAAATAACGAACCCAACATGTGCCGAAGCCCTTTCTGCTTAACCAAACGGGAGCAAGCCAGTACGCCCCTACTAAGCTATAAAACCCGAAACACACCGCTGATGCCACTGGTATGTAGGTTACGCCTGTAATAAAAGTTAGCGGGTTACACCACATTTAATATAATCACATATCACTTGTTTAACTTAAGTTTTGTAACGCTTGTGGGATTAAAAGCAATCTATTGCATATATTTGTTTTATATTAAGTAACCAATACTTATCCCACCCTATTCTCTACTTTGCTTTTTAAACACACACACACCGCTAAAGGATGCCGCCACCATGTCCTCCATGCCCCCACAATTGCCCACCGTTCAAGCCCTTGTTGTTCAAAACCTCGAAACGACTAAAGCCACATTGCAACAGCAATTGACGAGCGTTCAGCCTCAATCAGCAACAGCGCAAGCTATCAATGCCCGCATCAACACAGCCACCTATTTTATCAGTAACCCCCAGCAGTTACAGTACTCGCCCCTGTTTCAGCCTAAGGCCTATACCAGCACCGCTGAAGCGGTTATGGACGACCTTGATGCCAACAACGACGGTAACGTGACCCGAGAAGAACTACAAGCCCGCTACACCGCCCTCGGCGAAACCCTCAAAACTACTGACTTGCAATCGCCAGAAGGTAAAGCCCTCTTAGGCCAGCTACAGTTTTACAATGATGTGGATAAACACTTTCAACGCTTGGCTAACAACCGTGGCTTAGGCGACAACGACCCACGCACCATGGACTTTACCGAAGCCGACCAAAGCATCCAAGTGGACGAGTTTGCCTCGTTAGCACGTGTGGATGGTGACAGTGCCGCTTTAAGCCAACGAGACATGGCCTTTTTAAAGGCGGGCTACCCCATACCCAGCCCCCCTGCCACCCCCACCGAAGGTGCCAACCAACCCAGCCCCGAAGCCCTGATGGCCGCCCTTGACCTCAACAGCGACGGCAACATCACCCACCAAGAGCTTGCCTACGCTAAGGTTAACCTAAGCATGGGGCTTAATGCCAACCCCGCCCTTACCGATCTCAACATCACGCAAGACTACATCAACTTGCTACAGCAAAACTTCCGTACCATAGCAGGTAGCCGTGGTGGGGGTATCATCACCGCCGACTTTAAACCTGCTGATGCCAGCATTCAACTCAACGAGCTACAGGGCGTTGGACGCATTGATGGCGACACCACCAACGTCACTCTGCAAGAACTGACCGACCTACGTAACGGCACCGCCATACCCGAACCACCTGTAACCACGCCTCCAGGAGGACAACCACCAATTGGGCAGCCCCCAATAAATATGCTGTTGCAACTGTTGCGAAGCTTATTAGATCAACGGCCAACTGGGGCTGTGTTACCCCCCACGGTTACACCACCACCTAACCAACAACAGCCACAAGCAGCTTTGTTACTGTTTGTCCTCATGTTAGCTCTTAGCCAAGGGCAAGGCCAAGCACCACGAGCTTTTTAAGCTAGCTTTTCACACCTTCTGTTTGCCGCCCCTTGCTTCGTGTGCGAGGGGTTTGGCGTTTTGAAGGGGTCTTGGTTTCGGCACGGTTACGCAATACAAACTTAACAGGTGTCCCCGTTAGCTCAACACGCTCACGTAAAAACCGCTCTAGGTAGCGCATGTAAGCTTCACGCAATAAGGCTTTGTTGTTAACAAACAACACAAACGTGGGAGGCCCCGCCTTCACTTGCGTGGCATACAACAACCGTGCTTGCCTGCTTCGCATTAAGGGGATGGGGTGCTGGCTGGTAGCCTCGGCTAAGAGTTGGTTAAGGGTGTGTGTACCAATACGGCGTTGGCTGTTAATGTAAGCATCCTTGGCTTTATCAAGCAGTTTGGTAATACGCTGGCCAGTTTTGGCACTAATAAACACCATACTGGCAAAGTTGAGGCTAGGCACATCGGCCAACAGCTTTTTTTGGTACCGCACCGTTGAGGAGGTGTCCTTATCCTCAATGGCATCCCATTTGTTAATGGCCACCACAAGGGCTTTACCTGCCTCTAGCACTTTTTGAGCAATCCGCTTGTCTTGCTCCGTAATCCCTTCCTCGGCATCCAACAGTAGGATGGAGACATCGGCTTTACGCAAGGTACGCACAGCCCTATCCACCGAGAACAACTCTACGCCAAAATCCACCTTGCTTTTACGGCGGATACCTGCCGTATCCAACATGCGGTAGCCTTGGCCGTTATGCTCTAGCAGGCCATCAATCGCATCTCGTGTGGTGCCAGCTAAGGGGCTGACCAAGCTCCGCTCTTCGCCCAGTAAAGCGTTAAGTAGTGAGGATTTACCCACATTAGGCCTGCCCACGAGGGCTAAGTGCAAGGGTCGCCCGCCCAAGGCGGCCATGGGGTCGGCAGGGGCAGCGGGTAGTTCGGGCAAATCGTCGTCACCATCGGCATCGCCTCGGCGTGCCATCGCCCGAGAACTGACCACACCCGTGGTTTTAAACCGCTTTTTGGGCGTACGGGTATCAAACCCGCCGTGCAGCAAGGTGAGTACTTCGTCTAACACGTCGCCCACGCTGGCACTACCGTGTAAGGCACTCACGGGTTTGGGTTCGCCCATACCTAGGGCGTAAAATTCGCTGGTGGCTACAGCATCAGCCATGGTATCTACCTTATTCACTACCACAAGGGTGGGCTTGTTGGCCTTGCGTACCCATTTGGCCACTTGCTCGTCAAGGTCGGTTAGGCCAGTTTGGGCATCTACCAACAACAGCACAATATCTGCCTCGTGTAAGGTGGCTTGTACTTGCTCGTTGATGAGTTGGGCAAAAGGGTCGCTTGGCTCCCAGTGTACTCCGCCCGTATCTACTAGGCGGATGGGTTGGTTGCGCCAAAACGTGGTGTAATAGCAGCGGTCACGCGTCACGCCAGGTTGGTCATCTACAATGGCAAGACGTTGGCCACACAAGCGGTTAATAAAGGTGGATTTACCCACGTTGGGTCTGCCGACAATGGCCACTTTGGGCAACGAGGCCTCGAGCTGTGGCGAGATGGTGGGGGTGAGTTTACGGCGTAGGCCACTGGTGTGCTTGCCTTTAGCTTGCGATGATCGTGATTGACGTGTGGGGCGAGGTGACGGTGCCATAAACCAAAGTATCCTAGGGGGAGCGTGGAGTAGAAAATAATGCAAGTTAGCTTAACGCAAACATACCCCCAAGCCTACCGCTAGGCTTTACTCGGTGGGCATGCCTTCCGTCTCAATTTGGTAGGCCTCAATAATGTCTTGGTCATCGTTTGTGCTGGCACGAGGCACTTTTGGCGTAACGGCTACCGTGCTTGGTTTGGCCAGCGGGGCTTTGGCCACCACCACGGCAGGCTTTTGGGCTATGGCTTGGGCATACAGCTTACGGGCTTCGGGCAGGGCAGTCATCACATCTGCTAGGCGTTCAGTCCCCTTGGGGTGGCTACGCCACAGGTTAATAGCACTACCATCGCTTAAAATACGCTTCATAATTACGGGGAGCGCATCGGGGTTATAGCCCGCTTTGGCCATTAACATGAGGCCTTCAAGGTCGGCTTGGGTTTCTTGGCTACGGCTAAACTTACGTGCTGCAGCCTGCATACCCACCTTAGTTACCTTAGCGAGTGGTAGGACAGAACCCCCAGTTGCTGCAGAGGCTACGACGAGTACGGCCACGGCGGGTACTGCCATCATACCGTATTTTATACGTTGTCTACGAGCATCTTTATGCAGCACATGCCCCATCTCATGGGCAAGTATGCCCGCTAGCTCGTCATCACTCCGTACAAGGCGTAACAAACCTGATTCCACAAAAATATCGCCATAATCAGGGGAGGCAGAAGCGTTGACGTTTGATTTTTCGCCGAGGCTCCTGTAAGAGATATGAAAAGACATCAATTGATCTAAGGCATTGCGCTCTAGTAAGCGTTGCCCTATGTCAGCAACTCGTAACTCTAGGTTGTCCTCGTTTTTCTTGGTCCAAAAGTCCTCACCTTCAGCGGCGTGAGCCAAGGGGGCAAGGGGTCGTGTCATTAACAACGCCAACAGCAACACCATCACTGATGTTTGCCAAAAACGATGCTGATAATACTGTTTTGTCATTTACATTTCCTCAAACCAAAAAGCCAGTAGCATTAAACTATTGTGTTAGGCCAGCCAACCCCTTAGCAGCCCTTGCAGCGCATGAAACACCCACGTTATGGCCATAGCCAGCACCACGGTCACGGGTATCGTCAGCACCCACGCCCACAAAATAGAGCCTACCACGCCCCACTTAACGGCACTGAGGCGTTTGCTTGCCCCTACGCCCATAATGGCACTACTAATCACGTGCGTGGTACTTAGGGGGATACCCATATCGCTGGCGGCCATAATAATCCCAAACGAGGTCGTCTCGGCGGCAAACCCATGGATGGGTTGCAGTTTAATCATCTTGCTGCCCAACGTGCGGATAATCTTCCAGCCGCCGCTCAACGTACCCAAGGCAATGGCGGTAGCACAGGCCACAATCACCCATAAATCCACACTAAACCCCTTATCGGGGAAGAACGTGGCCAGCGCAAGGGCAATAATCCCCATGGATTTTTGAGCATCGTTATGGCCGTGGCTTAAGGCCATCATCCCCGCCGACACAATTTGCAATTTGCCAAAAATAAAGTTAATGCGGTTAACCGTTAGGCGATACACCAACCACGTGAGCAGCCCCATTAGCACATAGCCTACAATCACACCCACAATGGGCGAGGTAAACATAGGCAAAACAATTTTACCGACAAAGCCTCCCCAGTTAACCACGTTACCTTCGGTACTCATTACTTGCGCCCACGTTACGTTGTTCAGTAAGGCCGCTGCAATAGCCGCCCCCACCAACGAGCCTATCAAGGCGTGCGAACTACTGGAAGGCAACCCCTTGTACCAGGTAATCAAGTTCCAGGTAATAGCAGCCAGCAAGGCACAAAATACCGTCTCTAGGGTCACTACCCCTTGGCTAACAATACCTTTACCCACGGTGGCAGCTACCTCGGTACCCATCAGCGCACCAATAAAGTTAAGCACTGCCCCATACAGCACCGCCACCCGTGGCGACAGCACCCGAGTGGACACCACCGTAGCAATGGCGTTGGCCGCATCGTGAAAGCCGTTAATATAATCAAACACCAAGGCCAGGGCGATAATCAAAATGAGAAAAAGTAAGCCAGTATCCATTGCGGAATAAAACCTTAGGGGTTAGCTATGCTTTAATACAATACGTAAGCCCACAGCAGCAGCGTCTCGGTAATAATCAGTTACGGCCTCTAGCATGTCGTACAAGTCTTTACGCATCAGCAGCTCTCGCACGTCTAACTGGCTACGCATCACGTCAAACAACAACGAGCCTAGCGTCTCGTCGCCTTGGTCTTCAAGCTCGTACAAAATGCCCGCTTTTTCGTGGATAACCGTGGGTTGCATCCCCTTGGTTAGCCCGTGCATTAAATCTCTCAACGCCGCCGACTGCCGAGTAATGAGCGTGGTAAAGCGTTTAAAATCGTCGTTATAGCAATTAAGCTCATGCCTGTGTAGGCGGTTGGCAATTTTATCCACTGATTTGGGTATGAGGTAAATACAGGTCGCCAGCTCCTGAATATCCTCACGGTCAAATGGGGTGATAAAGGTACGGCACACTTCTTCGTTAATGGTGTAGTACACTTTTTTAGCTTCTTGCTTGGCCTTGGTAATTTCGGCTTCGCATTGGTGCAATAAGGCGGTGTCGTGGGTCAGCAGGGCTTCTACCAAGTGATGCAGGGCATGGCTGGCCGTTTCGGCATGGTGGGTTAGCCCCAGCAAGTGGGTATGAAACACCTTGTCGTTAGGCAGTAAGTTGAGTAGTTTCACAGCGAGAGAGACTCCTTGGACAGCCTCTGGTGTAGGCTTGGGTTGGGTACACTGGTTGGGCAAGTACGCCAAAATAAGTTGCAAACGTAGTGTAAGAGCAACACACCCTCTCGGCAAGCCACTTATAGGTTGAGTTCAGGCCATCTCACCACCTCCCCCATTAGGTGGAGGCCACACAAGCCCCCACCCCTCCCCGCCGATACCTTAGCCAGAGAGCCAAGACGACTTGCAACCCCCACCGCCCACGGAAAGAGGCCACCACCACCATGAACGCTCAACCTGCTTTGCCTTACGCCAGCGTTACCCTACCCGCCACTGCCACTCCACCCCAACGCCTGCTTAGCCCCTGTGATATTTATGACAAGACGGGCCAAGTACTCCTGCTACGCCAAGGCCAACAAGTGGATGCTGGCACACTGGCAAAACTCACCAAGTTTGGTGTCAGCCAGCAGGCGCAAGAAGCCCTCAGCCAGCAACCCACGCTTGCCCCACCCACCTCGCCTAAGCAGCACGTACAGCTACCCCAAACCTTTGGTGTGCCTAGCGTGCAACAGCCCGCCCTACAAGCACCACCTCCGCCCAAGCTCTTGCTGTGCGAAGCCGATCGCCGTAGTTGCCAACGCCTCACCACAGCCATTCGGCAGCTTGAAGGCATCCCCCTTAATAACTTGTATACGGTGCCTGCTAAAACTTATCTAAAAGCCGCCATCACCACCTACCAGCCCACCCATTTACTGGTCGGCCTCCCCCACAACGACTCCTCCACAGAGCTTGAAACCACCCTTGCCTTCATCAACACCTTGCTCAACAGCTTAGGCAAACACGCCCCAGCCAACGTGGTGCTGTTGGTGTCCGTTAGCCAGCACGCTCAGGTGCAAGCCCTGTTGGCGCAAACCAAAGCCAGCTTTTTAATGCCCCAACAGCGCAAGCCCTTGTGGCACTCCCTCAATCAGGCGAAGCTGCTGCTAAAACCTATCACTTTGGGTCGTTTGTCGGCTACACTAGGGTTAGAAGCTCCTTTAGGGTTGGGCTAACTTGGGTTTTGCTCTAACGGGTGGCCACTACCTGCTGTCGTCATAGGTTGTTTGTCATGTCATCACTTCAGCCACCTTCACTCACGCCTTCGGCACCTGTTGCTGGCTCGCCCGTGGCTGGTGCAGGCTTACCCGCCTTAAGTGCCTCGCAAGCCTTGGTGCTTAAACGCATCCGCGATGTACCCGCCCTGCCCGAAGTCGTTAACCAAATCATCCTACTGCTGGGCAGAGCCAACACCCCCGCCAGCGACATTGCCAAACTCGTCGCCTGTGACCCTGGCCTGTCGTCTCGAGTCTTACGCATGGTGAACTCCGCCGCCTATGGCTTTCAACGCGAAGTCTCCTCCATCCAGCACGCCATTATGATACTGGGCTTTAACACGGTACGTGGCTTGGTTCTGAGTGCCAGCATTTTCAAACTGCTTAAAGGCGAAGCCAAAGCTTTGGGGTTTGATAGCAAATCGTTTTGGCTCCATTCCATGCTAACGGCCATGATTGCCACGTATGTGGGCGATGCCTATAAAATGGACGTGAAAGATGAAGCCTTTAGTGCGGGGATGCTGCACGATGTGGGCAAACTCGTCTTGGCGCAACACTTTGCCGCCGAATACATGGCCGTCCTTCGAGAAACGAGCAAACTGAAGCAACCCATCCATGGCCATGGCTTTTGGCTGAGAGAGCAACTGATGCTGGGCTTGTCTCACACCGATATTGGCCTGCACCTTGCCGATAAGTGGAAGCTGCCCGACGGGTTGGCCAGTGTCATTGGCTACCACCACAGCCCCGACAAAGCCCCCGAAGCCAAACAGCCTTTGGTTTACCTTATCGCCTTAGCTAACGAGTTGGGCGTGCAATGGGTGGATGCTACCACGGGCAAGGATGGGAAACCCAACTTCTCTATGCCTCCCACCTTTAGTGTTGCGGCCTTGTCGCCCAGTGTGCAATCGTTTTTTAGTTTAGAAGCGGATGAAGATTTACACTGGCTGGTTCAACACCATAGTGCCGTACAGGTTAAGTTAGACGAGTTGATGAAAGCGTTTAACTAAGCTACTTTGCTTAGCCTGCCTTGGTTTTTGTTTGTTTTGGCTGATGCGAGGGGTGGTCTCCCCTCGCACTCCCCCACAGAGGGGGCTTTCGCCCCCTACTGCTTACCCCCAATAGCGAAGCCCGCCCCTGCCGCTCGGCACTCAGACTCGCCTACGGCGAGCTTCGTTTTTGCCGAGCTGGTTTTTGGAGGGGACTTGGGGGAATGGTTTGTTTTCTTTTAAAACAACTCAGTCAGGGCGTGGAATTTGTGTAACCCGATAACGTAAACCCAAGGGTAAGCCAAAATAAGGGAGACTGTGTGGCGG
>JBIKUS010000112.1:0-6693 GCA_044347425.1 Vampirovibrionales bacterium | reverse complement strand
TATAACGCTATTACTTTTAAAAGCATAGCGAAGGAAATTTACGATTTTGGGGTTTTTGGGGTCAATTTTGACCAAAACTCCCTCTCCCTCTGGGAGAGGGTTGGGGTGAGGGTCATGTTTTGGTCTGTTTTGGCTGATGCGAGGGCTGGTTTGAGTGTTAGTTGGCTGGTTGTCGGGTCTCGGCCCGACAGCCGAGTTAGGGGGCTTGTGGAAGCCCCCTAACAACCCCACCACACAAGGGGTTGCACCCCTTGTGAATCCCGCCACACAGTCTCCTTCAGTTTGGCGTGTCCTTGGGTTACGTTATCGGGTTACACAAATTCTACGCCCTGACTGAGTTATTTTAAAAGAAAACAGACCATTCTCCCAAGTTCCCTCAAAAAACCAGCTCGGCAAAAACGAAGCTCGCCGCAGGCGAGTCTGAGTGCCGAGCGGTAGGAGCGAGCTTCGCTATTGGGGGTAAGCAGTAGGGGGCAAAGCCCCCTCTGTGGGGGAGCGCGAGGGGAGACCACCCCTCGCATCAGCTAAAACAGACTAAAAGCTTGGTTATAGTTGGAGTTCGCTCCGTTGTTTTGCCCTGTGCTTGGGTTATAGGGCTGGTGTCAGACCGAGACCCGATACCAGCCATGTAACACCATTAAGCATAGACACGACCATCCGATACAAAACACTGACCCCATAATGTTTAGCACTTTGCTTGAGAGGTAGTATTCTGAATCTTTCGGGTTGAGAGGAGAGGTTGCTAGCGTCATGGTAACACTATCCTTTTGGTTTGCACGGTGGGCAAAGCTACCGTATAGTAAGCGTACTGGGTAAGCGTTTCAGCTTTGCCCCTCTCTGCATTAGCGTCTTTTTAACTTAACACCTTGTTGGCAGCCATTAGAAGCGTGTCGCTAGGTAACTCACTTTTTAATGGGGAAGAAACCTTCCTATTGGGGAAGCCTAGCCGTTGTGCTAGGCTTTTTATTTTAGGATTTTTACCGTGTCATCGTCTCACCTCACTTGGTTTCAGCCTCAAGCATCGCCCCAAGCCTTAGCACAACAGGGCAGTGTGCTAGCCTTAGGCATGTTTGATGGCCTGCACCTTGGCCACCAAGCCGTGCTAAAACAAGCCTTGGCTTTAGCCCAACCAGCCTTGCCCACTGAAGCTATCCCCCACGTGGGCGTGGTGACCTTTGCCACTCACCCCAAAGCTTTTTTTGACCCCTCGCCCAGCTCGCCTTACCTGCACCTGCTTACCCCTCCGCCCGAAAAACAGGCGTGGCTAGCCCACCTAGGCCTCGGCTTTTGCTGGATGCCCCCCTTTAACGCCACGCTGGCGACGCAAACGGCTCAGCAGTTTGAGGCGGACACCTTGGCAGGGTTGCTCCATGCCAGACACGTGTTGACGGGGCAAGACTTTGGCTATGGCCAAAAGCGACAGGGCAACGTGGCCACCTTAAGTGCCGCAGGGCAACGCCTTGGCTGGCAACATCACCCTGTGCAGTTGCTTACCAGCCCTCTATTACCCGAGCCTAGGGCTAAAATTGGTAGTGGGAGTGTGCGCCAAGCCTTGGGCAACAAGCAGTTTACCTTGGTGACGCAACTGTTGGGCAGGCCCTACAGTTGGCAAGGCGTGGTACAGGCAGGGCAAGGCCTCGCGGGCAGTGTGCTGGGCTTGCCCACAGCGAATGTTGCCGTGGCTGCTGATAAACTCATGCCGCCTTATGGGGTGACGTTGGGCTGGGCAGAGGTGAGCCTCCCCCACGAGCGAGTGCCACTACGGCGGCCAGCTTTGTGCAACTGGGGCGTTAAACCCACGCTAGCCAACCCAAGCCCCTCCCCCTTGGCGGAGGTGCATTTACTGCACGCCCCAGAGGGTATGAAACAGGGTACCCTGGTAGGGCAACCCTTGCGCTACTGGGCGATGGCCGACCTTCGCCCCGAACACCGCTTTGCCAACCTTGAGGCTTTGAAGCACCAATGTCAGCAAGACGTTGCTCAAGCCCAAGCTTGGGCAGCCATTACCCCAGAACCCCTGTGGGAAAAGCTCCCCCTGTGGCTATGACCCTCACCCCAACCCTCTCCCCAAGGGAGAGGGGGCGTACTAGCACAAAGCCCGTGTGAGTTGTTTTTATGCTCTTGGACACAGGATTTACGGATACATTCCACACACACCTTACGCTTTTGCGTGACGGATAGGCTGTTACCATCACCCCATAGGTCGCTCGCTTAACCCGTAGGCTTACCCTACAGGCTAGTGGAGAGAAGTTAGGTGTGCTGTAACAGATAGGACGTGGCTGTTACTTAGTGACCACTGCATTACGATGATTTAGGCTTTTTTACACCATACACTTGGGGGACGAACCATGGGGTTTGCCGCTAGTAGCGCACGGCTGTACATGCTGGTAGCGCGAAAATCTGATCTTGAATTTCAATTGCAAATGATTAACCAAGCCAGGCTTAGGTTAACCAATGTGCTGGATAAAATCTATTTAGCTTCGGCGAGTTTAGACCCTGAAAACCCAGCCGTGCGTAAGCAAGAGCTACTGCTACAGCGCATACAAGCGCAAGATAAACGGCTTGAGATTATTGCCAACCGTGTTACCTTACAACACCAAGCGGTTGAGACTGAGATTGGTGCTGTGAACAAAGTCATTCAGCAAAACATTCAAAGCTCGTTTAAGTTAATGGGCTAGGCATTGCTTAGGCATTAGGCTTGTTGTTAAGGTGCGTTTAGGCCACACTAAAACTCTCTGCTTTAGCGAGTTTTGCGTAGGAGCCTAGCCCATGTCAACAACACCTCCCCCCGTCACCTTGCCCTTGGGCTTTGCCCCTTGGCAGCTGAATGCGTTGGCTTGGCCTGCGCCCATCCCCCATACTCAGCAAGGTGCTTGGTTAGCGTTGCTGGGGCATTTGTTTTTGAGAGAAGTGGAACTAGAAACCCCTGAACAATGCGCCCATTGGGGCTTGGCTACGGTGTGGTTTGGCCGCTATGTGGCACAAGGTGTGGCGTTGCCGTATCCCCCACCGCATGGTGAGGTAAAAGTGTTTGAAAAGGCGCAACTGCGGCTTAAGGGCGAAACCCTGACAGGGCAACCGTTAACGCCCCAACAAACCGAGGTCTTGCTTGCTCACCTTACCCGCAAACTGGGGTTAGACAGCCCACCCGCCGTTGTTAAGTTTGAGTGGGCAGCCGAGTGTTGTCATGCGCCGTGTTTTGGGTGTACCCGTACAACACAGACCCATCCCGTTTTAAAGTAAGCTAAATGCCTCTCAACTAAAGCACTAAACTCTACGAGTTCAGTACTTTGCATTGGGTTGTAATGCCTTGGGTTGATGGTGTTGTTGGCTGATGCAAGGGGTGGTCTCCCCTCGCGCTCCCCCACAGAGGGGGCTTTGCCCCCTACTGCTTACCCCCAATGGCGAAGCTCGCTCCTGCCGCTCGGGACTCAAACTCGCCTACGGCGAGCTTCGTCATGGCCGAGCTGGTTTTTGGGTTTTTAGCACAGGGACTCGCCAAAATAACGGAGAAAATATGGCAGGATTCTCAAGGGGTGCAACCCCTTGTGTGGTGGGGTTGTTAGGGGGCTTCCACAAGCCCCCTAACTCGGCTGTCGGGCCGAGACCCGACACCAACCAGCTAACACCAGTACAAGCTAATCAAGCGGAGCAAACTCCCCCAAAACCAAGCTTTGGGGTTTGTTGGCTGATGCGAGGGGTGGTCTCCCCTCGCGCTCCCCCACAGAGGGGGCTTTCGCCCCCTACTGCTTACCCCCAATGGCGAAGCTCGTACCTGCCGCTCGGGACTCAAACTCGCCTACGGCGAGCTTCGTCATGGCCGAGCTGGCTTTTGGGTTTTTAGCACAGGGACTCGCCAAAATAACGGAGAAAACATGGCAGGATTCACAAGGGGTGCAACCCCTTGTGTGTTGGGGTTGTTAGGGGGCTTCCACAAGCCCCCTAACTCGGCTGTCGGGCCGAGACCCGACAACCAGCAATACAACACCACTAACAAAACTCGTTAATGTTTGTCACTTTGGTTGAGAGGCATTGTATTTTTAGGTGTTTTTGCTCCACAGCTGCCCACTTTACGGCTTGGTTTTTAAGACTTACTTATAAGCTTGGCAGAGCATCCCAACAAAAAACCGCCCCTAAAGCACAGAGCTTTGAAGGACGGTTTGAGTGTAAAGCGTTAACCTACACCAAGAAAGGAACCAGCAGCAAAGCTACGATGTTCAAAATCTTGATAACAGGGTTAATGGCGGGGCCAGCGGTATCTTTGTAAGGGTCGCCAACGGTGTCGCCCGTTACGGCAGCAGCGTGAGCGAACGAACCTTTACCACCGTGGTGGCCATCTTCGATATATTTTTTGGCATTGTCCCAAGCACCACCACCACTCGTCATGGAGATAGCCACGAACAAGCCAGTGATAATACTACCGAGCAACACACCACCAATCATCTTAATGCTGGCAAAATCAGCAACAGGAGCCAAGTTACCCAACAACAACAGCGCTACGGGAATAACAACAGGCAACAAGGCGGGAACCATCATTTGCTTCAACGCACTTTTAGTGACGATGTCCACACAGGTGGCGTAATCGGGGCGGTCGGTACCTTGCATAATGCCAGGTTTTTCTCTAAATTGGCGACGCACTTCTTCCACAACGGAACCAGCAGCTTTGCCCACGGCTTCCATGGCCATGGCACCAAACAGGTAGGGGATGAGACCACCGATAAACAGACCCACAATCACGTAAGGGTCAGCCAACGAGAACATGGCCTTGAGCGATTCCATGTTGGCTAAAGCCATACTGGCAGCATTTGTGGCATGTTTAGCAGCGTCGTTAAGGTCAATAACGTAGGATGAGAACAACACAATGGCAGCCAAACCAGCCGAGCCAATAGCGTAGCCTTTAGTGACGGCTTTGGTGGTGTTGCCTACAGCGTCTAGCGGGTCGGTAACGGCACGTACACTGTCGCCCATTTCAGCCATTTCGGCGATGCCGCCAGCGTTGTCGGTAATGGGGCCAAAAGCGTCAAGGGCAACCACAATCCCCGTCATCGACAGCATAGCCACGGCGGCAATGGCCACACCGTAGAGGCCAGCCGTCCAGAAGGAGGTAAGGATACCGATACAAATCAGGATAACGGGCAGTGCGGTGGCTTTCATGCCAACGGCCAAACCAGCAATCACGTTGGTACCGTGGCCTGTGGCACTGGCTTCGGCCACTTGGCGCACGGGGGCGTATTCGGTAGAGGTGTAATAATCAGTAATGACGACCGAACCAATGGTGACACCGATACCGATGAGGGCAGCGGTAATGAGGTTAATGGCTGATAGCGCACCAATACCCATGGGGAAAATGGCGAGTGTGGCGGCAGCAATCAAGATGAAAGCCACGATAATGGCCACATAAAAGCCTTTGTACAGGGCTTTCATGGGGTTTTTATCAGCCCCAACTTTAACAAACTGTGTGCCAACCAACGAGGCTAAAATGGAGAGACCACCCAACATGAGGGGGTACACAATGGCCGAGGTATCGCCAGCAAATTGCAGGCTACCCAGTAACATAGCAGCTACCACGGTAACGGCGTAGGTTTCAAACAAATCGGCGGCCATACCAGCGCAATCGCCCACGTTGTCGCCCACGTTGTCGGCAATAACGGCGGGGTTGCGTGGGTCATCTTCGGGGATGCCAGCTTCGACTTTACCGACCAAGTCGGCACCAACGTCGGCGGCTTTGGTGTAAATACCACCACCCAAACGGGCAAATACGCTAATTAAGCTAGAGCCAAAGGCCAAGCCAGCCAAGGTAGGGAACATACCCGTTTTAAGCGTGGTAAGTAGGTAAAAACCAGCCACACCTAACAGAGCGAGACCGACCACGAGCATCCCCGTGACGGCACCACCTTTAAAGGCAACATCCATCGCGGCAGACATGCCCTCACGGGCAGCTTCGGCGGTGCGGACGTTGGCTTTAACGGAGACAAACATGCCGACGTAGCCAGCCAAGGCACTGAGGGCGGCACCAATCACAAAGCCTAGGGTGATAAAGGCTCCGTAGGCCATGCTACCTTTAATAAAGGTGAAGGCACTGAATAAAATGACGGCTAACACCAAGGCAGCAATGGCCACAGCGGTGTATTGCCTGTTCATAAAGGCTTTGGCACCTTCTTCAATGGCCAAAGCAATATCTTGCATTTTTTGGGTGCCAGGGCTGAGGCTTAAAATCCAGCTGCGGGTGCTAATACCGTAAATAATGGCCAGCAAACTGGCCACAAGGGCGAAACCCACTAGGGTTTGAGTCCAATCCATTGCCTTAAGGCTCCTTGGTAGAAAGTAGGGGGGTAGTACAAACAGTGTTAAGCGAGAGGCACGTTTTAACTCACGGCAACGTGGGGCTAGGGCAAGGGGGACTGAGGCACTACGCCATCACTAACCCATCAACTTGCTAGAGCTACAGGCAACACGGCCTGTCCCATAAAGCAACACACACCACAACGCAGCGTAAGGCAGAAGTACCACTAACGATATTGTAGTAAACCGCAAACCCAAGGGATTGACAACCCACCTTAACTTTTGAGAGTGTTATAAACTAATGTTTTTAGTAGGATAGGGTTTGTTTGTTAAAGCGAGTCTTTAAGCTATGCCACATCCAACTTGCCCCAAATGTCAAGGTTCTAGTATCAAATCGGGTAAAGGACAAGG
>JBIKUS010000020.1:0-22316 GCA_044347425.1 Vampirovibrionales bacterium | reverse complement strand
TAGCTTTTTGCGGTCTTCAAGCTGTTCCGCTTTGGTCTTAATTGGCTTGCCTTTTGTGTTGTTCATTCAACCATTGTAACACAAAACCTTAGTATTCAAATAGTTTAATTTGTCGGAGGTATAATTATTTAACAGTAAGTGTTGGCGTGGGCATAATACCCGCCCTTGGCTAGTATAACTATCAATTCGTAAAAATTTCTTTGTAATAGTCTTCACTGGGGGCGTATTTGGCTGTAAATCTGCCAGGGATAGTATTTGTTAAAGGGCACCCATTAGAATTATAGCAAATATAGCCATAAATTTGTTCTTGTCCTTCTTCATTTGGGCCTTGAGACCCGTTAATATCAATAAGTATCTCAGAATAAACATCTGTCCCATTGGTATAGCGCATAAGCAATGAAGCGTTTGCTCCGCCGAGCAAAACAAAACCGCCACCACCATTAACTACGCCTTGTGCTGTCGCATCCCAACAGCCAGTATCAGCCGCATTCCAAATGCAAAACTTTGTTGCATTCAAACGGGTAGCAAGAGCATCTTGAATGGCAGACCCGTTTGTGTCCCTAGGCAATGAGGAACTTAGCATAGCGTCATAAACAGCATTATCTATAGCTGAAATTGTCTCTTTCAATTTAGCCTTGTTTTGGGCTTGATCAATACTTACTATCACCTTAGGGACGGTAAACGTAGCTATTAAGCCCAAAATAAAAACACAAATAAGCATTTCGGGTAGGGTAAAGGCTTTGTTGACGCTACGTGTGAGAGGTGAGAGGTGAGAAGCATTGCATGGTAAACTCCGTGGGTGTAAGGGTACGAGTATGGCTTTAGTTTACAGTATCGGCCAAGGGTGAGCAAACCTTTAGAGGGGAAAGCCAAAGTCTCCACCGTTAGCGGGGGGAGTCTGACAACTCATAGTAGTCTGTCTGTTCTCTTGATGAAAGCTTCCGTTGGCAGGGTTGCCCAAGGTGGCTTAAAAGGTTAAACTAAATACTCATTTGTTTGTGCTGCTGTTATGGAGACCCTGCCCATGCGACCCTTGTTAGCTAGTTTAATGATGACGGGCATGTTAAGCCTTACCCTAGTAAGCGTTATGCCCTTGGCCACAGCGGTAGAGGCTTCTGCCGTACCAGCTTTGACGCAAAAAGCCAACCAAGGTGATGCTTTGGCTCAGTTTGACTTGGGCGTGGCCTATTACCACGGTAAAGGCGTAGCGCAAGACTACACCAAGGCCATGAGCTTGTTTAAACAAGCTGCTAACCAAGGTAATGCCACGGGCATGTTTAATGTAGGGGTTATGTACCAAAAAGGCCAAGGCGTCCCCAAAAATGATACCCTTGCCCAAGAATGGTTTTTAAAAGCCGCTAACCAAGGTAGTGCTGCTGCCCAATACAGTGTAGGCGTTGCCTACTCTAAGGGCGAAGGACGTGTACAAGATGCTAAACAGGCTGCCTACTGGTATCAACAAGCGGCTCGCCAAGGTCATGCAGCTGCTCAAAATGATTTAGGTGCGCTCTATCTTGATGGCAGAGGTGTCAGTAAAGACGAAAAACAAGCCTTTGATTGGTTTGAGAAAGCCGCCAACCAAGGCCATAAGCTGGGGCAGTACAACTTGGGTGTCTCGTACCACCTTGGGCGAGCTGTTACGCAAGATTATGCCAAGGCCGTTAGCTTGTTTGAGAAAGCCGCCGCACAGGGGCATCCAGCCTCCACGTTTAATGTGGGCGTAGCATACTATAATGGCCAAGGTGCCACACAAAGTTACCCAGAAGCCTTTAAAGCGTACGAAAAAGCTGCTGCCCTAGGCCACGTAAACGCCATTTATAACTTAGGCGTGATGTATGACAAAGGCCAAGGCGTAGCGCAAGACTATAAAGAAGCCTTTAGCTACTACGACAAGGCTGCTAACCTAGGCAGCTACAAGGCCACTTATGCCTTAGGTACCCTTAACCATTACGGTAAAGGTATGGCGGTAGATTATGCCAAGGCGATGCAACTGTACCAACAAGCCGCTGAGTTTGGCTATGCTAATGCCTTAAACGATATTGGCGTACTCTATTCAAAAGGGTTAGGCGTAGAGCAAAACCAAGAGAAAGCCTTGTATTACTTTACTTTGGCAGGTAACACCAACTACACCTTGGGCAAAACCAATGCCGAAAAAACAAAAAAGCTACTTACAGCGGAACAAATAACCAAAGTTGAGGCCGACGCTAAAAACTGGAAGCCCACTAAAACCAGCTAACTTAAAAAGCTACATTTAATAAAAGAAACCCCCGTAGTTGTGATACGGGGGTGATTTTTTAAAGATTGTTAAGGTTGGTAGGGTTGAAAAATAATTGCAAATAACTTAAACGGGTAGGCCTAACATTTGAGCTTCAAGGGTAGTAACGGTTTGGCCATTAGGTAGCTGCACTAAGCCGCCGCCGCCAAAAGTACCCGCACCCGACAAGCCACCTAGGCCGAAGTTACCAAAATCAAGTGCTGGCTGTGGCGCACCAAACAGCGTGCTTGCACCTGAGTTAAATGTCCCAAATGTGGTTGGGGCTGGTGGTTGCGTAGCAAGGCGCATGACTTCTTGCATCACCATATCCATCACGATGGCACCAATATCCAACTGAGGGATAGCCGTTTCAATAACGGAAGGGATACCACCAATACTGGGTAGGCCTATAGCACCTGTAGCACCCGAAGGCGTAAAGGCAGTGGTTTGCAAGTCGGCATTGTCTGGCGCACCATTGTCGTTGATATCGTCAAAGTTGGTACCAACAATCAACTGTCTGCTTTCAATCACCGAAGGGTCTACGAGCAAAGCCAGTTTATCTGCTTTTTGCTGAGCAAACTCTTGAGCGCGATCGCTTTCAGGGTCTTGTAGGTCGTCAAGCACTTCTCGGCCAGTATCGTCTACGGTATTGCGTAGGTTTAGCTGGGTACCATTTCTGGCAGCCATATCCATACCTACCATTAGGTAGTGCATACGGGTCACGTCGGTGTTACGGCCATCTTCTTCGTTAAACTCGTCAGCCAAGTCGTCAAGGCCAGCGGCTCTCAACTCATCTTCAATATCGTCTGAGTTGTAGTTGGCACCTTCTTGCTTGAGGAAGGGGTAAAAATCAAGTACCGCTTTACCAGGCGAGTTACTGGTATAGTAGCTGGCAAACTGCTGAAACTCAGCAGGTGAAAAGCCTTGGCCACCGTCGCCAGCTTGGTCACGTTCGCCACGGTTGAAGAAGCCTTCAACACCGTACAGCAAGCGGTAGCCAGCGGTCGACATTTGTTCGTCGCCTAAAAACAGAGCGGCACCACTAATTTGGTTACCGTTGTTGTCCTGCATCCGTGCGGCTTGTTCGCTAAACATGGAGAGGTTGTTGTAATGGCCAATTAACGTAGAAGGTCTGGGGCCAGCAGCAGCTGCGCCTGCTGCACCAGTAGCTCCTGCGCCAATGATACCTGGTGTTTGTATTAAATTAGTAAGTAGCGGTGCTAACATACTAAAGATGTTAGTATTCGTTGCAATCATAAGGGAGGCTCCCTTGAGGTTGAGGGTTACAGGGTAAACGAGGGGTTAGGGTTAGGGTTATGAGGAGAGGAAAGTTTGCTAGGTGATAAGGGTTAATAAAGGGTTAGGGTTAAACGGTAGCTTGGTGGTTAGCAGGTGGAGCGTTTTGACTGGCCGCCAGCCCCCCCACCCCTGCGGAGAAGAAGGGGCAAATGGCCGATAAGGCAGCATTCCCCATGGCGGTGGCATTACCTGCTAAATCAGCGGAGCCGCCGACACCAGCGGCAATACCTTGGCCTACACCACGTACCAATTGGCTACTGGCTTGCCTAAAGTTGTTGATGGTGGTGTTCACCATACCATCTACTTGTGCCATACTGCGGCCGTTACGTGTTGCTTGCTGATTAGCTAAGGCGTTAAGGCCGTTAACACTAAACATGGGCTGCTGGTTTGCTTGGCCACTGTAAATATGGCTAAACAGGTTGGCAAAATGGTCACGGTTAAAGCTGTTGTTGGCAATGTTACCATCGGCAGCTTCGTAACGGGCTACAGCCTGTATGGTTGCTTGCGATTGTGCGTCACCCATCAAAGCGACAGGACCACTAGCCAATTCGTGAAACCACGAACTACCGTCCACTTCTCCGTTGTCAAGCATTTCGTGAAACCAAGTAGAGAAGATAATTTTATCTGGGTTAAGTTGGTTGGCTAAATCGCCAATGTTAAGGCGGGTGCCATTGTCTTGTAGTGGTGGTTGGTTGCCTGCTATTTGCCTAAAGGTAGAGCCTCCACCGCTGATTTTATCCGTGGTGCTTAAAAAGGCCTGTTCGGCTAAAAAAGCGGGGTCTTGGCCAGTGGCTTGCCCTTGGGCAATCATGGTTTCAACAAAGCTACGGTCGCGGGGGGTTAGTTCATTAAGGCGGCCTTGTTCGGCTAAATCCATGGCTTGCCACATGGCTTGGTAGCCACCCAAGCGGCCATTCATGGCTACGCCACGGCCAAAATAATGGAGCGATCCAATTTCTGGAGCCGATAACCCCGTCACTTGCTCACGAGCGGCCGTGCTAAGGGTTCTAAAGTCGTTACTAACGGGGCGCATGTTAGGGGGTAAGGTAGAGCCTACAGGAGCCGTGGGTTGCTGTATTGGCTGTTGAATTGGCTGCTGCACCACGGGCTGTTGGGGGAACACGGGTTGCGTTGGAGGACGCAAACCCTGTAAACCTGCTAACAAGCTATTGATATCAATTGAAGGCCTTTGCACAACAGGGGGAGAAAAGCCTTGGTTGCCCGTAGGGATGCCCTGTAGGCTTTGGTTAATCATTTGCGATAGTTGCGCCAAGATGTTGGCTACCATCGCCATAGGCGACGTGTTGAATGCCGTGGTAGTAGCACCAACACCTGCTAAAGGCTGAGCAAAGGTACTAAACGTGTTTTGCATACTAGGGAATGCAAGAGCTTGGTTAGATTGATTAAGAAGCAGCGGGTTGACACCCATCTGCATAGGGTTGATAGACATAAAAGCTAAGACCACAGTTAAAGGGGTACAGGGAGGGGTTCTATTGGAGGGGGGTGAGAAAAGCAGAGAGAGAAAGAATAAGGGTAGATGACAACTTTAATATATTTAAATTATATAACATTGAGATGTTTAATGCTTGCTTTTTAACGAAATGTTACAAAGCTGGGCTTGTGCTTGCCAGCCTTTAATACCTTTAAAACTGGCAACTGCCCAAAAGACTAAGGTGTAAATGCTTAGCGTCTTTAGCAACGAGCCAGTGGGTATTGGCATGATTAAACTAGCCCATGGCACCAGCACGGCTTGGCTAATGGGGTAAATTAAACTCACCATGAGTACACCCGTTACAAATACGCTGGCATGGTACCCTAAAAAGTAGCCTAGCCACTGGTAGCGTTGGGCTTGCTGTGGGGTAATGGGTTGAATCTTCATATAGATGATACCTATGAGTGGGGAGGCCAATGGGGAGGCAGGGTTAAGCTACAAACGATATGCCCATGCGTTGTAAATCGCCGAGGATACCGTTATCTTCACGTAGTTCAGGTTCAAGGCGGGCGTATAGGTTCATACGTTGTTGAATTAAGGCGGGGACATCAGGCAGGGCAAAGGTACGGCCTGGTACGACGTTAAAAGCGTTACGCAATTCAGCCGCTTTGGTTTCGGCAAAGGCCTCGGCTACACCTTCTTCAAGCAGAGAGTTAGCATTCTCGGAGGTTGCGGCGTGTACCATCTCGTGAATGAGGGTGGGCAGGGCTTCAAGGGTGGGGCTATTGCGTAAACGGTCGCTTAATACAATAAAGCCAGTATTATTACCTGTTGGCTGAAAAAATCCGTTGACGTTAGGCTCGGTTTCGCCAAAACGCACGGTAACACCATTGGCGGCGGCATCATTCATGAGTATGGCGACTTCGGGGTCTTGTGCGCTCAGGGTAATCAGTTCAGCTAGTGCAGGGTCGTTGTTGGGGTTTAGGCTTTGTTGTAGCTGGTTAAGGTTGGCCGTGGCTGGTAGGGCCTGGTTCCCTCCCGCTGTTGCAGGAGTAAAGAGTCCTTTTAAGCCATTCACCAATTCAGAGGTGATCACCGTGATGACCGTGCTAACCACGTCATTTAAAGTGGTAGGGTTGGCTGCGTTTGTGTTGCCTAAAGGTAGCGTGCCAACGGTCAAGCTGCCTCTGGGTGTGGGGTTAGCGGTTGAGGCGGTTGTGGTAGCAGAGGCAAAGGCTAGGCTACCTGTATAATTGGCTTGTGGGGTAAGGGGCATAAGGGGCATAGGTCGTTATCACCACATCGTAGGGATGGTTAGGTTGAGACAGTCAGTGCTATACTCTTAATTAGGCTACGCATCACAACCTCCTGTTGGTGATAAAAAGCCAGTGATAGATTTAGGCCAAGGTAAGCAATGCCACCAAGCCCTAAGGGTGGGGTATAACACGATTCAATATGGGTATTTAATATGTATAACTTATATATACTAAAGATGCTAGACTTATCGCTATTTTGTAACGGTATTTTACAACAGGTGGTTAGCGTGTGACGATGATGGGTACGCTCTGCTTATGGCCACCCTATTACCTGTGGGGCATCATGGTCTTGCTCAGCCTTGGGCTAATAGGGTGTGGCCAACAGCCTGAACAACCCACCAAAGACACGCCCAAAAAAGAGGGCAAACCCACAACTCAACCCAGTGCATGGCCAGCAGCCCCAAGCCAAAGCGAACGTAGTGCCAAGGGGTTGGTCGAACTCCCCCCGATGGTACCGCCCAACGTGCTGCGTAGCATGGCACATATTAACACGCTCACCTCGCGTGCCGCCGAAGAAGCCCTGTTGGCCAGCCTAACCCAAGACAAAGACAAACCACCCACTGAAGGCGACCCTCCTCCCGTTGATGAATCACTCCCCCCGCCTGTGGTGTTGCCGCCCGTACTTACCCAACGCTGGGCAAACGAACATCGGCTAAAGGCCAACGCCCGTATTGCGGGACAAGATTATTGGCAACAGCCCGTGCTGCAACAAGAGTTTGCCGAGTGGTTGATGCGAAAACTGCCCCAACGTGGCCAAGGGGCAGCCACGGTAACCGCTTGGAGCCAAGCCACAGGGCTTGGTCTCAACCCAAAAGCCCTGCTTGACCCCCTCACCCGAGAGCAAGCCCTTACATGGGCGTACGTGCTATTGGGCAAACCCTCCCCGCCAGACGCTGAACTAAACGCACTCCTGAATACCACAGCTCCCAAAGCCGATATTACCTTGAAGGAGATTAGCGACTTAGGAACACTCCCTAAAGAGGCCTTGCCAGCCCTAGCCGTGTTATGGCAAGCTGGTGCCATTGAACAAGGCTTTATGGAACCAGCCGAGCAGTTTGCGCTCTTTGGTGGACGTTGGCAACAACCCCTCACCCGCTACGAAGCTGCCGCTTGGGCTGATTGGTTAGCTCAAGCCACCTATTTATAACCACTGTCACAATTTTTTGGAGTAAGCCAACGTGAATTCGCCCCTTGTCACCCCATCCCCCCTAGGCGAGCCGTTAACGCCCCTCAGCGTGGCACATAGTATGACGCAACTCCAAGTACCTGTTACTGCTGCCATGACCAACACCGCCACGGGTATCATGCAACCCGCCGAATTACTTAAATTGATTGACGTAGCGGGCTGTGTGCCAGCCAAGCGTCACCTAGGTACGGGGGCCGACCCTGTGACGGCCTCGTTGGATCGTATGAACTACCATGCCCCCGTTCACGCTTGGGATATTGTAATGCTAGATGCCCGTATGACCCAAGTGTGGCGCACCAGCATGGAAACCCGAGTGGTGGTCACCGCATGGAGCTTCAGGACGGGCGAGCATCGGCTGATTGCCACGGCGTACTTGGTAGCTGTCGCCATGCAAGCTGGGGGGCAGGGTAAGCTCCCCGCCCAGTGTGTTGCGCCACTATTGCCCATTACCCCCGAAGACCACTGGCTACGCCACAGTGCCGAACGTCGGCGTAGCTTTAGGCGAGAGGAGGCCCACCAAGCGCAGTGGTTGGCTATTGACGCTACCCAAGGCGATACCAGTGCCGAAATTAGCCAACCCATGACGGCCGCCGACGGTAATGGGCTAGGCGATGCCGTTTTTGGTGGCGTTATTTTGGCCGCTATGCACCAAGCAGCCTGCACCGCCATTGAGCAAGCCATGCAAGGCCAGCAAACCATTTTGGTTCGGCAAGACCGCACTGATTTTATAGCCCCCGCCCGCATTGGGGACATGTTGCGCTGCCAAGCGACGTTGACCCACACCTGGCGCACCAGTGCCGAGGTACAAGTGGATTGTTTAGCCCACGACCCACGCCAACCCGATGCTTTGCCACGCTTAGTGGCGACAACCTACATGGTGTTTGTGGGGCTAAGCACAGCCAATGAACCTTGTCGCCTACCAGAGTGGCAACCCAGCACGCCACGGCAACACCAACGTAGCCAAGCTGCACAGGTACGGCGTAGGTGTCGCCAAAACGAAGAACTCTTCTAAAATGGTCGGGATGAAAGGATTCGAACCTTCGACCTCCTCGTCCCGAACGAGGCGCTCTACCAAGCTGAGCCACATCCCGATAAATTAACCGTGCTTTTAGCCAATTACTGGGGTTATTATCGCCCAACCTAG
Source organism: Vampirovibrionales bacterium (assembly GCA_044347425.1). Classification (GTDB taxonomy): domain Bacteria; phylum Cyanobacteriota; class Vampirovibrionia; order Vampirovibrionales; family JAJTHC01; genus JBIKUS01. The sequence continues at coordinate 13,685 of JBIKUS010000020.1, read as the reverse complement.
GGTAAAGTCAACCAAACCCAAGGCCAATAACGCAACAGCACCCTCTGTTCTTACAAAGGGTGCTGTTGGTTAATGACAGTAAAAGTTAGCGGCCTGCGCCTACACCTTCATCGCTGGGGCGAAACTCGGCATCAATCACGCCATCTTCTTCGGCGGGGGCAGCAGCTTGAGGCTGACCAGCATCAGAAGTATTGCCTTCGGCAGCTTGCGCTTCGTAGGCTTTGGTCGAGATTTCGTAAACGGTTTTTTGAAGTGTTTCAAAAGCAGACTTAATTTGCTCGTCATTCTCAGCTTTAAGCGCATCACGCAAGGCGTTGATTTGCTCGTTGGCTTGGGTTTTAAGCGTCTCGTCTACCTTGTCACCAAGGTCGGCCAGTTGTTGTTCGGCACTGTAAGCCAGTTGCTCAGCACTGTTGCGCTGTTCAACGGCTTCTTTACGCTTTTTGTCAGCTTCGGCAAATTGTTCAGCATCTTTCACCATTTTTTCAATTTCATCATCGGCCAAGTTGGTAGATGAGGTAATGGTGATGTTTTGGGCTTTGTTGGTCGCCATATCTTTAGCAGACACGTTGATAATGCCGTTAGCGTCAATGTCAAACGTCACTTCAATTTTGGGGATACCACGAGGAGCGGGAGGGATACCCTCTAAGCGGAAAGTCCCCAGCGACTTGTTATCGCCTGCCATGGTGCGCTCGCCTTGCAAAATGTGGATATCCACACTGGTTTGGTTAGCTTCGGCAGTAGAGAACACTTCGCTACGTTTGACGGGGATGGTAGTGTTGCGCTCAATGAGCTTGGTCATCACACCGCCCATAGTTTCAACACCCAGGCTCAGCGGGGTTACATCCAGCAGAACAATGTCTTTGACTTCGCCAGCAAGTACGCCAGCTTGAATGGCGGCACCCACGGCGACTACTTCGTCGGGGTTGACACCTTGGCAGGGGCTTTTACCAGTGAGGGCTTTAACCAAGTCTTGCACGGCGGGTATACGAGTAGAACCACCCACCAACACCACTTCGTCAATCTCGGCAGGCGACAGTTTAGCGTCACGCATAGCTTGCTCAACGGGGCCACGGCACCGCTCGACCAAGCTTTTGGTAATATCGTTAAATTTGGCACGGCTTAAAGTGAGTTCGAGGTGTTTTGGGCCATCAGCGTTAGCGGTGATAAAAGGCAAGCTGATGCTGGCTTCCGTCATGGTGGACAGTTCGCACTTGGCTTTCTCGGCGGCTTCTTTCAGCCGTTGCATGGCTTGCTTGTCGCTGCTTAGGTCAATGCCTTCTTGTTTTTTAAACTCGTCAAACATCCAGTGCATTACGGCATCGTCAAAGTCATCACCGCCCAGTTGGGTATCGCCACTGGTAGATTTTACTTCGTACACGCCGTCGCCCATCTCAAGCACGGTAACGTCAAAGGTACCGCCCCCAAGGTCAAACACAAGGATGGTTTGATCTTCTTTTTTGTCTAGGCCGTAGGCAAAAGCGGCGGCTGTGGGTTCGTTAACGATACGCAAAACTTCAAGGCCAGCAATTTTACCAGCGTCTTTGGTGGCTTGGCGTTGGCTGTCGTTATAGTAAGCAGGTACGGTAATAACGGCTTGTTTAACGGGTTCGCCAAGGTAGCTACTGGCATCATCAACCAGTTTACGCAAAATTTGGGCTGAGATTTCTTGAGGTGTCCAGCCTTTGTCGTCAATTTGCCACGTTTTATCAGTACCCATGTAGCGTTTGTTGCTAGCAATGGTACGGGTGGGGTTAACAATGGCTTGCCTACGGGCATACTGGCCTACCAAGCGTTCGTTGGTTTTGGTAAACGCAACGACACTGGGGGTAGTGCGGCTACCTTCGGCGTTTGCAATAACGGTGGGTTGGCCACCTTCCATAACGGCTACCACTGAGTTAGTGGTGCCGAGGTCGATACCAACGACTTTGGCCATCATACGGTAAAACTCCTTGTAGAAACTAAAAAATAACTAAATGTGGGGCAATCAACTGGGCAAGGTGCAATTTGCACACACCCACGTCACAAAAGGCGTATTGAGGTTGCCTTTTGCGCTCAAACCTTTAGGGTAGCTTTTACCCTAGCATTAGTGTAGGGCAACGCCAAGCAAGCAGGCCGTTTCTTAAGGTGGATTTAAGAAAATACGGGAGAGGTTTGGCCAACGGCTCCCCTTAGGCTATACTACAGGTTAACAGTTGACCTTTAGCGCGAGACCCACTACCACGTGAGCCAGTTTCAGCCCCCTAACGCTTTTAACCGCTTATTGGGCAAGCCCAAAGCCCTTAACTTACCCGCTTGGCCACATAGCCAAGCCCCCAGCACCCTAGCCCTACCTGGCGAAACCAGCCAAAACGGCCAGCTGATTAGCCAAAAAATGGCCTTGCTAGCCAACCACATGAGCCACCAACGCAGCCAGCACGAAGCGGCTGTGGCCAACTGCAACCGTTTGTTTGGTCAATTGCTTGATGATATGCCCGCTTTCATTCACGCTTTTCATGCCGCCTTTGCCCCCAAGGGCGTAGGCCCTGAGCAGATTTATCACCACATTGACCCCGACCGCTCTGTGGGCATTTTGCGGGTATTGTGGCATACCCTTAGTTTTACCACCCGAGGCAACAGTCAACCCCTCGCCCTCGCCCGTGATGGCAGAGACCCTGTGTTTACGGGGCGTATTTTGTGCGTTCGGGGCGATTTTCAAGATTTAAGCCTGCTGTGGGATCCGCAGCACTTTAGCGATTTGCTCCCCTTTGAGATTGCTTCGTTGTTTGTACCTGCGGATGAAACGCAACCCGCCGTGATGACCATACCTCACCTAGGCGACACGGAGGAGTATTTTCATCAAGCAGATGCTGCCCGCTTATTCTTGCTACGCACTGTTGAACTAGTGTGTGGTGGGGGCTTCCTACATGAGCGGCACGCCCAAGGGTAAGGGTTACTGGCTTTTACGTGTGGGGTTAGCCTATACTAGTGGGTATGATGACTCACGAATCACCAACAGCAGATGCCCTTAACCTTGCCCTTTTGGGGCAACTACGTGATGCTTACCTTGCTTATAAAGACGATTACAACGAAAAGCTCACCCTAAGCCTGCCAGAATTGGCCAAAGCCACAGGAGCCAAAGCTGAGTTGGTAAAAAAACGCTTGGCCGCTTTGCGTCTGCTCCACTTAATTAAAATTGTCGAACATCAACCCAAGGGCTACCAATGGGAACCTTTTGCCCAAAAACAACGCCATTGGTTAAGTGATGATGAAGCCACCGAACAAGCCTACCTACTGGCCGCCCTCGACGAATGGCAACCCACAGATGCTATCCCTCTCGCTAAAAAATGGCGGCGCTAACGTGAAGCCTGCCCTAACCTCTCGCCTGGTTGAAGGGCGAGTATTTCACCAACGGTTACAACGCAAGGGGCATTGCTTTAACAATAGGCTGTTTTGGTTTGTTTTTTGCTTGGCGGATTTACCCATCCTTGGGCAACACCTGCCTGCGTGGTTGTTGAGTGGCACGCACCCCGCTCTCTATCGTTTTGCCGAAGCCGACCACTTACCTAACTACCATAACCAAACCACGTTATTGGCCAGGTTGGCCAGCATCGCCCAGCAACATGGCCAAGCCTGGCAACCCACAGCCCAAGGGGCGTGGCTGCTTACCCACTGCCGAGTGGCAGGTTATGTGTTTAATCCCATTTCGGTAGCGGTATTGGCGCACCCCAACGGCCAATGGGCAGGTGCCATTGCCGAAGTGGGCAACACCTTTGGCGAACAAAAACCTTATTGGCTCCCCTACCAAGGCGACTGCCGAGGCCAGCCCGTGTTTGCAGCCACCTACCCCAAGGGCTTTTACGTGTCGCCCTTTGGCCAAGTAAGTGAGGCCTTTGCCTTTAGGGTCATGGGGCATCCCGCCCAAGCTGGTTTTCACGTGGGTGTGCAAGTAGGCGAGGCCACCCCCGAGGGGCGCATCGTCAACACCAGCCTGTTGGCATGGCAACACGTGGATACCAGCCACGAACTTGCCACGGCTAATCTGCTACGCCTTACCTGTCGTTACCCACTGGTCACCCTTGGGGTGATACTGGCCATCCATGGGCAAGCCCTCTTGCTACTGGCCAAACGCTTCCCCCTAAAACTTAAACACCACGATGCCCAGTTGCAAACGGAGTATGTCTCGTTAAAACCACCTCAACCTTAGTTGAGTTTAGGTTTTTTGGGCAGAGCCAACACATAACTAGCCCATACTTGACTCTTCGTGTTATAGTCTAAAGGCTATGCCTGTAGGGGCAAGTTATGTGGTTTGTTCCGTTGAGATATCTGGATTTATGCGACGCTTTTTATGGTTAGTGCTATTGGCTTTAGGTTTAGGCACAAAGCGTCATTGGCATATCTTGTTTGCCATTGTGTTGGGCTTAGTGCTTGGCCTCGCTATGGCCGACCCCGTCTATCGCCCTATTCATCACCTATTTGAATTCATTGGCCAGTTCTTCCTCAAACTTATTACCATGCTGGTTTTGCCCTTGGTCATCAGCTCGTTGGTGGTGGGTGTTACCTCCATTGGCGACGGGCAACAGCTTGGGCGGCTTAGCGGCCGAGTGTTGGGTTGGTTTATGCTGCTGATGGGGCTAAGCGCACTCATTGGCTTGGGCTTGGGCGTATTTGCTCACCCTGGCGACAGCTTACAACTAGCCCTTAAAAACCCCGCCGCCCCCCTCCATCTTTTGGAGCAACTCAGCCCGCAACTGGCACAACAAGCCCCCGACCTCACCGCTACCCCTAGCCTTGGCCAGTTTTTGCTCAATCTTGTGCCTGCCAACGTGGTTGCCTCGTTGGTACAGCTCGAACTCATCCCCGTGGTGCTGTTTAGCTTGTTATTTTCGGCCGCCATTACCAGCGTCGGCGAAGCGGGTCGCCCTCTCATCAACTTTTTTGAAGCCCTGTTTGCCGCAACCATGAAGCTGACGGATTGGATTCTCATCCTCGCCGTGCCTGGTATCTTCTCACTGACGTTTGTCACCGTGGCACAAGCTGGCCCCGATATCTTTAGGCTACTCGCCCCCTACGCCCTCATTATAATAGTGGGTTTGCTGATACAGGTATTTGTGGTGTTTCCACTATTGTTGCAACTGTTTGCTCGGGTGTCGTTTCTCAACCTCTATAGGGCGATATCAGAGGCAATTATGGTGGCCTTTGGTACGGCTAGCTCATCGGCCACGCTGCCTGTTACCATTGCCTGTTGCGAACGTCGTGCAGGTATCTCTAGCCGCATTGCCAACTTTGTCTTGCCGATTGGTGCCAGCCTTAACAAAACAGGGACAACCTTGTTTGAGGTGGTAGCCGTGCTATTTTTGGCGCAAGCCTTTGACATTGCCCTTACCCCCCTGCAACTGGTGATTATTGCCGTGTTGGCCATTATGGCTTCCATTGGCGCACCAGGCGTACCCAGTGCGGGACTCATCACCATGGGTATTGTTATTAACAGCGCAGGCGGTGGCCTCACCCAAGTGCTAGGGGCTATTGCCCTATTATGGCCCATTGATCGCTTTTTAGACATGTGCCGTACCTGTGTTAACGTGGCCAGTAGCTGCACCGTAGCCACCTTAGTTGCTGCCAGCGAAGGCGAGCTTAACCGAGATGTGCTAAACAACCACCAAGGTTGGCAAGAGGTGTTACCCTAATGCGTTTAGGTGGCTGGATGTTGTTGCTAGCTTGTATGGCCATCGCTTTGCAGGGTATGGCTTGGGCTGATGAAACTACGTTGCCTTTGCCCACTACAACGACAACGACCCCTACCGCGCCACCTTCTGCTTTTAGCCAGCTTAGCAAGGCCGAACAGGACAACCTTAAAGAAGCCATTGTGGCCTACAACCAAGGGCTACTGGCTTTTGGCCAAGCGCAACAGGCACAACAACAAGGCCAGCTTAGTGTGGCCATTAAGGGCTTTCGCTCAGCCGAAGGGTTGTTTAAAGCCGCCCTAAAGTTTAACCCTACCTTGGTAGAAGCCCAAAGCAACCTTGCTTATGTGGCCTTAGCACAACAACGCTATCCCCAAGCGGTTAAAGCGTTTAAGCAGGCATTAGCCATGCAACCCAAGCATTTGGCTAGTTTGCAAGGTTTGGCCACAGCGTACAGCTTACAGTTGCCGACAGTACTCACAACGCCAACCCTGTCGGCTAAGCAAGATGGCTTACTTCAACAAGCCCTAGATGTGCTAGCGCAACTACAAGAGGCCTACCCCAACCACGCCTTAGCATGGTATAACCAAGGCAGCCTTTACCAACGGGTGAACAACCTACCCAAGGCTGAAACTGCCTACCTTCAAGCCCTTGAACGTGACCCTACCCTGCAACAAGCTTGGTTTAACCTTGCTACCCTGTACGAAACTACCCAACATTGGGGTGATGCCCAACGAGCCTATCAACAAGCTAAACAAACAGGTATCACCACCCCCATCGGCCTAGAAGCCCTCAAACGCCTTGAAGGCCTACCCCAACGCCAAGCCTTAACCACCACACCCCCCGCTGCCACTAACGATACCCCCACCCCATGACCCAATCTCACCCTAACCCCGAAGCTGCACTGGTTTCCTCATCGCACACCTACCTCAAGCAACTCACTCGTGTAAGCCGTACCTTGTCTATGGCTCTTATGGGTATTGGATTGTTTTACGCCGTGGGCAGTTGGCTACTCGTCTCGCCAGATGCTTTGGCTAACTCCGTCTTAGCGGATAGTTTAAGCCTTGATAACTTACTCTGGCTGGGCTTGCCCCCTTTTGCGGCGGGTGTCTTGTTGTGGGTAGGTCACGTGTATGTGCGTAAGCTCCTCGGCATTTTGCCCGAAGCGGATTTGGGTACGTATAAACGCTTGCTGCTACTAGCACAAACGGTTCAGTTGGGCTTGTTATTGGTACTCTACACCTTAACGCAAGGCTCTGTAGCCATGTTGCTGGCCTTGGGCTTCCCCGGCCTAATTGCCTACTGGTTAGGCGATACCTTATGGGCTAGGTGGATGAATGCCGTAGCCTTAGCCGTGGTGGTGTTATGGTTACCCTTTGGCTACCCAACCTTGCTACCCTTAAGTGGTGTGGGCTTGCTGATGCAGTTGCTGCCTGTGATTTTACTCTACGGGTTTGCCCTACGCATGATGAGCCAGTTGCAACTACTGGCTCGTGGCCGTAATGACGAACTCACCTCCATCGCCTCGACCGATACATTGACGGGGCTAATGAACCGCCGTTACTTCAACCTTCGCCTTTCCTCAGAGATTTCGAGGGCAAGGCGGTATGCGTTGCCACTTAGCTTGGTGATTGTAGACATTGACAACTTTAAGCGCATTAACGACACCTACGGCCACAGCTTTGGCGACCGTGTCCTTCGGGAGCTGTCTCAACTGCTGTTGGCTAACATCCGTGAGAGTGACTTGTTGGCTCGCTTTGGGGGCGAAGAGTTAGCGTTGATTTTGCCTAACACTAAACGTCTAGCTGCCTTTGATTTGCTTGAACGCCTCCGCCAACAAGTGGCTAGCCGAGTGTTTTACGCCGCTGACGATAAAGTCTCCATTACTTTGAGCATTGGGCTAACTCAGTTTGATTCGCAACGCCACTCGGCCGTAGAGCTGATTAAAGAGGCGGACATGGCTTTATACGAAGCTAAAAATAACGGTAAAAACCAAGTGGTGATGTTTGGCGTGCATAGGCCACTCACCCCTGCCGAAGCTAAGCAAGCCGCCCAATCCCGAATGGCTGACACGTCGCCCTCACAAAGCGAGGCGACACCGCCCCTTAGCCCCGTGGTGGGAGACTAAACCGTGGATGTGAACGACCCTCGTTGGGACGAGTACGAGGCTGCCTTTACCGCCGTGGCCAATCAAGCTACCTTGTGGGCAGAAGCCACCAAGCCTGACCTTGCTGCACTCCCCCTTTACTTGTGCCTATACGGCGACAACGGCATGAGTGTTGACGAGGAATTTGCTACCCTCTCTACACTGCAAACAGCTTTAACCAACCAGTCCCTCTACTGCCTTGAGGTTGAGGCAGATTACTGGTATGAGCGTATTTTGTTTACGTTGCCTTAAGAAGCCTCTGCATGAGTGGTTAGGTGAGGCGGTAGCAAGGAAGTTTATGATAAAAATGAGGCGTGTAGACAGAACTACATAACGATTTTTTAGCGTGAACTGACAAAGCTAACGCCCACATAAATGCTCATGCAGAGGCTTCTTAAGCTGCAATAGGCAAAAGCCCCCTAGGCCAATAACCTAGAGGGCTTGTCATAAAACTGGTTAGGCTTAGCAGTTACTCGTCGTCTTCAGCAACGGTTTGGCTAAAATTGTCCATGGCTCGCATATAAGTACGCAAGGCCTCTCTAATCAAATCACTGCGTGAGCGATGCTCAGAGTTGGCAACATCATCCACTTCGCCCAAAAACTCATCGGGTAACGAAATTAAAATACGTGCAGTTTTAACGGTGCTTTTAGCGCGTCCCATAAGTAATATCCTTGTTTCTCTCTTAATAAGTCTCTACTTTAAATGTGTCAATAACCCTTGCCCCAAGGGTGCCATGGCACAGTAACAACGCCATTTAACCTAAAGGAGCTATGCAGTTTTTAAATCTCTCTTCTCTACTTAAACAAATCTCTCTCTTAATAAGATTACAGTTACCAACAGCACCTCGGCATAGCAAAGGGCTAGCGTGTTGCTTGGCGTATACGGTTGTCTCTCTCAATAATAGCGGTAGCTAATAACGCATAGCATAGCTGGCGGTGGGCAACTGGCGTTACGGTTTGCCCACACCTTACTAAAAGCCAACAAAGTAGGGGTACTCAGTGGCTGTGTTGTTAATAACGTCGCTGTGGGGTTAATCCAGCAGCAAGGCCTCTAGCCTGTCAGCGTTTTGTGTGTAGCGGGTAGTAGAGGTACTACGTGTTTTACGCCTACGGATGTACATGCGTAAAGCTCGTCTTATAAAATCGCTACGGGAGCAATAGTCGGCTTTTGCCATTTCGTCAACTTTACCTAAAAAGTCTTCTTGCATTGATATCAGCACCTTAGCCATAATGTGGGTGCAACCTCCGTGGTAGTAGTAAAGGTGAAGTAGTGGTGGTTTTGCCTAGGTGTTAGGCGGTGATTGGTGTGTCTCGTGGCTTATCTTGATATAATAAAAACAACTTTTAATATAAAATTGCCTCCTCTTTGAGCAAATGTAACTTAAATAGTTACATTAAGCTTATCAAAGCCATATATCACGTGTTTATGATGCGGTTTAGGGTGTTGGTTGCCTCATCGACCTGTGTTAAACTTAATGCCAGTTGTTGTTACTTTTGTGGAGTTTACCACCCATGCCCGTTAGTGTACCCACCAGCCTATTAGCATTGTTTGAGCAAGCCTGCCAGCACCATGCCGATACCCCTTTGTTGATGGAAGGTGACACCGAGCTGACGGGGCAACAAGCCCAAGCCCACGTGCAACAGTTAGCCACGGCTTTGCAAACCCAGTACGGCATACAGGCAGGGCAACATGTTGGGCTGTTATTGGGTAACCAATGCGAGTTTATCCTAGGCCTACTTGCCTTACGTGCCTTGGGTGCCGTAGCCGTACCTTTTAACCTCTTTATGTCGCCAGATGATTTAATGTACGTGTTACGCCACAGCCAAGTGCGGTTGGTGCTAACAGAGAGCGAACTGGCACAAACCATGGCTTCTCGCCTTGGTATGGACTTGGGCAACGTCCCCCTACCGTTAGTGATTGCCAACCGCCCAGCAGATGCCCAGCCCCTGCCAGCCCCTCATGCCTGTTGGCAAGAGCTGGTCGCTGCTAGTGCCGATGCCCCACTACCCTTCCCACAAGCCCCTGCCCAAGCCGATACCACCATGGCCTTACTGATTTACACCAGCGGCACCACAGGCGAACCCAAGGGCGTGATGCTGAGCGAAGCCAACCTACTGCACAATATGCAAGGCTTTTCGGCCGTTCTCACCCTTGAAGCCTTGGCCACGCAAGGCGTTGATTTGCGCATGTTGATGGGGCTACCGCTCTTTCACGGTTACGGGTTGATTTGTGCGATGTATGCCCTGTGGCTCAAGGCTCCGCTGGTGTTAGTGCCTAAGTTTCAGCCTAAGGCCCTGCTAGAGGCAATTGCCAAGCGACAAGTGAGCATTTTGCCCCTTGTGCCAACGCTCTTCCATGTGTTGGTGCAACAGGCTGATAAATTACCCGCCCACCTGCTTGAAAGCGTCAAAGTGTGTATCTCTGGTGGGGCAGCCTTACCTGCTGAGCTGCTATTACGAGCCGAACAAATTTTAGGCGCACCCATTTACGAAGGTTACGGCATGACCGAAACTAGCCCCGTTATTGCCGTTAATGGCCCCGTTGTGGGCAGACAACCAGGAGCTGTAGGTGCGCCCTTACCCAACGTGCAGGTACGTTTACTCTCGTTGGCCACAGGCCAAAGTGTTGATGCCAGCCAGCTGGCTAGCCAAGGGAATACACAAACCCTGTTGAGTGACGAAGGCGAAGTACAAATCAAGGGCGACAACGTCATGCTGGGCTACTTTCAAAACCCGCAGGCCACCGCCGAAGTTATGCTCCCCAACGGTTGGCTAAAAACAGGCGACCTTGCCCGCTACGACGCTCAAGGCCGTTTAGTCATTACTGGCCGCATTAAAGAGTTGATTATTAAAGGTGGCGAAAACATTTCTCCCTTACCTATTGAGCGTGCATTGTTGGCACACCCCGCCGTGGCCGAAGCTGCTGTGGTACCCCAAGCCGATGCCGTGGTGGGTGAGAAGATTGTTGCCTGCCTTGCCTTTATCCCCGACGCTGATGCCGAGGCCATGTTGCGAGAAGTAAAGCACCACCTACGCCAACACCTCACTCCGTTAATGCAGCCCGACGTGTACCACATCCTACCCGAACTGCCCAAAACCCCTACGGGTAAGGTGATGAAGAAACGTCTCAAAGCTGATTTGGCATTGGCTACCGCCAACCCTTGCCACCATCATTAAGGTAACAACTTAGGCAACTGGTGAGTATGTTTGGTTTTAATTAGGCTCTGTCTTAGCATTCTTTATTTTTGCAAAGTAGCCTAATCATGGTATCCCCCTTACGTTCTGTATTGCCGTTGTCCTCTGCTGTTTACCCCTACTATCCCCCCTTTGTTCCGATGCCAAGTGTAGCCAAGCTAGCTTTTGGCACCCTTCCTAGTACTACCCCACCCTTACAGCCTACCCATGCCGTGTTTGAAGTGGGTAGCTCATCGGTCAAGTTAGCCGCAGGGGCTAACTCCGCAGACGGTAAACCTCACGTTCTCTTTTCGGCAGATGTTGGCTTACCTACAAGCAAGGCCGTGCCTGTTGCACAAAAAGTGGATACCTTTAGTGCTGGCTTAAACACCCTTACCAGTGCCTTCCATCAACAGTTCCCTGCTGTGCCAATGGCTAATTTACAGGTAAGTACTGTGGCCACAGGCCCCTTTAGGCAGCCTGCTTTTATGCAAGAGGTTGGCCCTGTGTTTAACACCGCCCTGCAAACCATCGATTCTCGCCTAACCTTAACCCCCATTACAGGTAGGCAAGAAGGCACCTATTACTTTAGGTCTGCCCACCAAGGCTTTTTGCAAAAACACCCCGAAGCTACCCTACCTGGTACCCGCTTGCTAGGCATGGATATGGGCGGTTACAGTACTGAGCTGGTATTGGGCGTTGTGCCACCCAACGGCCACAGCCCCAAGCACCACATCCCTAAAGTAGATGCTCAGCGGGTGGTTAGTGTGGATTTGGGCAGATTTAACCACACCCATGGTAACCAAAGTGATAGCTTTGATTACGCCACGCTTAAAACCATTCAACAGGGCGTTAAACGGCAAGTGTTAGCCGCCATGGCACAAGACAAAAAACATTGGTGGGAACATCTACCCTTTATTGGCAACCGCTTGGCCTTACGCACCTTCCGCTACCCTGATTTTATGTTTAGTGGCTCGTCAGCCTTACGTAAAGATTTGGCACCCTTAATACAAGACGACTATAATGTGAGTCTTAACAACATCCCCTTAAGCCAAGCCATGATAAAACACTACTTGGCTTCGCCCCAAGCGGTGCAGCAACTACAAGCCCACGCCCAACGCATGAACGAAGCCGATAGAGCTAGGGGTGCAAACTTTGATAAGTTTAATAGCTTAGGTACCGAGCTGGCCTTAGTTGAAGGCGTGTTGGAAGCTCTTCGAGTACGGTCACTTTATGTGGGTAATTACGGTAATGTACGCAAAGGCGCGTTGTTGTCACAACTAGACGAGGCTTCAGCAAAAGCACCACCACCACAGGGTACTGCCGGCAGCCCTTGAGTAATGCATACCGCACAAACCGCTCGGTTGCCTACGTTAATATAAAGTAGGGGTGGTTATTTACTTGCCTCTTGCTGTATACTAAAGTACTTTTTCTCTGTTCTACCGTGTTACATGCTATCATTTTGTACCTCTGCCCGTTAAATAAGGACGCTCTCTCGTGACTCACCCCATACCCACAGCCTCGGTTGCCCAACAAGCCTTGTGTGGTAACGATGAAGTTGCAGCAGCCCATCCTCATCAGCCGTATAAACCTATAGCCCCTAGCCAACGCTTGGCATCGCTACCCACTTACATTTTTGCCCAACTCAACCAATTTAAAGCCCAAGCCGTGGCCAATGGCATTAGCTTAATTGATTTAGGCATGGGCAACCCCGATATGCCTACCCCAGCCTCCATTATTGAGGCCTTGACCCAAGCTGTAGCCAACCCCGTCAACCATCGCTACCCAGACTTTGAGGGCAAAGCCACCTTTAGGCAAGCCGTAGCTGGCTGGATGCACCGCCGCTATGACGTGAGTGTTGACCCCGATACGGCCATTCAACCCCTGATTGGTACCAAAGAAGGGCTGGCTCACCTGATACAGGCCTTGGTAGACCCTGGCGATGTGATGCTGGTACCTACCCTTTACTACCCCACCTACTTACGTGCTGCAGTGCTTAACGGAGCCGAAGTACATTGGCTACCCATTTCTCAAGCCAACAACTACCTGCCCGATCTCACCCAAATACCGCCCGACGTGGCCAAACGAGCCAAGTTAATGCTGGTCAACTACCCCAACAATCCCACGGGAGCGATGGCCGACGAAGCCTTTTATCACCAAGCGGTAGCCTTTTGCAGACACTACGGTATCGCTTTGGTTAACGATATGGCTTACGGCGAGTTGTTATTTGACGGCCAACGTCAACCTTCTATCTTAAGTATTGAAGGTGCCGAAGACGTAGCCATTGAGTTCCACTCCTTCAGCAAAAGCTTTAACATGGCTGGCTGGCGTATGGGCTGGGCTGTGGGTAATACCACCCTTATTAAAGCCCTCTACACGCTTAAAACCAACCTAGACTATGGTGCCTGCAACGCCGTGCAAGATGGAGCCACCTTCGCCCTCGATCATGCCGAAACACTCATCCCGCCCATTGTGCAGACGTACCAAAACAGGCGAAACGTGGTTAGCCAACGGTTACAGGCTATGGGTTGGGCAGCACAAGCCCCTAAGGGGAGTTTTTACTACTGGCTACCCGTACCCCAAGGGTTTGCAGGTAGCATGGCCTTTAGCCAATGGCTCATCCTTAACCATGGGGTGGTGCTAACACCAGGTATTGCCTTTGGCCAAGCAGGCGATGGGTTTATGCGCCTCTCACTGGTATC
>JBIKUS010000111.1:0-6778 GCA_044347425.1 Vampirovibrionales bacterium | reverse complement strand
TGCTTAAACACGGGGTGCTTTAACAATGCCTGATGAAACGCAATGGTGGTGGGTATGCCCGTAATAGCGTATTCGGCCAAGGCACGCTGCCCCCGTGCAATGGCTTGCTCGCGGGTGGGGGCGTGTACCAGCAACTTGGCCACCATCGAATCATAATAAGGCGGTATCTTATAGCCTGGGTACACGTGGCTATCTACCCGCACACCAGGGCCACCAGGCACCACGTAGCCCTCAACTCGGCCAGGCATGGGCATAAAGCCCTTGGTGGGGTCTTCGGCGTTAATTCTAAACTCCATGGCGTGGCCATTCATGTGGATGTCATCTTGGGTGAGGGTGAGGGGGAGACCCGCCGCCACTTTGAGTTGCTCTTGCACCAAGTCAATGCCTGTCACCAATTCCGTCACGGGGTGTTCTACTTGGATACGGGTGTTCATCTCCATAAAGTAAAAGTTCATGGCTTCGTCAAACAAAAACTCAATCGTACCCACGCCTTCGTAGCCTAGCTTGCGGATGGCTTTAAGGACTAAGTTGCCTACCTTGTCTCGCAGTTCGGGGGTCATCACGGGCGAAGGGGCTTCTTCAAGCAGTTTTTGGTGACGACGTTGAATGGAACAGTCTCGCTCGCCCAAATGCACCACGTTACCATAGCGGTCGGCCAATACTTGGAACTCAATGTGGCGAGGCTTGAGGATGTACTTCTCAATGTACACGTCGGGGTTGCCAAAAGCGGCTTGCGCTTCAGCTCGGGCAGAGGCCAGCATCTCGGGCAGCTCGTCGGGATTGTCTACTCGGCGCATGCCTTTACCGCCACCGCCCGCTGTAGCTTTGATGAGGATGGGATAGCCAGCTTTATCTGCCCATGCCTTAATGAGGCTTAGGTCGGCAGTGGTGCCGTCTAACCCTGGCACCACGGGGAGGCCAGCTTGCATCATGGTTTGTTTAGCCGTGGCCTTGTCGCCCATGGTACGTATCGACTCAGCCGATGGGCCAATAAAGGTGAGGTCGTGGTCTTTGCACAAGTCGGCAAAGGCGGCGTTTTCGCTCAAAAAGCCATAGCCAGGGTGAATGGCTTGCGCCCCACTCATCAGCGCAACGCTCAGCAAGTTGGGGATGTTAAGGTAGCTATCTCGGGCAGGGGCAGGGCCAATGCAATAGGCCTCATCGGCCAGTTGTACGTGTAGGCTGTCAGCGTCGGGTTGCGAGTATACGGCGACGGTTTCAATGCCCAGCTCTCGGCAGGCACGCACAATACGTAGGGCAATTTCGCCACGGTTGGCAATAAGAATTTTATTAAACATGATGGGGGCGGGGTCTCATACTGGCCACGAGCTTAGTCGTGGATTGGGTACTTATGACTTTATTATGTTACCCTAAACAAGCCCCTAGTGGTAGGCCAATTTAGCGCACCAACCCCACGGGGAAAAGCTTACGTAGCCGAGCTTCATCGGGTTGGCCTAAAGTCTCTAATAACACAGGCACCACTTTGGCCATTTGGCAGGTAAACGAATAATTCCCCTTAGGGATGTCGCAACTGGCACAATCTGCCCCAGACACATGGCATTTTATAGCTTGGTCTGTCCACGTTTGGGTAATAGAATGCGAGACACAGGGTGAAGCAACTAAAGTGGGGCAGGGCGCTACGGTGGGAGCAGCTTGGGTTAAGGCCATCATCGGGTGGTTGGCTCCGTGGTTGAGTGGGGGCTTAAAAGTTAACGTAAACGCTATGCTACCAAGCCAAGGCCAAGTTGAAACCCACCATATAGTTTAGCATGTAACAAACGCTTTAAGTTTTGGCTCAACATGGCGATAACCAAGTATAGAGTGGCCGTAAGCTGGTAGGCAGTGGCAAGGAGACCCTCCTCTGTTTAGCCTAGCACCCCCCTCGCAAGCGTTTTGTCGGTACTAACACAAGTAGGCATGGTATGAAGCAAGTTTTATTGGTTGGCCAACATGCAGATACCCTAGGGCAGCACCTTGGCACAAGTTTAGCCCTTGATGGCTTTGAGGTGACCACCCTAGCCCTAGCCCCACAAGCACCCCTACACGCCGCTTTAACCGCCTTACCACCCAGCGACGAACCCCTTGCCGTTATGGTACTATCAGCCGAAAGTTTGCTGGCACAACCTTCCCTTGTCGCTGCTGGCAACGCCGAAGCTACCTTGGCCTCGCCCGAGACGTTGCTCCAGCAGCAGCTTCTCAACCTTAAAACCTTACCCAGCCTAGCCGATACGTTGTTTGTGCTACTGGCTGACACCCCTCTTTCTGCTCAGCAACTGGATGGATTAGCCTACAGCGGTTTTGAGTGCATCTTACCCTTAAGCTCGTTAAGCGATGGTTTACAATGCGCTGCTTTGCGTACCAGCTTAGGCTTGTTTTTACAGCAGCAGCAAGCCTTATGGGCTAGCCATCAAATGAATGAACAACTCAGCGAAATGAACGGCGAACTCTACGACCGTAACGTGCTGATTGAAAACGAACTTTACGGCGCACGGCAAATGCAACAGGGCTTACTCCCCCTAGCCCTACCCGATGATGATTACCCCCTACCCCAACCCGAGGCCACCGAAACCCCCGAAGCGGGAGAGGCGCGAGGGTTTAGGTTTAGCCAACTACATTACCGAGACACGCAACTTAAGGTAACAGGCCTCTACCTACCCTGCGATGCCCTTGGCGGCGACTTGTACGACGTGGTTAAGTTTAAAGACGATAGTCTTGGCGTTACCATGGCCGATGTTTCGGGGCATGGCGTACCAGCAGGCTTTATTACCGCCTTGTTTAAATCGTCGTTTTACCGAATGACGCACGCCTACCAAAAACCTAACGATATTCTCTATCACCTCAACAACGAGATGGCCGAACTGATTAAAACAGGCGACTACATTACTGGCCTGTATTGCCGCTTTATTGAGAATGGCAACCTCATTCAGTTTGCTGGTGCTGGCCACCCTTACCCCCTGCTGTACCGCAAACGTACCGGGCAGATTGAACTGTTGGAAGAAAACGGCCCCCCGCTGGTGTGGATGCCTGGCATGGCTTACGGCATGATTGAAACCCCCTTTGAACCAGGCGATAAGCTGTTGCTTTATACCGACGGTATCACCGAGATGCAAGACCCCGACGATAACCTCTACGGCGAAGACAGGCTGATGGACTTGTTTAAACAGTTGGCCGAAGCGCACAACTCGGGTAAACCCACGCTCCCCTTGTTAGATGCACTCTTGCAGCAACTTAGCGACTACACCCAAGGCCGCCCCCTAGGCGATGACCTCTCCATGGTGTTAGTCGAGCATGTGTAATGGCTAACTCTTAGCCTAATTTTTGCCCCAACCAAGGGCTTGCCCATGGTTTTAATGGGTACCCGCACAAAACCCATTAAGATTGTTTTTATACTATTGTGATATGGCAACGCTCGCCAATCACTTGCTCTTACCCCTTAGGCTGAAACTAAAAACTTCCTCTTATCCCTTCATGCAGGACGCTCTCACCATGACGTTTTCATCACGGCTGGGGGCTGACACGTCGGCGACACCAGCGGTGCAATCACCGTTTGTGGCCAACGCCAGCCCGCCCGCTCAACCTGTTACACCCCTGGTTAGTTGGCTAAAACAAAGTCTTGAATCGCTTAACAACCACTACACCCAATCCAACCAAACCCTCGTGTGTGGTGTGCCTTACCAGCCACCTCAATTCCCCGATTATGGTAGACAACAAACTTTCAATGCTTACCACTCTTTTTTAGAGAAACAAGGTAAAGTTGCCCTCTAAAGTTACCCTTTATTTGCTCTGCTCTTAGTTACTATTGCTCTTTTTGCTCTTTAATTTGATGATTTAGGATGTGTTGACCATGCAAACAACTTTTGTGCTGCCACAATTAGGGTTGCTAGTCTCTGCCCAAAACGCTGACCCCGACTATGGCGATGGCCACTATTCGGGCTTTAAACAAAACAAACGCAACCTAGCCGACCAAGAGATTGATTATTCGGTACCCATTGCCGCCCAAGGGGTTGATTTAACCTGGCTGGTCAACGTAGGCCGTGCGTGGGAGCAAGAAGAATACCCCTCCACCTACCTGTTTGTAGAAAACACCACAGGCAAGCAGGCCACCCCAACTAACCCATTTAGCGTAGTGTCGGCTTAAAGAGCCTTAGCCCAGTGGCTAAACTTAGCTCGCCAAGGGGCGAGTTAGCTCACTTTACATGCCTTGTCAAGACTTGAGCTTTGCCTCACTAGCGTGCATACTGTGGTTACAACCCTGGACGTGGTTTCGGATGTTTGAACTCTACATTAACCTTCTCGGGAGCCTGATGACTACCGTGCTTGATGTAGGCCAGCACTCGCCCTTGTGGTGAGTTAGGCAGGGGGCAACCCCGTCTCGGCTGGAAATAGATGGGCGGCTGAGGGCACCCACTTGACACTTTGGAGGTTTCAAACTCCGCCACGTCCGCTAAGGGGTTGTTAAAACAACACGCCACACTAAAGCAAAAAGCTATTTCGGAATGCTAGGCTGATTTAAGGTAGTCTCGCCAATCAAGCCCAGCACGCTTCAACTGATCCTTCACAACGTGATGAACAAGACTATCTGCGGCTAAGCCTAAAGCAACCGCCAACTTACTGGCTTGTTCAAGGCTAGGTAGGGCTTCACCACGTTCGTACGTGCTAATAAGTTGATGGCTAATGCCCAAGCGTTGCCCCAGCTGTTTTAGGGTGAGTCCCTCACACTTCCTAAAGGCTTTGAGTACCTCGCCTGTGGTCAGATCTTTGTCCATACCAGGTACGTCGCGCCAATAAAGGGTATCGTTATCGGGTTCGGTAGTCATGGGGTGTTACCTCCAATAAAGTGATAAGTAATGTGCAAATAGCTCGCCATTGGTGGTTAAGCCTGATGGCTCACTGGCCTTGCCGCTGTCCTGTCAGTGGCTCGTCATGGTAAGCGGGTTGAACGCTCACGACCGTAAGCCCCTTGGCTTCAACATCTTGCATCCACTTGAGTAACTTGTTTTGTACCTGCTGCGGAGCTTTGGCAAACCCTTTTTGAGCTTGTTTTGTTAAGGTGATGTGAATATTCATACACTTAAGTATACAGCAAGGCTTCTCTAAATACAATATAATTTATTGCATTACAAGTTGAAACACTTAGTCGATAGTCCTAAGGTGATGGTACCCACTGGTGAGTCGTCGCCATGGGATGAGTAGCCTCTTTGGTTTCTCGGCCGAATAACATGGCCACGACCAACAACCCGTACGAGGCTGAAAACGCCAAGGCGGCCTGCCCATACCCTCCAAGTACTTGCACCACAAGCCCCATGTTTAGTACGGCAATAGCGGTTACTAGCCTACCCGCATTGAGGCAAAAGCCCGTTCCTGTCGCCCTAATCAACGTAGGGAACAACTCGGGCAGGTAAATATAGAGACCCGCCTGCATGGCACCAATGGTTAGCCCCAACACGGCATTGGCCACCAATACCTCGGTGGTAAAGGTGCTATGCCCCGCAAATAACCAGGCCGATGCCCCAATACCCAGCAGGGCAGGTACCGCAATGCCCCAACGGCGGCCAAGGCGTTGGCACAACCAGCCAGAGAGCAAACAGCCCACCACAGCAGCTAAACCCTGCCACATGGCGGCCACACTTCGCCCCCACTCAGGCAAGTTAGGCAGCCCCGCCATCCACGACGGTATCCATGCCAACGATGCCCAGTAGCCAATGAGCAAGCCACCAAAGGCCACGCTCCCCACCAGCACGTCTCGGCGATGGGCGAGGGAGAACAAGGTACGGTAGGGGTGCGTGGTGGCTTGTGCCAAGGCGGTAGGCTCGGTGGCCAGTTGCGCTAGGCGATGATTCTCTGCCCGTTTGGCTTCAATCCATTCTTCACTCTCAGAGACAAAACTACGCAACACCAGCACCAACACGGCGGGTATGGCGCCCACAAAAAACGTGCCTCGCCAATCGGGGATAACCCAATGCAACGCTCCCGCTAAAAAGACACCCACTTGGTACGAGGTAAGCAAGGCTCCAATGGCCATGGCTCTGCTGGGTTTAGGCCATACCTCGCTCACAAAAGTGGCAATGGTGACGAGTTCGCCCCCAATGCCCACGCCCGTTAAAAAGCGATAAAAGGCCAGCTCTTGCCACGTGTGCGCCAAGCCCCCCAACCCCGTAAAAACGGAATACAACAGAATGGAGAGCATCATGGCTTTAACACGCCCCAATTTGTCGCCAACGTAGCCAAACACAATGCCGCCTAGCATCCAGCCTACTAAAAACACGGCACTCACCCACGCCGCTATGTGGCTAGCCTGTTGTAGCGTTTGCCCCGTTAGTTCGGTAATGGCAAGGGGTAGCACCAAGTGCATCAGCGATGAGTCCATCCCGTCGAAGATGCCCCCCAACCAACAAGCGGCAAAGGCCAACAATAAGGGTTTATTCAGCCACGATGGGAGGGGCTTGATTTGCATGGCGGACAAGGTCTTTCTATGGGCAAGTGGCTATGAGCCAATAAGATATCCCACAGCATAGCAAGCGAGACCCTTGCATACAAGCCATTGGCTAGCCTACGCCAACCTAGGTTTGCGAGTTGTTCTCACGGTGCAAGCCATAAGCCAAACGGGTAGAAGCATCCATCCACGCCATGGGGTTTTGGGCTAGGCCGTGCTTGCGCACTTCAAAATGCAGGTGTGGCCCAGACGATTGCCCCGTGTTACCCACTTTAGCAATGACTTGGCCTTGGCTAATGCGCTGCCCCGTGCTAACCAACACACGTGAGCAATGGGCATAGCGGG
>JBIKUS010000110.1:0-6812 GCA_044347425.1 Vampirovibrionales bacterium | reverse complement strand
AAGCCCAAGCCGCTGGCATCAAGCCCATCATCGGTGTAGAGCTGGCCGTGGTAGAAGGCGACCACACCGACCGCCAAACCCGCCAGCCCACCCACCAAGTGACCCTGCTGGCCAACAGCCTACAGGGCTACCAACACCTGTGCCACCTCGTCAGCGAGGCGCACACCAAGGGCTTTTACTATCGCCCCCGCATCAACTACGACACCCTCCTCAAGCACCACGAAGGCCTGACCCTGCTGACCGATTGCCAACACGGCCCCATTGGCTACAACGTGCTGCGTGGCCATGTAGACAAAGCCGAAAGCCTCACCCGCCGCCTAAAAGACGTGTTTGACGATCGCCTGCTGATTGAACTACAAGACCACGGCCTCGGCACCGAGATGCAGGTCAATGCCTTTAGTGTAGAGCTGGCCAAAAAGCTGGGTTCTCGGTTGGTGGTGACCAATGATGCCCGTTTTGCCTACGCTGGCCAACAAGGCAAAACCATTAACGACACCCTAACCCGAAGCTATAACGAGCATTACTACCAAAAAAGCGGCGACGAATTGGCCGAAGGCTTTAGCAATCTCGACACACAAATCGTGCGCAAAGCGATTGAAACTACGGTGGCCGTGGCCGATAGCATCGCTTTTGACTGGCCGATGGGCGAAAGCCTACTACCTGCCTACCCCCTACCCGCTGGCGAAACCGAAGAAAGCTATCTGCACAGCGTTACCTTTAACGCCGCCAGAGAGAAGGTAGGCCAAAGCGACGGCACCCTATCGCCCGCCTACCACGACAGGCTACTGTATGAGCTGGGCGTGATTAACCAAATGGGCTTCCCCGCCTACTTTTTGATTGTGTGGGATTTCATCGCCTATGCGCGCCAAAAGGGCATACCCGTAGGCCCCGGGCGGGGCAGTGCAGCGGGGAGCTTGGTCGCCTACGTGTTGGGCATTACCAACCTTGACCCCGTCAAGCACAACCTGCTGTTTGAACGCTTCCTCAACCCCGAGCGGGTGAGTATGCCTGATATTGATATCGACTTTTGTATTGAACGCCGTGGCGATGTGATTGATTACGTGGGGCAACGCTATGGGCGAGAGCGGGTGTGTCAAATTGCCACTTTCGGCACGTTGGCAGCCAAAGCAGCCGTTAAGGCCGTCGCCCGAGTGCTGGCCATACCCTACGCCGAAAGCGACCGCATCGCCAAGATGATACCCGGAACGCCTGGTACCAAGTTGCAACCCTCGCTTGACGAAGTGGCCGAGCTGAAGGCCGAATACGACGGCAACCCCGAGGTTAAAAACTGGTTAGATTTAGCCCTACTGCTTGAGGGTACGGCCTGCAACGTCGGCACACACGCTGCGGGTGTCGTCATCGCCAAGGATCCACTCACCCAAGTTATCCCTGTGCAGAACTCTAAGGACAATCAACTCATTAGCCAGTTTACCATGGGCGATTTAGAAGCCCTTGGCCTGCTAAAAATGGACTTTTTAGGCCTGCGCAACCTCACCATTATTGACAATACCCTGAAGCTAGTGGCCAAACACGAAGGCCAAACCCTCGTGATAGACGACGTACCCCTAGACGACCCCGACACTTATACCCTGCTGGCCGCTGGCGAAACCGATGGCGTGTTTCAGCTTGAAAGCGGGGGCATGAAGCAACTTGTTAAAGACCTCAAGCCCTCCACTTTTGAAGATATCAACGCCTTGGTGGCACTCTATCGCCCTGGGCCGCTCAACTCGGGCATGGTAAGCACTTTCGTCAACCGTAAACATGGCCGAGAGGCCGTTAGCTTCCCTCACCCTTTGCTTGAGCCTATTTTAAAAGACACCTACGGCACCATCGTTTACCAAGAACAGATTATGCAAATAGCGCAAGTACTGGGGGGCTACTCCCTTGGCCAAGCCGACCTGTTGCGCCGAGCCATGGGTAAGAAAAAGGCCGAAGTCATGGCTAAAGAGCGAGACGGCTTTATTGCAGGTACCACCGCCAACAATGTGGACGACACGCTGGCCAACGAGCTGTTTGACACCATGACAGAGTTTGCCGCCTACTGTTTTAACCGAAGCCACAGTGCCGCCTACGCTTTTGTCGCTTTTCAAACCGCTTACCTCAAGGCGCATCACCCCGTGGCGTATGTGTCGGCCTTGCTCTCTAGCGTGAGTGACAACCTCGACAAGGTGCAGCACTACATGATGATGGCTCGGCGTATGGGGATAAAGGTACTCCCGCCCGATGTCAACACCTCGGATGCGACCTTTACGCCCACCACCACGCTTGAGGGTAAGGGCGCCATTCGTTTTGGGTTGGCCACTACTAAAAACGTGGGGCTGGCCGTGGTAGAGGGCATTATCGACCAGCGCAACCAAGGCGGGGCCTTTAAGGGGATGGACGACTTCCTTAAGCGAGTCAACCCCAAAGCCCTCAACCGTAAAACGCTAGAAAGCCTCATATTAAGCGGAGCCTTTGACACCCTTGGCCACAGCCGTAAGCAACTGTTTAATAATATGGATAGTTTAGCGAGTTTTGCCGAACGCCATGCCAGCCAAGCCGAAAGCGGACAGGTAAGCCTGTTTGACTTGTTGGGTAGCGGAACTGATGACGAACCCAACACGGGCGGGCTACTGCTCAGTGGCTCGCCTACCGATGAATACCTTGACGACGAGCTGCAACGCTACGAGAAAGACTACCTCGGTTTTTACGTGAGTTCACATCCGTTGGATAGCGTGCGAGACGTGCTGCCCATGGTGACTAGCCACACCCTCGCCGAGCTGGCCGCCTTACCTGATGGGAGCGAGGTGCGTGTGGGCGGGCTGGTGACGCAATGCGTCCGCCGATTGACCAAAAAGGGTAAGCCCATGCTGGTGGGGATGTTAGAGGACATGACCACTAGCCAAGAGTTTATCGCTTTTGGTAACGAGGTGGACGAGTTGGCCACCGTGGTAGAGGCGGGCAAGCGGGCGTTGGTGAAGGCTAAAGTAAGCAAACGCCAAAACGACGACGACGACACGGAACGCTTTAGCCTGATGCTGAACTCTGCCCAACCGCTTGAAGCCGTGGAGCCTATCGTCATTCCCTTTGAGAAACCGCCGACGATACAAGAGCTTCACGC
This sequence comes from Vampirovibrionales bacterium, assembly GCA_044347425.1. Classification (GTDB taxonomy): domain Bacteria; phylum Cyanobacteriota; class Vampirovibrionia; order Vampirovibrionales; family JAJTHC01; genus JBIKUS01. The sequence continues at coordinate 3,712 of JBIKUS010000110.1, read as the reverse complement.
TTTGGGCGAGCAGTTAAAACAGCGTAGCGGTAGCAAACCCGTGGTGCTGGCCTTCCCCGATGGTACCCGCATCCAGACAGGCGCTCAGTTTTGGGTGGCGGGGTGAGGCTTACTTGGCGATCTGCGTTAGTAGCTTTTTCCCCAATGATTTAAGATTATAAAACAAGTCTTTTGCAAGCCAAGATTCTACAACAACATTAGGGGAAACTAGTTCATATTCTTTCACGTTCATTCTAGTTCCACCCCTGTAAATCGGAAAGTTTACTTTAGGTGTCTTTAAAAATGAGTCTGGATCTGTTGTAATGTACTGAGTAATGTGAGCTTGACCAGTGTGCAAACTAGTATCTTGTGCCAATCTAACGGCTTGATTCATGCTTTTGAAAGTACCTGAGGGTAAGTTATCACCTGGTTCCCAAGCATCTATAACCCTCATGTCTATTGTTGGTAAACTTGGGTCTAAACCTATAAAGTCATCAAGTTTTGCTAACTCATTCAACCTTTTAGTGGGGGGGATGAGTTGAGGCGTTTGTTGAGATAAGATAGCCCATTGTTCTGAGAAGTTCGTCATTGAGTTCAAAATCCTGATTAAGAGTAAGCCTGTTACCTTAGGGTTAAAAACAGCTACGCTTGCAAAAATGCCAGCCTTCCCCGATGTCACCCGCATCCAAACAGGCTCCGCCTTTTGGGTGGCGGGGTAAAAAGTGTTTAAGGCGTAGTTAAAAAGTCGGCTATGGCTTGCGATATAGTTAGCTCGGGTAAAAGGTTTTCAATCCATAGCCATTGGCCGTTGGGGTTGATTTCTAAAAACACATGCTCATCATCGGGTGTCACCACCATATCAATACATCCAAAATTGAGACCCAGTTCTTTAACTAAAGCGAAGCATTTCTGCTCAACATCAGTAGGTAAGGTGTAGGCTTCGTGTAGTGTGTTGTCCATATCATAATAACGCCAGTCGACCTTACCCAATTCGGAGTTTTGAGCGTTGATTGAGCAGGGGAAAATTTTATCGCCCACAACCGTTATACGTAACTCTGTTTTTTTGGGTACATAGGTTTGCACTATAGCAGGAGCGTTAGCAAGGTGAGGTAGATGGGTTAATAGCTGTGCTTTTGTAAATTTCTTTGAGGTAAAACTAAACTTAAGCTCTTGCTTACCATACCATCGCTTAACATAGAGAGGCTTATCGTAGTGATCAGTTTGTTTGACTATAAAATCCCCATTATGGCAATTCACAAAGTCCCGAGCATCTTTGGCATCATTACCAATGTAAGTTGGTGGCAAATTAAACCCTAGTGAATTAGCTCTCATCAATTGTAAAATCTTATTGTCAGCTTCTACAATGCTGGTAGGTGTGCTTAACCATTTAGCCGTTGGCATGGCATATTCAAAGGCTCTGATTAAAGGTCGACTCATTGTTTTATTGTAAGCTTCAAAAGAAGTATCATCTTCTTCTGGTAGTCCTGTATCCCTAAGACGACGCCAATAGACAGAGGTTATTTGTGATGACTCAATAGTTGTTCCATCCAAAAGGGTAATGAGTAAATCATCATTACCCTTGTTTTGCCAAGTATAGCTTAGTTTCTGTTTTTGGGGATAGGTTGGTGGCCAAAATACCGCAACATCTGCATCCTCACACTTGGCAAGTACCGCTTGCAAGTGAGGGTCTGAGGGGTAAGACAAACACAAAACAGTCACAATTAATCTCTTTTATCCCCATGGGAGTCATTGTTTCTTGTATGAGCAGATCTATCGTCAACTGTTCCAAATTCAGGCTTAGCAAGCCCAGCAGTAAACGCACTTTCTTCCATAAGTAGTGTTAGGGGTACAGTTGGGTTGTTAGCAAGTGTGCTATTGATTTGGGGTAATTTAATTTGGCTTGGGAGAATAAATCCAGCTAAAAGTGATGTTGAAAACACGGGTAGTATCCTTAAACATAGGGCGGTAAAACAGATGTTAGCCTTGTAAATAAGACGCTCAATAATTTAAATGAACACGCAATAAAAAAATAGAAACAAAACTTTACAATCTTGCTCTGCTTTAAAAACTAACAAGCCCAATACTCATTGCAGCTATCAATTTTGAGTGGGGGGGTAGAGCTATAGCAACATCAGCAATAAAATAAGCACAAAGGGTATGGCGGTTTTAGCCACTTGCCCTGTACGTGCAGCTTGCCGTTGGGCGGGTGTGGTTTGCCGAGTGGTGGCCAAGGCCTCCAGCCGTTCTACCCGTTGCGGCAGTGTTACATCTGCTGGAGCCTCTGCCGAGAGTAACGCCATCTCTAACCGAGACACACGCCCTTCGAGCGGTTGATTGCCATACGCCGTGCTTTGCAACACGATGTTTTCAAGCACCCGCACACGGGTTTCAAGGGTTTGGGCATCGCTCAGCACGTCATAAGCAGGTGGGGCAGGGGTGGTATCGACAGGGGGGAGCGTGGCGTTGAGGTTGTAGCCTCGTTCGTTAGCACGTTGCACTAAGGCCGCTACCCGCTGCGCTTCGGGGACGTTAGTGGGCTGTGGCTTGCCCAACAATAAGGCCTCTAACCGTACCAACCGTATGGGCGTGGTGTCGGTGGGGAAGGCTTCTTTTAAAGTGGCGATTTCAAGCCTACTAAGGGTGTCACTAAGGTTGGTTACACCTGTGTAAGGCGTGTAAGGTTGCGCCTCCTCGGCAGGTGGGGGTGGAGGCGGGGGAAGTGTTTTTTCGTAATACTGAATGAGTGCCTTCAGCCGTTGCGCTTCGGTGAGGTTGGGCTGGCTTTTGGTAGCGGGTTCGCCAAAGAGTAGGCTTTCAATGCGGGCGAGGCGTTTGGTGGGTGGGTCGCCTTCAAAGGTCATGCCTAGCCAGTGGTTTTCCATCAGGGTGAGGGCTTGAGTTTGCAAGGCTTGCGTGTTAACAGGCGCAGGTGGCAGCGTGGCCGCTTGCACAGCTGCCATGGGGGCAAGCAGCGTTAACCCCATTAACGCAATAAGTAAACCACGCTTTAACATGAAGCATTACCCTGTACCCAATGTAAGTAGGGGCCTTGGCAATGAAAGCTGCTAGCTTGGCGTGTAAGTTGTTGAAAAAGTAAGCCCTTACCCACGGTGGTGATATCGCCTTCACAGTCGACAAAAAAGTAATAGTCGCCCATCTGTGTGCGCTTAGGCCGAGATTCAAGCTTACTTAAGTTGACTTGAAAGGCGTAGAAAAGTTCCAGATACTTCATCAGCGTACCAGGGTATTCGGGCAGGCTAAAACAGATCGAGCATTTTTCTAGCACCAAGGGACAAGCCTCGGCGTAGGGTTGCGCCAACACCACAGGCGGGCAAGGGTCGGGTGTAGGGCGTTGGCCAAACAGGTGAGTTGGCCAAGCAGGTTGGTTGGTAACAACCATAAACCGAGTCACATTGTGCGGTGCGTCGCTCATATCAGGGTGCGTAATGGCCAACCCCGCTGCTTCGGCAGCGGTTGTGGTAGCCAAGGCCGCCATGCCCTGCGCTTGATGGGGGGGCAGTTGCGCCAGCAGGCTCACCGCCTCGCTGGTAGAGGCGGTTGCATGAAAGGTGAGGGTATCGCCAAAGGTGGCCAGCAGGGTTTGGCGGCATTGCGCCAACGCCATGGGGTGCGAATAGACCTGCGTCACCGCCTCGCCTGCATGGTGTTGCACCAAAGCATGGCGTATAGGCTGCACAAACTCTGCATGAACAAACAGCTGGCGTTGCCCTGT
>JBIKUS010000109.1:0-6908 GCA_044347425.1 Vampirovibrionales bacterium | reverse complement strand
GCAACGCCGCAGGGTGTAGTAAGCAAGCCCCTAGCGCATAATGCAGTGTTTGTTGTGGCGATAAACGTGCCGTGGCAGGCTTTAAGGCACTCAACACGCTGGCGGCCACTAACCACCAAGCCACGGGAGTCAACGAGGTTAAGCTAACGGCCAGTAGCATCATCCACAAGCTAGAGGGTTGCAGTAAGCCCCACCAAACCGACCACGGGCTGGGGGAAGGCTTTTGTGAGGCGGTTTTTGTCCACGGTGTCCACAAAGGGCAAGTGGCTAAAGCAAGTTGTAGGCGTTGGCCAAGGTGAGTTGATGCAGCCTCGATCAAGCCACTGAAGTGGGTATGTGCAGGTAGCACGATAATGGCATGAGGCACCCATACAGGGTGTAGGCCATGGGTTTGCAGGCGGAGACCCAGTTGCGTCCAGCTGGTGAGGCCTAAGGTTAAAAACCGCTCGAGAGCGTGGGTACGCCAAAACACTACTTGCCCAGAGACGACCAAACCCTGATGGCTATGGTAACGGCTGGCTTGGCGCACACGTTGGTTAACCCGTTCGGCAAGTGTGTGCCATGCTTCCCACCACGAAGGGGGGGACTGTACGGGAGCTACGGTAACGTAGGGCTGCAAACAGTCAGCCTCTAGCGTTTTGTGCGACAGGTAGGTAAGGGCGTGGGGGTGTAGCCACGCTTCGGGGGGGAGCATCCCCACCCAATCGCCACAGTGGCTAGCTAACAAGCGTTGGGCGCACCATGTTTGCAAAGCGGTTTGTTGTTGTTGCCGAGACCAGTGGGTGGGTAAGGCAGAAGGTACCACCCACCAATCCACTTTAACAGAGCTGGGCAGACCTGAGAGGTCAAAGCTGCGTTTGGGTTCAACAGCAACCACATTAAGGCGAGTGTGTTGCTGAGGATAGGTTTGATCGGCAAGGGCGATAGCCAACCCTGCCAAGGCTTCAGCGTCATCGGGGGTGAGGACGGGGACAATCAGCTCAAACTGTGGGTGCGGTAGGTGTGCAGGCACACGCTTGGTTAAGTCGAGCTTTCTGGCTTTTTCGGCAGCAAGCACTTGTTCAACCTGCTTAAAGGCAACTAGGGTTGCGCTTAGGGTGAGTACCCACGACAAGAGAGGTATCATCAGCAGGGTCACTTTATCATCAACAACACGACACAGGGCAGGCAAACATTTGCCCCGTACCTAGTATACCCAAGGCAGAGCAAAACGCCAAACGGCTTTTAACAAGGTGGTGTCTTGTTGTGGCTTTAAAGCTAGGTTAGCCTTGCGGTACTTCGGGTAGCTCAAGCCATTCGCTGGCACGTTGGTTTTCAACCCGCACCAAGTAGGGGAGCAATTCGCTTTGCAGGGCTTGGCTGGTTGCTTCGGTCAAGGGAGCTTCTTTGAGTGTCTCCCACTGTTGGTGTAGGTGTTGCGCTAGGTGACCCATGGCTTGTGGGTTTTGGGTGAGCTGCACAATGAGCGTATCCGTCAGGGCCTGCCAATCGGCAAGGTTAAGTGCTGCTGGCTCTGGGTTATTGGCTCTAAAGCCTTCAATCAACACCTCAAGCTGGGTGCTACGGGCTGGGACATTAGCGGTGGTGGGTTGTGGTTGTGGCATGGGTGTGCATCCTTTATGACCAGCCGTTAAAAACATCGTGTTAGCAGGCTTTTCTCTCTCTTACATTATTCCGATCATGGTGTCATTCACCTGTGCCTATGTTATCGGCAGGTTGACTTACACACTACAGGCTAGGTTACAGGCTTGTTACAGGCAAGCCAATAAGTTAAGTAGGGCCTGGCGAGAGTGTTCCAACAAGGTAGCCTCGCAACCTTTTTCGGCCAGCTCAACGGTAAGCACAGGGCAGTCACGCTCAACCCCAGCCCATGAGCCAAACGAGCCTGGTGTGGGGTAACCCATAGATTGCGTAATGGGGTAACCATAGGCACTGGCCACGGATTGCGCTAAAGGTGCCACTTTAGGCTCAGGCCCATCGGTATTCACTTCGGCGTAAGGGGTGTGGAAGCTCACAACGGCTTTGGGGCGGTGCGTGGTCATTACGTTAAGGACGGCTTGGGTTTCGGGTTCGCTCGCTGGCCAAGCCCCCCCGTGATAAGCTTCGGATTGAGGACTATTGACCCAGTTGGCCGTAGGCCAGTTACGGTTAATATCCACCTGCCATGCATTTTTACGGGTGGCTAATGCATACCCATCTGGGTTGACACAGGGGAGTAGCATCACCGAGCATGCCCCAAGGGCGGCAATCACTTCGGGGTCATGGGTGAGCCAGTGTTGCCACGCTTTGGCCACGGTGTAGCTTTCGGGTTCGTCACCGTGAAAGGCACCCATGACGAGCAGATCAAGTTGAGCCTCTGGTTTAAGGCCAAACGCCCATGCTTCAAGGGGGCGTTGTTGCCGAGAAAGGCCTAATAAGCGATAAGCAGGGTGATTATCTCGGGTAGAAAACATCACATCCACACCTAACTAAGGCAGTACATACAACAGGTTGGGCAACACATGCTGAAATTGGCCGTTGCACTTGCCTTTAACGTCGCTTTGTTGGTCGCCCACTAACAAGAGCAAAGGTTGCTTGGCTTGAGCTTCGATTTGGCAACGCACAGCTTCTTTAAAGGTAACGCCACTTTGCCCCGAGGGAGCATCATTAGGTTTAAGGTGCAGGCCTTGGTAGCGAACAATGCCTAAGGCATGTAGGTTGGCTTCGGTGGCAGCTCGCCAGCGTTCACGGCGACCACTGATAAAGTGATAGGGGACGTTGTGAACCTCTAAAAACTCAATAAAATCAAGCGAACCAGGTACGGCTCTGGCATTGGCTGCCAGTATCCATGGTTCCCAAAGCGCATCGCTAAAGGGGTGATAGTAGGCAAAAAAAGCGGTGTTATCCAACACGGTTTCGTCTAAGTCAAGTACCACGGCTCGGTGGGTGGGTAACGAGCTGGCAACGTCTCGCAGGGCTTGGTAAAACACCTTTTCTTGGTTACGCTGGTGGTCTAGCCCTAGGGTGTTGGCCAGTTTTTGTGCCTCGGTAGCAGGGGCTTTAGGTTGGGCAAGGTAGGCAGGCTCTTGTAACCACTGTACGGGAGCCAACCGTTGCTTTTTGCCCGTGGGCAGTAAGTCGTAGCGTTTAAAGGTGGGGGATGGACGACCCGAAGCTGTTTTGGGTGCCTGCTGTTGAAGCGTGTTAGCCCAAGTGACGGGTGTAAAAGTTCCCCCCAAAAAAGCCAGCATGACAAAGCCGAGCAAACAGGTGTTTAAGCCCTTTAACAACCGTGGCAACATAACAGGGTGTCTCATCAGCAAACAAACACAGGGCTAGTGTAGCCAAGCGGGGCAACGGTCGTGCGCCAGCAAGTCGTCGTGGGTGGGGCGAGCCACCAACCAGCCGTGGCGGCCTTCTTCAACCAGTACCATGGCAGGCGTGGGGAAGCGGTTGTAGCGGCTAGACATGGCGTAGTTGTAGGCACCCGTGCCAAACACCAGTAACGTATCGCCCCTGCGTAGTTGCGGCCCTGTAAAGTTAGGGAGCAACACATCGCCACTTTCGCAATAATGGCCCACAATGCGGACGGTTTCGTGGGTGGCGGGGTCGGCATAGTCGGCCAAGCGGCTGGCTACCACGGCCGTGTAGGCTGCTTGGTACAGGGCTGGGCGAATGTTGTCACCCATGCCACCATCAACCGCAACGTAAGGCAGCGCACCTTGTGGAGGGAGTTTACGGCTACCCACGGTGTAAAGGGTCATACCCGCTTTGGCAACAATGCTACGGCCAGGCTCCATGTAAATAAAGGGCACGGGCAGGTTGTGGCGTTGAGTTTCTCGGTGCAAGGCAGTCGTCAGCGTGTCCATTAACTGCTGGGGCGTAGGGGGATCATCGGCTTGGGTATACGCCATGCCTAGGCCACCGCCCACGTCTAACTCCGTGAGAGTAAGTCCATGTTCATCACGTAACTGGGCGTAGGTTTGCAATAAAATCGTCACCAAATCATCATAAGCAGACAACTCAAAAATTTGAGAGCCGATGTGGGCATGTAGGCCTTTAAGGGTGATGTGAGCTTGAGCATCGGGCTGGGCGAGGCGTTGCGCCAAAGCGGGTACACTGGCTAAGGGGATGCCAAACTTACTGTCGTGCTGCCCTGTGCGGATATAGTCGTGGGTGTGGCATTCGATGCCTGGGGTGACCCTGACTAGAATGTTAGCTTGGGTGTGTAAATGTTCGCACACGTGGCAGAGCAGGTCTAACTCGTCAAAGTTATCAACCACAATGCGCCGTATGCCGTGGTCAAGGGCAAAGACTAAATCAGCTTCGGTTTTGTTGTTGCCGTTAAAGGCAATTTTGTCGGGAGACACACCCGCACGCAGCAGTGTCAACAATTCGCCCCGAGAGACGGCATCAAAGCCCATGCCTTCTTCGGCCAGTAGTTTAGCCAGCCCCATAGAGAGGTTGGCTTTGCAGGCGTACAACACCAAGGCCTTATCTTGCCCAAAGGCTTGCTGGCAAGCTTGCGTGTAGGCTTGGGCGTTGGCACGTAGGGTGCTGCCATCCATTACGTACAGGGGCGAGCCGTAGGTTTCAAGCAAGGTACGCACTGTCACGCCACCCACCGACAAGTTACCATCATCGGTAGCGGATAACGAGAGGGGGGCAATACCTTGTTGGTGTAGGGTGTCAAGTAAGGGGTAAGGGGTCGTCATGTAAAAAAAGCCTATTACACGTTATACATTGGCACTCAGGGTGTCTTCATCGTAACTGGCTTCGTCTTGGTGTTGCCTGTACCCGCTGTTGCCATTGCCATTGCCATTGCCGTAGCTACCTTGGGTGTTGGTGCCGTTAAAAAAGTAGGCGGGTTTAGGGCAAGTAGAGCGAAGTCCATCGATATGTTCGTACAAGTCTTCTGCAATGCGGTTCCACATGGGGTCGAGGATGAAGTCGATGCCCTCACGCCGAGCCATTTTGGCAGCAGGCACAAAATCGCTGTTACCTGCCATCAGTACTATTTGCGTGGCCTGTTTTTTAAGGGCGATGGTGGCAATATCCAGCCCGATACGCATATCAACGCCCTTTTGGCGCACATCAAACCTAAAGTGATCGTCTTTAAGTTGATCCACGGTTAAGTCGCCACAAAGTAGTTGCTCCATGGGGTCGTCGTTAAGGAGCCAGTTTTCTTTGTCGCTGATGCTGCCCATGCGTAGTACCAATTTACGCAGCTTCTTCAATTCGTTGTGGAATTGCAAGCGAAATTGGTAGGTAGGTGTACGACTAAAGTCCATCATCTCGCGGGAGACGGGCATGACGACCTGCTTATCCAGCGGGGGGCAGTCGTAGAAGAAAATGCGGTAAAGCGAGCGTTTATAGCCGTCTTTGTCATACAGGTGCTTAATGCAACTGTCAAATAAATCTTTGGCTACTTGGGCAGCTTGGGCTGGGTGAGACGGGTAACTACCAAAAACCAGTTGGTAGCGTTTTAAAAAGAAGCCACCATCGACTAAAATTGCTGTACTCATTGTAAAAGCATCCTTACTACCACCACACTATAAACTTTATTAAGGCTAAACAACCCACTGCCAGGATCAACAGTATTAGGTACAACACTAGTTTAGCGTAGGGAGCTGTCAATTGCAAACGCTTGAGTGGATTATGCCGTAAGTGTTATTGTGGCATCTTGAAAGGTAGCCGCTTGTGGCGTGTTGGGCAGTGCGTGTAGTTCACGCTCTTTATCGTGCGTGTAAGCACTCATGCTAACGTAGGGGCGTAATACGCCGTAGCCTAAGGTGCTACCCAGTATCATAAAGGCCAAGGTGCCAGCCGTCTGTTGCGAGGCACCACCGAGGTGTTGCCCCCACTGCTTTAAACACTGCCCCGTGGCTTGTAAGCCTGCCCCCACTAGTGGGATGCCCTTGGCCTGCTGACCCCATTGCGTTAGCTTGTGATGTTGGTGGGTTAACGCCATCAGCCCTTTGTAAGCCAAGCCACTGCCATAGGCCAACGCCACGTGGATGCTACCACTGGTGACTTGTCGCCAGACTTCGGCACGGGTTTGCTCACGTTGGTTAGCGGGGCTGTTAATATCGGGGCGTTGGGCAAGGGTGGCTTTGGTAACAAGGGGCGTTAGCACGGCAGCTGGCAAATACTGCCATGCCAGCAGATGCATTAGCCAGCCCGAAGGTTCGTTTGTGCCTAAAAGATGCGCTTTAATGCCAGCCTCTGTTGAGGGGATTATCCCTTGCGAGCCTTGCCCTAGCCAGCTTTGGCTTGCTTGGCTAATGTGCTGAACTTGCTGCTGGAGCGTTGCTTCAAGTTGGTTGAGGGTTTGCTTTAGCTGGTGCTGGGGGAGGGGCTGTGTTGTGTTGAGCTGATGCTGATGTGCCAATAGTTTGCCGAGGGCGTGTACCCTTGGCGACAGCGCTGTGGTGGAAGGGTGGGGCATGGGTATCGTTCCTCCGCTGGTGTTAGCCAGGTCAGGTTCAAAGGGTTAAGGCTGCAGGGTAAGCCTTTCTCAGCCAGCGTTGTGCCGCTAGCACCCCCCGATAGGGATAAGAGGTTGTTATCAACAAAGTGGTGTGTTGTTGTTATTAAACACCGTGAGGCAAAGCGAGTGCGGTGTCAATGCCAAAACACAAAGTATGCCTACCCTAATGCCTTAGTTTTGCTTGTTGTGAAATAAGATACCCCCACCCCCCACCAATAGGTGACCTTACAGATATTCTTTGGAGCAATCTAATTGTTTGAGGGTTTTATTACCTATGCCAAGTTTGATTTCATTTTTGAACCTATTAGGAAGAATATAGCTAATTCTAGAGAGTATGATACAATAAGGTGTTGTTGTTAGGTTACAGAGACCCCGCCGTTATGTATCCTGTTGCTTTTCGTCGTCGAGCCGTTGAGTTAGTGGGTCAAGGTAAGCGTAT
>JBIKUS010000108.1:0-6909 GCA_044347425.1 Vampirovibrionales bacterium | reverse complement strand
CTATCTTTGGCAAGGGGTTGGAGCTTACTACCACCTTTAGCCACATAACCTGTCCCCACAGCTAAGGGGATGCCCACCAAAGGGAGCGTGATGGGTACTTGAGACTGCCACCAATGTTGTTGTGTTGGCTTGGGCTGGTTAGGGTAAAGGGGTTGGGTGGGGCTGGCGACACTCATAAAACGTCCTTCAAAATAGTAATAGGTTTGACACTTATAAGTACGCTCAAGCTAGCTTGTTGCTAAGGCGTGCCCTAAGTAAGGGGTATGCGCCCTCTTAAGGGGACTCATGGTATACTCAACCACTGTACCCCTTGCCACGATAGGTTGCCCCATGCCGTCCACGTCTCCCTCGCGTTTTACTACTCCGCTTGTGGCGGGGGCTGGCATTGCCCTTGGGCTATTGGTGAGCTACATGTTAGCCTCGGTGTTTTTAGCCAACACCCCCAACGCCCCTACAGGGGCGACCGCTTGGGTGCAGCCCCTTAAAGAAGGCTTAGCCAGCCCGCAAGTGGCGTGGCAAAGCCTGTCGCAATGGTTGTCATTACTGGTGTTGCCTAATGCCCAGTTGGGTAACAACGCCGTGTTTAACGCCCAAGCGGGTATCACCCAACCCGAAGCCCGAAGCCGCTACCAACAAGCCGTTAAAACACTCACCAACACGCAAACCCCACCCACAGCGCAACAACGCACCACAGCCATCGCCACGTTAAACGATTTATTGGTGGTGATGCCCGCCCTCGCCCCCATTATTCACCTGCACCTTGCCCAAGCCTACCAAGGCGTACCAGACGAAGGCCAAGTACAGCATCACCTTGAAAAAATACGCTTCTCACACGCCAGCTCGCCCTTGCAAGCGGTGGCTACCTATAAGCTGGCACAGTCGCACTTTAGGGGGAAGCAACCCACCCAAGCCAAGGCCTTGTTTTACGAATGCCAGCGCAACTACCCCCTCACACAATGGGCAACGGGCAGCCACTACTACCTTAGCCAGCTCGCCCAGCAAGAGAAGCAAACCGACACCGCCAACGAGCATGGCCTCGCCTACCTTAATGCCGCCCCCACGGGTACCTTCGCTGCCGACGTGGTAGACATGCTGCAAAAAACCCTCGCCCCCAAGGTATGGACACCCACCCTTCACGCCAAAGCCGCCGAGGCCTTGGCCGTGGCGCAACGCCCTGCCCCACAAATACAAGCCCATTTAGCCCAAGCCGCCATGGCCGATGCTTGGAGTGTTGCTTTAGGCCAAGCCCTTAAAGCGCAACAATGGCCACAAGCCACCTCCATCGCCGCTAAGCACCTTGTTACCAGTGCCGATACGGATAAAGTGGTTGCTTGGCTTGACGAAATGGCACGCTTACTGCCCACACCCGTATGGCAAGCATGGCTGGCCGAACAAGCCAGTTTGCCCAACCTCCCAGCTCATCACGTGGTGTTGTGGTATGCCAGCCAGTATGGCAACCAGCCTCAACTTGCCCAAAGCTACTTACGCCGATTGGTACAGGGGCATCCCAATAGCCCTTACGCCCCCGAGAGTCAGTGGTTGCTCATGCGCCATGCTTTGTTGGCTGACGAGTGGAGCGAAGCCGAAGCCCTAGCGCAAGGCCATGCTGAGGCGTATCCCCACGCCAAATCAACCCCCAAGGTGTTGTATTGGCAAGCCAAACTGGCCATGCTTCAAGGCCAAAGCACTCAGGCTACCGAGGTGTTTAACACCCTCGTCAAACAGTATCCCCTTAGCTACTACGCCATGCGAGCCGAAAGCAACCTTGCGGGGCAGCCTAACCAATGGCCGTTACAAAGCTCCACCCAAAGTAGCCAATGGTTGAGCCAAGCCCAAGAGCAATTTACCGCATGGGCAGCCAAGCCTCTGCCTGCCAGCGTGTTGGCCTTGGGGCTACCCGTGGGGCAAGCCCCCAAGCTGAGCCAAGGCGACAGCGTGGTACTCAATGAGTTAGTCACCCTTGGCGATGCCCCTATGGCGACACTATGGCTAGCCGAACGCTACCCCAACGTGAAGCAATGGCCTGGGCTGAGTGCATGGCTGGCCTTACAACAAGGCGATTGGTTTACCGCCATGCGTACCGCACGCCAAGCCCTGATGGATACCGAGCAATCCGCTAGCCAAGTGAGCGACGATGTGGCGAAGTTGCTCTACCCCGTGCCACCCTTCACCCCTAGCGTCACCCGCTGGAGCCAAGCCCAACAGATGGATGCCTTGCTAGCCTTAAGTTTATTACGAGAAGAGAGCTACTTTAACCCTCGGGCCACCAGTACCTCAAACGCTATGGGGCTGATGCAACTGCTGCCTTCCACCGCTGCCGAAGTGGCTGCTGCTGAAGGCTTACTGGGCTTCAAACCCGCCGACCTCTACCAACCCGATACCAACATCCGCTTGGGGACGCACTATCTGGGTAATTTATTGCGTCAGTTTGAAGGCTTACCTGCTGCTGCGGTGGGGGCATATAACGGGGGGCCCAACGCCATGCGTCGTTGGCGCAACAGCGCACCCGCACAGGCCCAAGCCGATACCGATTGGTTTTTAGAGTGGCTACCCTATACCGAAAGCCGAGATTACGTCGTCAAAGTGTACGGTACGTATTGGGCGTATCAACAGGTCTACGGTAGAGACGACTCTACAGAGGGCTAAGTAGGACTTACGCAGACGGTGCTAGATTGAGCAGATAACGAGGAAAAATGATATAAGATGTGAGGATTTTATAGCTAATAAATGACGAGCATCGTTATCATTATGACAAAGTTAGGGGTCAAGATAGTGCTGTTTGCGTAAGTTCTATAAGGCCTAGCCCCATTGCTGGCGAGTGAGCGGAGCCGCCAGCACCCACCATAAGGTGGCATTGGTGTTGGTTTTTTGCTCAAACCAGCGTTTGGCGATGCTTAATTTGGTGTGCAATTGCGTGTAGCGTTGGTGTGTTAGCCCCAACTCGCCCAATGGCCAAAGGGCGTGCAACCATTGCTGCCATAAGTCCATCACTTGTGGCCAAGGGAGGCGTTGCTCGTCCTCCCAATAGGTTTTGGTGGCTTCTAGCAAGGGGAAGGGGTCGGTGGTGGCCTCGCTCATCCAGCGGTGCCAAAAGCTTGCCATCCATTCGGCGTGGTCGGGGGCGATGCCCGCCTTGTGCAGAGCCTCTTGTTGGGGTGATAGGTGAGCCTGTGCGGCCACGGGTTTGGCTTGCAGGGGCAGCACTTGGCACCGAGACACAATGGTGGGCAGCACGCTTTGCTCACTATCCGTATAAAACACAAACAACGTACGTGGCGGGGGAGCCTCGAGCGTTTTAAGTAGTTGGTTAACCGCCTTGTCACTTAGTACGTTGGCGTTAAGGGGGGCAAGCTCAAGGCAAGTGTCGGGCTTAGCAAGGGCTGCCCAGTCGTTGGGCGGTAGTAGGTCGGGGTCGGCAAAGCGTTTGGGGCGCACGTGGGCATCGCTGAGCCATACCAACCGCCAGCCTTGGTTGGCATACATCAGCTCGTTGGTAAGTGCGGTAATTTGCTCTGTGCTGATGGTTTTGCGTACTTTGTTTTTGTCTTTTTCATCGTCGGGGGGTAGGCAGGTCAGGCGGGTGAGCGTCATCACGTGGGGATGCGCGTTTTTGGCCAGCCACAGACAGGGTTGGCAGTGGCCACAGGGTTCGGTATGCCCTTGGGGGCTGGTGGTGGGCTGCAAGCAGTTAAGCGTGGCCGCCAACGACAAAAACCAGCGGTATGCCCCCGTGGCATCAGCCCCCTTCAGTAAAAAAGCATGGGCTAGACGCTCTTGTTGTAAGGCAGCTAGGGTAAACTGGGTAAGCAGAGGTTGCCTACTGTGCCAATACGATAGGGGCAGCACAGCATCACACCCTCTCCCCTCGGGAGAGGGCAGGGTGAGGGTCATCTCTCCCTCTATGTTAGGCAGAGGGTTGGGGTGAGGGTTGGGGTGAGGGAACGCCAACAACGGTAAATTCATGGCACAACACCCCTTGGCAAGCGTACCTTAAAAGTAATAGCCTACAATAAAGCTAGAGGCAAAAAAGATGCCCACTACGGTGTAGGTCAGCTTGTTGAGCGTGGCTTCGGCACCTTGTTGGCTACCCATTAACCCGCCCGAGGCACTGCCCATAATGCTCACACCATCGCTCTTGGGCGAATGGAGCAGTACCAGTGCTATGGTCAACACGGCAGATAAGGCTTGTACTATCAACAATCCATTCAGTAACAACGTCTTTAAGGCCATAGGTCAAGGCATCACTCAACACAAAACAGTACGGTCAGGGCGAGCATCGCCCGTGCTTTTAAGGTAGTTTACCTTAGGCAAACCATTTAGGCTAGCAACTACCTTAGTTGAGTTGCCTTATGGCTAATAGCCCTGTTCACTTGTTTGATGAGATTGATTTTGTACCAACCGTGTCTGTGTCGCCGCAATTACCTGCCCTAACGCAACCCTACGGGGGCTTTTGCATAAATTCGCATTCAACCAGAAGCGCATCTTTACCTCTCCCTTCGGGAGAGGGCGGCAAGCCGAGTGATTGCTCCGCAATCAACGCTGCGGGAGCAGCGGGTGAGGGACGACCAAAAAACAGAGAAAGATGGCTGTCCCTCACCCTTCCCTCTCCCGAAGGGAGAGGGTGTGAAGCGTCATACTCTCCACCAAAACCTATTGCTTTGGGTTTTGAAAAAGTTCCCTACGGGGGAGCTACCCAACCCCCGCCCCCTGTGCTTGATAGGGTGAACTTGCTGCACATTAACGACGTGCATGAGGCCTACACGGCGTGGCCGATGCTGGTTTCGGCGTTTAACACCTTGCGTCCCGCCCTAACTGCCCAAGGGCAAACCGTGCTTAGCTTTGCCGCTGGCGATATGAACATAGACAGCGACTTGCACGACTGGCCACTCACCATCGCCTTGATGAACCAAGCCCACTTGGATGCCGCTACCCCTGGCAACCACGACTTTGACGCTGGCGATGCGCCACTGGCCGCCGCCGCCCTGCACAGCACCTTTCCGTGGTTGGGGGCTAACGTACAAGCGGGAGCCGCCTCGCCGTTGGGGCTGGCTGCACAGCAAGGCAAGTGGTTGGTAGGCTCTACCGTGGTAGAGCGTGACGGCCATCGCTACGGCTTGATAGGGGTGACCACCCCCGCTATGCCCAAGCTGATTAACGACGATGCCAACCTGCACGGCACCACGGTCGCCAACATGAGCGAGACAGCCAAGCGCATTCAAACCCAAGTAGATGCGCTAGAAGCGCGAGGGGTGAACCGCATCATCCTCATTTCTCACTTAGGGTATAAGTCGGATCGTAAACTGGTTGACCCCCTATTAGGCTATGGCCTGCATGGGGTGGATGTGATTGTGGGCGGACACTCGCACACCGAGCTTAACACCCTAGCCCCTGGCCAAAGTTGGCTGACCGATAGCCAACAGCACCCCGTAATGGTGGTGCAAACGGGCAAAAATGGCCACAACATGGGTTGGGCGCAAGTGGATTTTGACGAAGCTGGCGTGGCGCATCCTGTCGCCGTCAATTTGCTACATTCGGGGCAGTTTATGCCCGATGCCACAGCCTTGGGGCTAATTAACCACCAGCTTGGCGCATCGGCAACGGTGGCCAGCTTGGCACAACCCTATGATAATACCCATGCCAATACGGCCCCCGACCCCATGGCGCAAACCGTGGCTGATACCCTGCTGATGAGTACAGGTGCCGACCTTGCCCTTGTGCCTTCTGCCGAGGTGAAAGACGGTGCCGAGGCTGGCGCACTCACCCAACGCCACTTGCGGGAGATGTTCCCCTATGCCAGCCAGCACGTGGTGGCCAGCGTTAAGGGTGAGCAGTTACTGGGCGCATTTAAAGCCATGGCCGAGGCTTTAGCCAAAGACGAGGGGCATCCGTCGTTGCTTCATACCTCGCACAATCTACGCATGGTCATTAACCAAGAAACGGGCGAGCTGGAGCAAGTGCTGTATCATCCGCCAAAACAACACGGCTCTGGCGATTGGCAACCCCTCAACCCCAACGCAACCTACACCGTGGCCAGCGATGCCTTTACCTTTAACGGACAAGACTATCCCAGTTTAAAAGAGGCGAAGGTAGAACGTACCTTAGCTCTACCCATGCGTGACTTAATGGCCGTTGAGTTTTATACTGAAAGCAAGCGCAACCACGGCCAACCTCTGCCCTTGCCTGTGGACAACCGCCTACAACTCAACGCCTAGCCCTTGCCGTAAAGGACAACACCACTCATGGCCTGTACCCCTCCACCCATCGGGAGCCTAGCTCACCACGTGACCCAATGCGGCGGCACCGAAGCTCCGTTTACGGGGGCGTTGCTCAACGAAAAACGCCAAGGGGTGTACCACTGCACCTGTTGCGGGCAAGCCTTGTTTGCCAGTGAGACTAAGTACGACAGTGGCTCGGGTTGGCCTAGCTTTTATGCACCCATAGCCTCCGAAGCAGTTGCCGAAGTGCGAGATGCCTCGCATGGGATGATTCGGGTTGAAGTGGTGTGTAGCGGCTGCCAAGCTCACCTTGGCCACGTGTTTACCGATGGCCCCGCCCCCACAGGGTTACGCTATTGCATGAACAGTGTGTCGTTACGGTTTGAGCCTTCAGTTTATGGGATTAGGTGATTCCATGCTTCATCAGCTGAGACTTCATTCTCTTGATTAACTAGCTCTAAAGCATTTGGGCTATTAGGAAAGTTTTCGGTCAATTTAAACATTGTCTCAACAAATCGTGTATCCAAATCGGTTGGGCGGTCAGCATCGGTAAGTGCTGTTCTCATTTCAAGAAAGCCCAATTCATTATTATAGCTAATTCTAGAGAGTATGATACAATAAGGTGTTGTTGTTAGGTTACAGAGACCCCGCCGTTATGTATCCTGTTGCTTTTCGTCGTCGAGCCGTTGAGTTA
>JBIKUS010000019.1:0-22776 GCA_044347425.1 Vampirovibrionales bacterium | reverse complement strand
TATTTTAAACGGTAGTGAGATAATCGTCGGCGACAGCATCATCATACCCAATGCCAGCAGGACGTTAGCCACCACCAGGTCAATAATAATAAAGGGGATAAAAATCACGAAACCAATCTCAAACGAGGTACGTAGCTCGCTAATCATGTAGGCGGGGGCAATCTCCCAAATGCTGAGGTCTTTGGGGGTGGCGGGCGCTTTGTCTCGGCTGAGTTCTAAAAATACCTTAATATCCTCTTGCCGAGTTTGGCGCATCATAAAGTTTTTCAGCGGTTGCGAGCCTTCATCTAGCAGTTGGCCAATGTTGGTTTTAGGCTGGCGGAGCAGGGGGTCAACAGTTTCGTAAATCTCCGCAAAGACGGGGCCCATGGTGTAAAACGTCATAATTAACGCCATGCCTACCAGCACAATGGCGGGCGGTACTTGTTGCGTACCCAAGGCGGTTTTTAAAATGGAGAGTACCACCACGTAGCGCAAAAAACTCGTCATGCTGGCCACCATAAAGGGCAGCAGCGTCATACTGGCCATCAGCAACAGTAGCTGGAGCGAGGGGTCGAGATTGGCCAATAGGTTATCCACGGGGTATCTCCCGCTGGTAGGCCGAGGCGGCACTCACGCTGAGGTGTTGGGGCGGTATGGCTTGGCGGAGTGTCTCAAAAAAGGCTCGGCTGGGGTGGGGTTGCGCTTTTACGGGCGGAGGCGGCGCGCTTTGTCGGTTACCTACAGGTAAAGGCGGTGTGGGGTAATGCGTGGGGTTGACCAGTGGGTTACGCACAGGCGGTGGCGGGGCTTCTGCCTTAGGAGGGGCTGAAGGAGTGGTGGCTTGGGTTAAGGCTTCAAGGGCTGGTTGTTGGTTGCTCAGTTGGGTTAGTACTTGCACGCCCGCCACACCAGAGGAGACCAACAGGCGTTGCCCTTGCGCTTGCACCACGTGCAGGGTTTGCCCCGCCTCAAGGGTGACGCTGGCTTCGATGTGAAGCAAGGCAGGGTTGAGAGGAGCAGATGAATTACTAGCTCCCCATGCGGGGATGGGGGGGGGTAAAGGCGATGTGGTAGGAAGTGTGGAGGCTGCTGCTTGAGCATCAGCAAGTAGTTTTTGCTTTAACGAGGGGAAGAGCCACGCTATTTTATGGGGATGCTTTTTAATGAGCCATATGAGCGTGATGCCCAGTAGTACCAAAAAGCCTGTATAGCCCATAAGGCTGGCAAAATAATGCCCCAGTACACTGTGGCTAGCTGCATGAGTGGCAGTGGTGGCGGCGGCGGAAGCAAAGGGCATGGTGTTGGTGTCGGTGTGGTAGCGGGCTAGGGTGGTACTCTCTCTCAGAGCATACTTTAGTTTAGCGGTTTGTCAGGCAGTTTGCCCACCCACAGGCAGGGGAGAGACCCCTTGCTCTCCTCTAGTTAGGGGAGAAAATCTTGCCAAGCTAAAGCCTTGCCTCTTTCTGGCCGATACCTGTTGTAACTGAAGGCATGGATGCCCTCCCCCACGAGAAAGAGTCAACTTATTCAAGCAAAGAGAGAAGGATTCTCGCCATGAGCTTACCAGCCGTTGTTAATACCAATGCCACCTCGCTAATTTCGTTAGACCGTTTACGCATTAACAGCACTCGCTTGGACCGTGCCGCATCGCAAATGGCCAGCGGCAAAAAAATTACCAAACCCAGCGATGATGCCGCAGGCTATAGCCGAGTGCGCCAGTTGCAAGGCCGCCTATTGGGCTATAACCAAGCTGTGGCCAACCTGCAAGACGGCCTCAGTTTGATGGAAGTAACTGAAAGCACGCTTGGCCTGATGGGCGACAACTTGCAACGCATCCGTGAGTTGGCCTTGGGTATGAGTACGGAGACCAACACGACTGAATCCCGTTTAAGTTATGCCAAAGAGATTAAAAACTTGATGGATGACCTTCAACGCTTGGCTACCACGGCAGAGTTTAACGGCGTGCGCTTGCTGGATGGTACTGCCGCCAATGATGCGCTCATTCAAACGGGTTTTGGCAGTAACACAGGCTCGTTTACGCTTAACTTGGGCGAAGCCCTCGAGAATGCTGACCTCACCTCTATTGGCTTGCTCAATGGTGCCAACAGCGGCACGCTCATCCCCGATACGGACGCTATTTTTGATGGTACCACCTCAGCCTTAAACACCACGGGTGCGGTGCTTAACTTTATTGATGATGTGGATGCGGCCATGAACAAGCTGCAAACACAGCGAAGTACCGTGGGTGCGTTTTATAACCAGTTAGAGCGTGCCATGACGTTTACCCAAACCGTGATGGTGAATACCGAACAAAGCCGTTCACGGTTAGAGGATGCCGATATTGCCAAGGTGTCGTCAGAGTATGCTCAGGCAGATGTGTTGCGTCAGGCAGCGGTGTCGATTCTGTCGCAAAGTAACATTCGCAACCAAGATGCTATTAACTTGCTACAACGCTAGGTATAGGTAAAACTAAAACCAAGTCGAAGAGTGGTAGGGTGGGGTCTAAAAACACCTAAAAAAAGAGAAAAAGAAACAATCGTCAATAAACGGTAGCTCTCGAAATCTAAAAGTTCAAAAATTAATCAGGAAAATAGTCACCTTGGTGCGATAAAACAGCTTCAGATCTACAAGGAAGTCTTATCTCTCATTATTTCAAGTAGCTTTCGTATTAAAGCGATACCTGTGAGACGCAAGCCTGTTGCAAACGCAGAGCAATGCGCTGCTTACCCAACAAGTTTAAGGTGCCAGACAGGTCAGCCCCTTGTACACGGCCCGTTAAGGCCGCACGCAACGGCCAAAACACCTGTTTCGCCTTAAGTGGCTTAAGGGCGGTACTCAGCTCTTTAAGCCAAGCGTGGCAAGTTTCGGGGGTGGTGTCATCCAACTGATGAAGGGCAGTAAGCGCCTGTTGCAGCACTTGTTGTCCTTCGGGGGTGGCGAGTACTGAGGCTTGTAGTTCAGCATCGGCGGGGGTAGTTAAAGCGTCACCAAAAAAGGTGGCGGTTTGCTCGTCAATATCTTTAAGGGTGACCAAGCTCTCTTGCACCAAGGCCAGCAGGGCGTGGCGTTGGGCAGGCGTGTAGCGGTTGGGTTCGGCTTGTAGGGCGTGCCAAAAGGGTTGGCATCGCTTGTCCAGCTCTTCAAGGCTAAGTTGGCGAATGTATTGGCCGTTCATCCACTCCAGCTTGGTGCGGTCAAACACTGCTCCACTGGTAGACAGGCGAGACAGATCGAAAGAGGCTACCAACTCGTCTAAAGTCAACAATTCTTTAGCTTCGGGGTGAGACCAGCCCAGTAAGGCCAAAAAGTTAACCATAGCCTCGGGTAAAAAGCCTTGCTCATAGATATAATCAGACACGGCCGTCGCACCAAAACGCTTAGAGAGTTTAGAGCGATCGGGGGCTAGTATCATGCTGAGGTGCGTAAAGAGGGGGAGGGGTTTACCCAAGGCCTCGTATAACAGCACCTGCCGTGGTGTGTTGGGTATGTGGTCTTCGCCACGGATGACGTGGGTGATGGCCATATCAGTATCATCCACCACCACGGCAAAGTTGTAAGAGGCCATCCCATCAGATTTGAGGATAACAAAGTCAGAGACGGTCGACGCTTCAACGCTGACTTCGCCCCTAAGGCTATCGGTAAAGGTAAGCGTTGTAGCCGTGGCTGGCACGGCAAAACGCAACGAATAAGGCTCGCCCGCTGCCAGTTTTTCAGCTTCAGCCTCGGGTGGGAGGGCTTGGCTACGGTAGACAAAGGGCTGGTTAAGGCGTTGGGCTTCGTCTCGGCGTTGGGCAATTTCGGCCTCGGTAATAAAATCTCGGTAAGCCTTGCCTTCTGCCAGCAGCTGGTGAGCTACGGCTTGGTAGCGTGCTTTCCGTTGCGATTGGCAGTAGGGGCCAAACTCGCCCAGCTCACCCTCGCCTGTGGGGCAGGGGCCTTCGTCCCACGAGAGGCCTAAGGCTTGGAGGCCTTGAAGAATGTTAGCGGTATAGATGGCTTGCGATCGTTCGGCATCCGTGTCTTCAATGCGGAGGATGAAACTCCCTCCGTGTCGCTTAGCAAAAAGATAATTAAGCAAGCCAGCACGAGCAGTGCCAACGTGTAACGCCCCAGTAGGGCTAGGGGCAAGGCGTACCCTTACAGGGCGAGCCGTTGGCAAGGCATCAGACATAGAAAGACCTCAAACACACAGGTAGCAACAGGGGTAAAGACTTACCCTTGGCGTTGTTTGTGTTTTGGGTTTTCGCAAATCACGGCGACACGGCCACGGCGACGAATCACTTTGCATTTGTCGCAAATACGTTTTACTGAAGGGCGAACTTTCATAGCGGGGGTTCCTTATCTAAAGCAGAGAGCAGGTAAGCGCAAGAGCTTACTTCATTCTAAAAGTAATGCGTCCACGGGTTAAATCGTAGGGGGAGAGTTCCACACGCACTTTATCGCCAGGCAAAATACGGATAAAATGTTTACGAATCTTACCCGATATATGGGCAAGCACTTCTAGGCCATTATCTAGCACAACCCTGAACATTGCATTAGGCAACGCTTCACGAATCACGCCTTCCATTTCAATCACATCTTTTTCTTTGGCCATAAAGCTGTTGTGGCTTCCTCTACTGTACGAGCATGGGGGTTAAGCGGCCAGCCGTGTTAAAATAACAGGGCCATCGTCGCTTATCCATACTGTATGCTCAAAATGCGCCGAGGGCAAGCCATCGACGGTGACCACGGTCCATTTATCGCCTAAAGTTTTGACTACGGGCTGGCCAAGGGTCAACATCGGCTCAATGGCCAAGGTGTTGCCAGAGCGCAAAAGTGGGCCACGCACACCTGTGCGATAGTTGTGGATAAAGGGTTCTTCGTGTAGTTTATGGCCAACGCTGTGGCCGCCATATTCTTTAACAAGCCCGTAGGGGGTGGCAGCACCCACGTCCTCAATCGCCCCCGAGACATCCTCAAGATAGTTACCAGGGAGGCACACTTTGATGGCGGCATGTAACGAGGCTTCGGTCGCATCCAGCAAGGCTTGCACGTCGGGGGCGATGGTGCCAATACCCATGGTAAAGGCCGCATCGGCCACTAGCCCACGGTAGGTGGCGCCCACATCAAGGCTCAGTACGTCGCCTTCTTTTAAAATAGTGGTGGCTTTGGGGATGCCATGCACCACTTCATCATTGACAGAGGCGCAAATAGTGGCGGGGAAGCCGTGATAGCCCTTAAAGGTGGGTAAGGCTCCCGCTTTGCGTATGAGGGCTTCACAAGCTTCGTCAAGCTCGAGGGTAGACACGCCTGGCTTGGCCATGTCTCGCACAAGAGCATGAACTTCGGCCACAATTTGGCCAGCCCGTTGCATGAGGCGGATATCATGACGGCTTTTTTTGTTGATAGAATCTGCTGTGTTGACACTGACGGCCATAAAAACCTCGGTAGGATAGGTAAGCGTGCGGATAGGTTAGCTGGCTTGTGCCGTCAAGGTAGGAACGGCAGCTTGAAGCTCTGCTAACAGTGTAGCATACACTGTCTCAACACTGCGATGCCCATCAACATTGACCAGTAGGCCTTGGGCTTGGTAATAGGCCACAAGCGGTTGAGTGTCGTTTTCAAACGAGACGAGGCGTTTGGCGACACGTTCGGGTTCATCGTCGATGCGGCGGGCTAGGTGCGTACCGCCACACACATCACAAACACCTTCTTGCTGCGGGGGCTTGCTTTGCGTGTTGTAAATGGCACCGCAATCACCACAAATCAAACGGGCAGCGGCACGTTCAATCACGACTTCATCAGGCAGGGTAAGGTAAATAGCTTTGATGATGCTGGCACCTTGGCTTTGGCACATCTCGTCTAACGCTTTGGCTTGCTCGTCACTACGGGGGAAGCCATCCAGCACAAACAGGCGTTGCGCCGTGGTTTCTAGGGTGGCGAGGCGTTTGGCCAAGCCTGCTTTGAGTACGTCAATTACCACATCCAGCGTCACCAATTGGCCTTGGGCTAGGGTATCGGCTACCATACGGCCAAGTTCGGTGTCGTCTTTGGCCACTTCTCGCAACATGGCACCCATATCAATGCGGGGGAGGCCAAGACGCTGGTTGAGTAAGTCAGTTTGCGTTCCCTTGCCACTGTTGGGCTTTGAGATAAAGGGGATGAAGCCCACACCAGCAAGCAAGGGCGTGGTTTGAGTAGGGGTAGACGAGAGAGCGGTATCAGCCATCATGGCGAGAGAAATCCTTCATAATGTTTTGCCAATAAGTGGACACGTATTTGATTCAGGGTATCAAGTGCGACACCCACTAAGATAATGAGCGCAGTAGAGCCAAGCCCCGACAAGGTAGAAATACCTGTAAGCGAGGTGGCGGCACTGGCCAAAAACGTAATAGCCGCTAAGGCCAAGGCACCTAAAAACAGCACACGGTTAAGCATGACGGTAAGGGCTTCGGCAGTGGGCTTACCAGGTTTAAGGCCTGGTATGGAGCTACCGTATTTTTTAAGCTGGTTGGCAATCTCGTTGGGTTGCATACTGGGGACGAGCGAGGCGTAAAAATAAGTGAAAAAGATAATCAGCAAGAACTCAAGCGCAATATAGAGAGGCTTACCAGGTGAGAGGTAGAGCGTGTAGCCCGTCATGAGTTTATCCGTCCAGCTGGGTAAATCAAGCTGTTGCAACAGTTGTATCGCCGTTTGAGGGAAGGCCAACAAAGCGAAGGCAAAAATGAGGGGCATGACGCTGGCAGGGTTAAGTTTAAAGGGGATAAAGGAGCTTTGGCCACCGTAGATTTTTGCACCTACTTGGCGTTTAGCATTCACCACAAACACCTTGCGATAGGCTTCTTGCAAAATGATAATGAGTACGATAATGACCAAAAACAGGGCAAGCAGTACGGCCAAAGCCATTGCTCGTTGGGGGTCGCCTGCCACAAGCTCGGCGGTGCGTTGGGCATAAAAGGGGAGCGAGGCAATAATACCCACAAAAATTAGCAAAGAAGCCCCGTTACCTAAGCCTTTTTCGGTCATCAGCTCTGAGAGCCATAGGGCAAAGAGCGAACCAGCTGTTAAACTCAACACTGCTAACGGGTAAAATACCGTGGGGCTGACCCCCGGTAACAACACCCCTGGCGTGCTGGTAAACAGGCGCACAATCAGCACGGCCTGCATAACGGCCAGTAATACAGCCACATAACGAGTGATTTGGGCAATTTTTTTACGCCCCGCTTCACCTTCGTCTTTTTGCAACTCTTCTAGCCGAGGGATAACGGCGGTGAGCAACTGCATAATGATAGAAGCGGTAATGTAGGGGCCAATACCCAACGCCAGTACGGAGAGGCTGGTTAAGGCTCCGCCCGAAAACATATCTAAAAAGCCTAACAGTTGGTTAGCGGCCATGGCCTGTATGGCTTGGGCATTAACGCCCCACACGGGCACTTGCGCCCCTAACCTGTAAAAGGCCAACGCCCCAAGGGTAAACAACAAACGTTGTTTAAGCGAGGAGGTTGCCCAAGCATGTTGCAACGATTGCCACAACCCTACTACTTTTTGCGTCAACCCCTGCTGAGAAGACGATACAGGCAGGCTACCAGACAAATTGACGGTAGGGGGTAAGGCGGTAGACATCGGGGGCAGGCACTTTCAGCAAACACACACTTTAAAAGGGGCAGCAGCGTCACACGTTAGCCCTAAAGCCCTAGTGTGACGCTAGTGGAGCCTTTAGGCAAGCAAAAGTTTAGCCATGGGCTGATCGGTGACCATCTCAAGCTTGGCACCTACGGCAGCTAACTTCTCTTGGGCAGTGGGGCTGGCGTAATGCGCTTGAATGGTAATACCTTTGAGGGCTTTGCTGGCATCGCCATCGCCTAGCAGACGCAAGCCATCATGCTTACGAGCCAACACGCCTTTGATAGCAAGCTGTTGGTAGCTAAGGGTTTTGTTGCCTTTTTCAAGCAGAGCCTCTAAGTCGTTGACGTTGAGGATGGCCCACACACGCTTGTTAGGCTGGGGGAAGGTACGGTATTTGGGGATACGACGGTAGAGGGGCATTTGGCCACCTTCAAAACCACGCTTGGAGGAACGGCCAGAGCGTTGGCCTTCACCGTTGTGACCACGGTTGGCGGTTTTACCCGACCCCGAAGCACGACCACGACCCACACGGTTACGGCGACGTACCGACCCTGGGGCTGATTGTATGGAACCTAAATCGAGGAGTTCTGGTGTTTCAGGCATAGTTGCATGACCTTATCAGTAAGTAAAAACAGTAAGCAAGAGGCGGGACACTGCCTAAGCAGCGACAGGCTCAACCACCAGCAGATGAGGGATTTTGTTGACCATACCTTGAATAATAACGGTCATGGGCAGCTCAACACAGTCTTCGCGCTTGGTTAGGCCAAGGGCTTGAGCAATGGCACGTTGCTTTTGCGTGCAACCAATAAGGCTACGCTTAAGGGTAATTTTTGCCTTAGGGGCAGAAGCCTGAGCGGCTGTCTCGGGGGCAGGTGTGGCTTTTTTTGCCATGGGGTAACATCCTTATAAAGTAATGAGAGAGCAGTGGGCTAGCCGTTAGTTAAGGGCCAGCATTTGCGTCACGCTAATACCACGGTCATCAGCAATATCGCTAAAGGTGCGTAGTTGGGTTAGGCCTTCAATGGTGGCACGTGCCACGTTTAGGGGGGAGTTTGAACCCAACGACTTGGACAAGATGTTGCCCACGCCAGCCAATTCAATCACCACACGAGCGGCACCACCAGCAATGATACCTGTACCATCAGAGGCGGGGCGCATTTGCACAAAGCTAGCACCAGCACGGCCACGCACAGGGTGAGGGATGGTGTGCTTGTAAGTGGCGACGTTAATCATGCTCTTTTTAGCAGCCGAGACGGCTTTTTGAATGGCGCCGATGACTTCGCCTGATTTGCCAATGCCCAAGCCAACGGTGCCTTTACCATTGCCTACAATCACAACGGCTCTAAAGCTCATCTTTTTACCGCCCTTAACCACCTTGGTTACACGGCGAATTTGAATGACACGTTCTTGCCATTCAGGCTGGGCGGCTTCGCCTTCGGGGGTGGCGAGGGCTTGTGCGGCAAGTGCGTTAGGGTCGGCGTTTTTAGGAGCTTTGCCACCATCACGGTTGCCGTCACGGTCACGGTTTTCACGGGGAGCTTTGGCTTGCATAAGCAGGCAATCCTTACATCAAAAATGGGGGTGAGTTACTACAATAAAGTGACAAGTAAGGCGTAAGCCCAACTTGACAGGCCTTGTGCTTGCCAACCTTGTCTCATGGGTTAGGTGAGTGGACTCTTGGCAAGCAGTAGCCTAAAAGCAGCTAATGTTTTGGTAGAGTAGTTGTAACACAAGGGTTAGGGTGTTGCAACCAAGCCTCACGGCGTGGGTTGCGTTGCCTGCATCACCTGCCTAAAACTACGTAACGCCGTAAACGTGTACGAACACTCCGACGGCAACTTACCCCCGTTCAGCATCGCCTCCTCCGTAGGGAAGCTACGGCAAAACGACGGACGACGATCATAAATGCCACACGTATTATCCAGCTTTAAATTGACACAACCAAACACCAGCCCCTTGGGGCTAGCGTCAATGGCGATAAAATCGTTATATTCAGGGCGGTCTTGGCAGAGCTTAGCAAAGGTCTCATGGTCGGCAACAATCTCATTGTCCACCACTAAGTGAATGTTTTGGCAACATTGGGCGCATTGGTTACAGTAGCCCGTGCGCTTATAAAACTTGCCCACCCATTCGCCTTGTTGCGGTGGCCAAAACCAATAATACAACCGCAACACCCTCGCCCACACCCACCTGTACACATCAGCAGGAGCCGATAGGCGAAGCCACGCCAAGAAGCTCATGGCTTAACCTTGGTGCGGTGCGCTAGCAGGAGCTTTGGCCACGGCCTCGGTTGGCGAAGGGAGGCTGCCTTTGTCTAAAAAGGCAAGCACTTCATCAGCTTGTAAACGGCGGCCTTGCGGGTCGGCAAAGGCCAGCGATACTTGGCCGTTGGGCTTAACCACGTACACCGTGGGGTAGGCGATGTTATCGCGCACGCGGTTGGCCACGCCAAAGGCTTCAATCAGCTCGTGGTCGGGGTCGGGGACGACGGCAAAGCCCAAGCCACGTTCGCCTACGGTTTGGCCAGCCAGCTCGGCATCGTCTGCACTGATGGCGACCAGCTTGACTTTTTGCTTGTCAAACTCGGCCAGCTTGGCTTGAAAAGCCTCTAACTGTGCGCCACACACACTACAAAAATGCCCTTGGTAAAATACCAATACATGGCTTAGCCCTTTGTCGTTAACCAGTTGCACTTCTTCGCCCTGCACACTGATAAACGGCTTACTAGGAACGAGTGTGCTGGTGGATAATAGGTGCAACTGGCCAAAAGGGTCAAGCGTTTGCACGTTGGGCGAGGCTGAGGTTTGAGCCAAGGGGGTGTTAGCGTCGGCGGGTTGGTTGGGTTGGGTTTGCTGGCTAACCGCCCACAAGCCCACCACGCTACTGGCCAACATGCCCACCACAATCACGGTACTAACAATAGCTTTAACAGACATAGCAACAATCCTTATAAAGCCTAAAACTGAGTGCTTCTCGCCCAGTTTATCACACTTTTAACGTAAGGGAGTAGAGAGGGCTAAGTGGCGGTTTTGGCCTTGCCTTCGGGCAATAGGCGATAGCCCCCGCCGTACACCGTCTCAATATAAATGCGGTCGGGGACAATCTTCTCCAGCTTGGCACGCAAATGGCGCACGTGTACCCTAATTGTCTCCACATCGTCATCAGGGGCATAGCCCCACACGTCTTGGAGTAGTTTGCCTAGGGCGAGGGTGCGTCCGTGGTTTTGCAACAGACAGTTCAGTATTTCAAACTCCGTGGGGGTGAGTTTAATTAAATGCGAGCGCACCTGCACCTCAAGGTTGTCGGGGATGAGGGTGAGGTCGCCCACGGCTTGTAGTTCGGGTTGGGCAAGGCTGGGCATCACGCTACCACCACGGCGTAACAAGGCACGCACCCGCACCATCAGCTCGGGCAAGTCAAAGGGTTTGGTGAGGTAATCATCCACGCCA
This sequence comes from Vampirovibrionales bacterium, assembly GCA_044347425.1. GTDB lineage: Bacteria > Cyanobacteriota > Vampirovibrionia > Vampirovibrionales > JAJTHC01 > JBIKUS01. Next base: position 11,737 of record JBIKUS010000019.1, on the reverse strand, counting down.
GCATCAAAGCCTTTGACTTTGTTGTCTAACTCGTCAAGGGCGGTGAGCATTAAAATGGGCGTTTTTTCGGTGGGGGGAGCCTTACGCAGGCGTTGCGCCACGGTGTAACCGTCCACGTTGGGCATCATCACATCTAAAATGATGAGGGCGGGGGTCTCTTGCTGGGCAAGGGCAAAGCCTTTAATACCGTCGTTGGCCACCAGCACGGTGTGGCCAACCATCTCGAGGTTGACTTTGACCAGCTCGGTAATGGCGTGGTTGTCATCAATCACCAATAATTTAGCCATAAGTTACGTGTTCTCCTGCGGTCTACCAGTTGGTTTGGGTGCGTTCGGCAAGGGTGACGGGCAGTTGCAGCGTATTACCGTTGCGCCATACACTTAGTACAATACGCTCGGCAGGGCGTTTGGCTTCAACATAATTTAAAAACTCGTCCACACTCGTCATGGGGCGTTGGTCTACAGCCGTAATAATGTCGCCACCCAACATGAGCCTGCCTTGCCGAGTTTTAACTTCTTGCGTGCCACCACGTAAGCCAGCTTGGCTGGCGGGGCTGTTGGGTTGCACGCTGGCCACCAGCAAGCCTTTTTGCAAAGGTAGCTTGAGCAGTTGCGCCACACGGGGGTTGAGTTCAAAGCTAAGGGTAAGGCCAAGGTAAGGCTTAATAATACGCCCGTGCAGGATTAAGTCATTAGCCAACCTAACGACGGTGTTAACAGGCACGGCAAAACCAATGCCACTGTTGGTACCTGAGGGGCTAAAGATGGCCGTGTTAATACCAATCAGTTTACCTTGGCTGTTGAGCAGAGGCCCCCCGCTGTTGCCCGGGTTAATGGCGGCATCGGTTTGGATGATGTTCTCCATGATGCGGCCGTTTTCGGCTTGGAGACGACGGCCAAGGCTACTGATGACCCCTGTTGTCAGGGTACTTTGCAGGCCAAAGGGATTACCAATAGCCAGCACCTGTTGCCCTACATTTAAACTGCCCGAATTGCCCAAGCCCACCACGGGGAAGGTTTCACCTTGGCGGGGGTCTATTTTAAGCAAGGCCATGTCGTAGCTCAGGTCGCCCCCCACCACTTTGGCGGTGTAGGGCGTGGGCTTGTTGAGGAGGGTGACTTCTAGGTTAGTTGCTTTTTCAACGACGTGGGCGTTGGTTAAGATAAAGCCGTCGGGGGTCAATATCACCCCAGAGCCTGAGCCTTTTTGGGGCATGAGGTTGAGAAAGCCATCCACCCCAACGGTGGTAGAGGTAATGTTGACCACGGCAGGGCTAACGGTTTGGTAAATACGCAAGGTGCGTTGTTCGTCAGGGGTCAATTGGCCGGCGGCTTCGGCTGGCGAGAGGGCTGCTGACAATTTAAGCGGAGCCGCCGCTTGGCTACTGGGCAACAGCCCTTGCAAACGCTGTTGCCATTGGGTAAGGGGTGCTTGCGGAGCCATACAGCCCACCCAAGCCAAGCCCCCTAAGGCCAACAACGCCAAGGTAACCACAGGCAGGCTACGCAACCGTAACAGTGGGAGAAAACGCATAGCAATCGAGCCTCATGGGCTAAAGGTAGCACCAGTAACCAACAACAAATGCCTTTAGTCTCTTATGAACAGCCGCTGCACGCAAGTAGACTGTAAACGTATCAAATTAGAGACTTGCATTTGTCGTTTCATTTGCTACACTACTCACTACTGAAGTAAGTAATACACTTACTTCACTCCCAACCTACAGAAAAGTCGATCTCTCTGGCTATGCCAGAGAGTTTTTTTTACCTTTACGACTTATGCAGAGGGCACTATCTTGGCCGCTAACTTTGTCAATACGCTAACGATGTGCGTCATTTATTACGGATAAAATCCTTACATCTTATAGCATTTTTCCTCGTTATCAGCTCAATCTAGCACCCTCTGCATAAGTCGTAAGCCTAGCGTTGCTGTGGCAGGGTGGCCGTAGGGGGTACCGTGGCCGAAGCCAATTGCCTGTTCATCCACGGCACAAGGCTCATGGCTATCCAGCCGCCAATAAAGGGGGCGGCCAAGGCTTTGGTAATGAGTAGGGGCTGCTTCACAAAGCCATCTATCACAAAACCTTTGGTTACTTTGCCTGCGTTATTAACAATGCCCGTGGTTGTATGTGTCACCACGGTGTTAACCTTTTGCCCCAAAGTAGCATTGGCTGGCAAGGATTTTAACGCCTTTTGGCTGGTAGCCCACGCCACTAAAGGGGTAGACAGTGCAATCCACCCTGCAATCTGCATGGCGGCTAAGCTACCGCCCACCACGCCTTTAATCCACAGGGTTTTAAACAGACCATTGCGGTAAGCTTGGTCTTCGTCAAGATCCTTAGCGTTAAGGTCGGCAAGGGCTTGTTGGGGGCTGGTAATGGGCTTGGGGTGTAAAAAGCTCAAGAGGCCTGGGGTGTAAGGTTCCTCAGTGGGGGGGAGGCCTTCTGTCATACGGCGAGCTTGTATCAACTTGTCTTTAACTTCACCAACTTCAACCAAGCCCAGCATACTGCCCACAAAGGCTCCAAACACCGTCGCATCAGTCAGTGTGCCTGCCAACTGCTTGCCCAGCTCAGGCAAATGAGGCTTGATGGCGTTGTTGTCAGCTTTGATTTGCTTAAGTACCGTGTTGGTTTTGCCAAACAGGGCTGTTTTAGCCTCTTGAAACGAGGTTTTTGCAAGCTGGCCTTTTTGCTTAAAAGCATCCATAGCAGCTTTAGCCAAAGCAGGGTTATCAGCCTCTTGCTCAAAGTGAACAAAACTTTGGCGTAATGCCTTAACCCCTAAAGGTAACGTACCCACACCGTGATAAACGGTTTTAGCCAAGTTAGGCACGGCCTTCATGCTGTAGGGGTGCTTACCCAAGGCCACTTGTAGGGCAAAAATCGGCAGGGTCAGCACACTGGCGGCCAGCATCCCTTTGGTGGCACCTTGGGCGATGGCTTCTTTACGGCCGAGCTTGTGCTTAAGTACCTCGGTACTGGGTAGCTGGTAAGGGTCTGTGAGTACAAACTGTTTTTTGGGGGGGAAGCCCTGACGGTTAGGTTGAGGCACGCTTGGGTGAGGGGGCGAGTAGGCCACAGGCGCATTAACGGGCAGAGGCCACCCCTGCTGCATTGCCAAACCAGAAGGGTACACAAAGGGGTAGGGGGGGTAAGCGGTTAAGGGTGGGTTGAGCATAGTGTGGTGGTTACTTTCTGGTTAGCACGTTGGGGTAAGTGCTAGGGGGAGGTAGCTCTGTGTTAATGAAGCCCCCTCAAGCGGTAAAGATGCTAGCCCACTTACTCGGGGCAACTCCATCACACAGCGTAATTTTAGGTGTAAAAAGTACTGTTAAGCTAACCTAAAGTTATAGTGACATTAGCCGATACACCTTGTGTTCAGTTAAGTTATTGATACAGCACACAGCACGACCAAAGGAACGTACCACACCATGATCAAACGCCACAACGCCGCCAAAGGTTTCACTTTATCAGAACTCCTTATTGCTCTCGCTATTTTGGGGTTGATTGCCACGTTTACCATCCCCAAAGTGCTTACCTCGGTTGGCGAAAAGGGTAACCTCAACGTCGCCAAAGAAGTTCTCTCCAGCATCACCAGTGCCTACGACGTTATCCGCTCCGAATCAAACGGTTACGGTGCTACCACCATTACGGGTGCTGATATTTTAAACAGAATGAACTACGTTGAAACCGTCACCTCGGCAGCAGCCACAGGTGTAAGAGCCGTGGCCTGTACCAACTTGGCTGGTGCAACCCCTTGTATCCGTTTACACAACGGTGCTGTGTTGCAAACCACCTTGGCCGATACATTTGCTACGCAAACCCTAGGCACTATTGCCTTTAACGTCTACCCTGATGGTGGTGCTAACGCTTCATCTCCTGCACCGCTAACTGCCTTGCTTACCAACGATGGCCGCCTGATTACTGGCACCACCCTGGTGTTTGGCTCTAATACCTACACTGTAGCGGGTGGCTTTGCTGCCGCTGCACTACCCACATGGTTTGCCTGGAGCTAATAGCCTAGCTCAAGTTTACCTTCATCAACTAAACACCTTAGCCCTAGCCTTGTTGTTAGGGCTTTTTTTATTAGGCTTACCGCACTAGCCATAAGGGTTAAAGCTATAAGTGGAGCTTGTCCCCTTGCTACCTTCAACAAAGGCTTGCCTAAAGTAGGCTTGTTGTGCGCTGCCATCTAGGGTTTTAAATAAACGGTCCGTCACAAACCATGCACCCACGCCCGCCAGTACCGTGGCAGGTAAGTTTTTAAGCATAAACTGGCTGGCTTTAAGTAAACCCCTGCGCAGCTGGCGTAAGCCACCGCTTACCACACCTGGGCGGTTAAACGCCCGAGACATGCCACCCAGCAGCGTCACCATAGGCAAGCCCACCGTACGAGCTACCAACCTACTGCCACTGGCAACCATGTCTCGGCCACCTAGGGCTAGGCCACCTGCTGCAAGGGCTAGCCAACCCAAGTTACCTTGCAACACATCGCGTAGTAGGTATTCTCTGTCCATGCGCCTATCCCATAGCCAACTTGCCCAGTTACTCTTAAACGTGTTGGCAGGTACGGCCAAATCATCAAAAAAACGATTGCCACTAAACGCCGTTTGGTTGTAAAAGGCCTCGTTCATCATGGTGGCACTGTTGTTTTGGTCATGGGCGGCAGCATGCCATTGCTCCACCCCTTGCAGGTTTTGCTGCACCATGGCTAGGCTTAACACGGTAGTGCCTAGGCCTAGTATGCGTGTAGGTGCCGAAATGCGCATGGTGGGGTAGCTGGCTCTCTCTTGGGTAAAGTAGGTGAGGGTAAGGCATCACAAAGGCTTAAACGTGGCTCAAGCAGGTTTGTGCTAGGGGCTTTTAGAGCTTTGTCTCATTGAGATCTCTCAAGGGGTAATCGTGCGTTAGCGCATACAAAACCTTAGTGGTAAGTAGCACAATAAGGGTGTTACACTACTTCTTTTCCACTCCCCAGATGGTTAAAAACTGTATAATCTGTTTAGTTAACTGCTAGGGTTTGCTTGCTGTTTGATGAGCAGTGTTAAGCAATACCTACCTTGTTTGTTTACCTTGAGGTGCAAAAATCACGATGACCGTTACCGAACCCATTACCCTAACCCCCCTGCCCGAGGTGCTTCCCCAAGCCCCCGCCGTGGCAGATAATACCGCTGCCCTAGAGCAGTTGGACGAATTGATTGCCAAGGTGAAACATGCCCAAAGCATCTACGCCACCTTTACGCAAAAACAGGTGGATGACATCTTTAAAAAAGCGGCTATTGCTGCTAACCAAGCCCGTATTAAATTGGCAAAACTCGCCGTAACCGAAACCGACATGGGTGTGATGGAAGACAAAGTAATTAAAAACCACTTTGCCTCAGAGTTTATTTACAACCAGTACCGCGACACCAAAACCTGTGGTGTGCTTGAAGATGACCCCGAATTTGGTATTAAAAAAATAGCCGAACCCATTGGCGTAATTGCGGGTGTTGTGCCTACCACCAACCCCACCTCAACGGCGATTTTTAAGGCGTTGCTGGCACTTAAAACCCGCAACGGCATCATTTTTTCGCCGCACCCTCGGGCTAAGGGCTGTACCGCTTTGGCGGCTAAAATTGTGCATGATGCCGCTGTGGCCGCTGGCGCACCGCCCAACATTGTGGCCTGCATTGAACAGCCCAGCGTCCCCCTCTCGCAAGCCCTCATGCAACACCCAGACATCGCCTTGATTTTAGCCACGGGTGGCCCCGGTATGGTTCACGCTGCTTACAGCTCGGGCAAACCCGCCTTGGGCGTAGGCGCAGGCAACACCCCTGTCGTCATTGACGACACCGCCGACGTTAAAATGGCCGTTAACGCCATTATTATGAGCAAAACCTTCGACAACGGCGTCATTTGCGCCTCGGAGCAATCACTGGTCATTCATCAAAACGTGTACCAGCAAGTAGTGGCCGAACTACAAGCCCGTGGGTGCTTTTTAGCCCGCAACGACGACCGCCAGCGCCTAGCAGATACCGTGTTCCCCCAAGGGCATTTAAGCCCCAACGTGGTGGGGCAAAGTGCCAAGCGCATCGCCGAATTGGCGGGTATCCAAGTGCCTGAAGGTACTCGTGTGTTAATGGCCGAAGCGCAAACCGTTGGGCTAGACGAACCCCTCTCGCTTGAGAAGCTCTCGCCCGTGTTGGCACTGTACCAAGCCGCCAACTTTAACGATGCCGTGTACATTGCCGAACAACTGGTGGCCGTGGGAGGCAAGGGGCATACCTCGGTACTGCACATTAACCCGCACGAAGTTGAGAAAGTGGACGCCTTCCAAAAGAAGATGAACACGGGGCGGACGCTCGTCAACATGCCAGCGGCGCATGGGGCTATTGGCGATATTTATAACTTTAAACTCACCCCGTCGCTCACCTTGGGCTGTGGCTCGTGGGGCGGTAACTCGGTAAGCGAGAACATTGGAGTAACGCATTTAATGAACGTGAAAACCGTGGCCGAACGTCGTGAGAACATGCAGTGGTTTAGGGTTCCCCCTAAAATCTACTTTAAGCACGGCGCACTTAACTACGGCTTGCAAGAGCTAGCAGGGCGCAAACGGGCGTTTATCGTTACCGATAAATCGCTGTTTGACTTGGGCTATACCCACCAAGTGACCGACACGCTCGACAAGTTGAACATTGCCTACACCATCTGTAGCGATATCCTCCCCGACCCTACCTTAACGATGGTGGAAGGCTTGCTGGTGCAAATGAAGCAATTCCAACCCGATGTCATCATCGCCCTAGGCGGTGGTTCGCCGATGGATGCTGCCAAGGTGTTGTGGCTCATGTACGAACAGCCTCAAATCGCCTTTGAAGACTTGGCCATGGTGTTTATGGATATCCGCAAGCGGATCGTCCGCATACCCGACCTTGGGCAAAAGGCCGTGTTTGTGGCCATCCCCACCACCTCAGGCACAGGTAGCGAAGTCACGCCCTTCTCAGTCATTACCGATGACAGAGCGGGCATTAAGTACCCCTTGGCCGACTACGCCCTAACCCCCACCATGGCCTTGATTGACCCAGGTTTGGTACAGAGCTTACCGCCAAAACTCGCCGCCATTTCAGGGATTGATGCCCTGACCCACGCCCTTGAGGCTTACGTGTCTGTCTTGGCTACGCCCTTTACCAACGGGCTTGCGCTTGAGGCTGTGCATCTCATCTTTGATAACCTTGAGTTTTCGGTGCGGGATGCCCAGCATCACCACGAAGCGCGCGACAACATGCACTACGCCGCCACCATTGCGGGTATGGCCTTCGCCAACGCCTTCTTGGGTGTGTGTCACTCAATGGCGCACAAGTTGGGGTCAACCTTCCACATACCGCACGGTACGGCTAACGCCATGCTGATTTCGCAAGTGATACGGTATAACGCCAGCGACAACCCCGCCAAGCTGACGGCCTTCCCCCAATACAAGTACCCGCAGGCCAAAGAGCGGTATGCCCGAATTGCCAGCAGCTTGGGGCTAGAGGGCAACACGCCTCAGGAGAAAGTAGAATCGCTGATTGGTGCCGTGGAGCAACTCAAGGTCAAAGTGGGTATGCCCACCAGCATTCAAGCGTTTGGCATTGGCGAAGCTGAGTTTTTTGCCAAGTTGGACGAGCTGGCCGAACAAGCCTTTGACGACCAATGCACAGGAGGCAACCCTCGCTACCCGCTACTGCCAGAGATTAGGCAAATGCTGACCGATGCCTACTACGGCAACGTTACCAGCAAGCCCATGAGCTGCCAAATCGCCGTCACCTGCGCCGTTTAGCACATTACTTCTTCCCACCCTCTCCCTCTGGGAGAGGGCAGGGTGAGGGTCACAAACTAACGTAAACACAACGCAATGTTTCGCCGAGGTATGGCAGCCCTCATCTCACCCTCTCCCCCAAAAGTGGAAAGGTGCGAGAGGGAGCTATGACCCTCACCCCAACCCTCTCCCAGTGGGAGAGGGAGCTAATAAAAGGAGATTGTTCATCATGAATCCCACCCTAAGCCTACAACCGCAAAGCACGCAAACGCCCCAGCCCCAAGCTTGGCAAGGTTTTATGCCTGGCAACTGGCAAAACAGCATCAACGTGAGAGATTTCATCGCTCGCAACCTCACCCCCTACACAGGCGACGGCGACTTTTTAGCCCAAGCCACCCCCCGAACCGAACAACTCTGGGCGCAAGTCTGCCAACTCTTTCAACAAGAGCGTGACGCTGGCGGTGTCCTCGCCGTGGATGCCACCGTGGCCTCGTCCATCACCGCCCACGGCGCAGGGTATATTGACAAAGGGCTAGAAAAAATTGTCGGCCTACAAACCGCTGCCCCCCTGCAACGAGCCATTATGCCCGAAGGCGGCCTACGCATGGTGTTAGATGGTTGCAAGGAGCAGAACACCGAAGTCTCCCCCGTGGTGGTAGAAGCCTTTACCCGCTACCGAAAAACCCACAACGAAGGCGTATTTAGTGCCTACACCCCCGCCATGCGTGCCTGCCGAAAAAGCGGTATTATTACTGGCCTCCCCGATGCTTATGGCCGTGGCCGTATTATTGGCGATTATCGCCGTTTGGCACTCTATGGCTCCGCTAGGTTACTTGCCGACAAACAAGCCCAAAAAGCCCTCACCGACGAAGCCATGATGACCGAACCCGTCATCCGTGAGCGTGAGGAGCTGACCGAACAACTCAACGCCCTTAAAGCGATAGAGGCCATGGCCAAAGCCTACGGCTTTGACGTAAGCCAACCCGCCGCCACAGCGCAAGAGGCCATACAGTGGACATATTTCGCCTACCTAGCCGCCATAAAAGACCAAAACGGAGCGGCCATGTCCATCGGGCGGGTAAGTAGCTTTTTGGATATTTACATCCAACGAGACTTGCAAGCGGGGCGCATCACCGAAGCCGAAGCCCAAGAGCTGATGGATGATTTCGTCATCAAACTTCGCCTTGTACGCTTTTTACGCACGCACGACTATGATGCCCTGTTTAGTGGCGACCCCGTGTGGGTGACGGAGTGTATTGGCGGGCAAGCCGTTGATGGGCGCACCTTGGTGACCCGCAACAGCTTTAGAATGTTACACACCCTACGTACCCTTGGCCCCTCGCCAGAGCCTAACCTAACGGTGCTATGGTCACGAGACCTACCCGACGGCTTTAAACGGTTTTGTGCGGCCATTTCGATTGATACCTCCTCTGTACAATACGAAAACGACGACCAAATGCGCCCCACCTTTGGCGACGACTACGGCATAGCCTGCTGTGTCTCGCCCATGAAGTTGGGTAAAGAGATGCAGTTTTTTGGCGCACGAGCCAACCTCGCTAAAACTCTACTCTACGCCATTAACGGCGGAAAAGACGAAATCAGCGGTGAACAAATCGCCCCTGCCTTCGCCCCCATCACCGCCGAGATTCTGGACTATGACGAGGTGCTACAACGCTTTGACACCATGATGGGCTGGCTGGCCAACGTCTACGTCAACTCGCTCAACATCATCCACGCCATGCACGACAAATATGCCTACGAAAAAGCCCAAATGGCCTTTTATGACAAAGACGTGCGTCGCACCCTAGGCTGTGGCATTGCGGGGCTGTCGGTCGTGGCCGACTCGTTGGCGGCGATAAAGTTTGGCAAGGTAAAGGTACAACGCAACGAAGCCGGCATCGCCGTGGGCTTTGAGCAACTGGCCACCGATACCCTCCCTCGCTTTGGCAACGACGATGACCGTGTGGACAACATCGCCATTGACGTGCAAACCCGCTTTATGAACAAACTGCGGGGCTTGCCCACCTACCGCCAAGCCGAGGCGACCCAATCCGTGTTGACCATTACCAGCAACGTGGTGTATGGCAAAAAAACGGGTAGCACACCCGATGGCCGCCAAAAAGGCGAACCCTTTGCTCCAGGTGCCAACCCCATGCACGGCCGAGACGAGCGAGGAGCCTTGGCCAGCCTCAACTCTGTGGCCAAGCTACCCTTTAGCCAAGCGATGGATGGTATCTCGAACACATTCTCCATTGTGCCAAGCTCGCTTGGGGCAGATAGGGCGCACCAACAAGGCAACCTCACCGCCTTGCTGGATGGCTACTTTGCCAAAGGCGGCCATCACATGAACGTGAACGTCCTTAACCGAGACACTCTACTGCACGCCATGGAACACCCCGAAGAATATCCCCAGCTCACCATACGGGTATCGGGCTATGCGGTGCATTTCATTAAGCTGACCCGTGAGCAGCAGATGGACGTGGTGGCTCGTACCTTTCACCAAGCGTTATAGTAGGCAATTTGTGGTGTTGAGGGCTGTTTTAGCAGGATATCATCGAATTATCCAAGGATACGGCCATGCAACTAACAGCTCTCTCACCTCAAGTTCTTTCTTTACCCTCTGCATTTGGCAACAAACGTCGTAGAGGCCAAGCAATACACAACCCTGAAGGTGGGGGTTATAAAAGTGGTCAAGTCATACCTTGTGAAGATATAGAAGCAGCTAACAAGTTAGTCTCGAAGATTAGCTTAGCAGGCAAAACAGCCACACCCAGTTATCAAAATGGAGGATGGGTTGTAATCGTTAAGTAACTCATTTATCTCGCAACACCCCTTACCATAACCCGAAGCACTTATCCCTCTGTATGTCTAACCATCCTTGCACCTCATGCACGTAACGCTTGTGGCTCTCATCCAGCTGTTAGGGTTGCGTGCTTTCTATTAGTTTTATACAGGCTAGTACCTTAGCCACCTGCTGGCGCAAGGCCTCAAGGTCGCCGTCGTTATCTATCACCACCGTAGCTAGGGTACGTTTCGTTTCTATCGGCCATTGGGCAGCTAGCCGTGCCTCGGCCTGCGCAGGGGTTAACCCTCGGTTGTGGCACAGGCGATGCAGTTGTGTGGCAGGGCTGGCAGCCACCAACCACACCTCGTCATACAAGTGTTGGGTGTTGGTTTCGTAGATGAGTGGTACCATGCCCACGGCCAGCGGGGCTTGGCTGTGCTGGGTAAAAAACGCCTCCATCGCCTGCCTTACCCGTGGGTGAAGCCAGCCTTCTAGCACCTTGCGCTTGTCGGCATCGGTAAATACCACAGCTCCCAAAGCAGCCCTGTTCACCCCGCCCCCATTGGGTAACAAGCACCCCTCGCCAAAGGCAGAGGCCACAAAGGCAAGGGTCTCGGCATCGTGGGCAAGCAAGTCATGCACACAGGCATCCGCATCAAATACAGGCACGCCTTGGGCTTGCAACCACGCCCCAACGGTAGACTTGCCCGTGGCTATGCCTCCTGTTAAGCCTATCTTCTTAACCATACAAAGCTCCCTCTCGCCAAAGTCTTTAACGCTTCACACCCTCTCCCCTCGGGAGAGGGAAGGGTGAGGGACAGCCATTTTTCGGTGCTTTTTGGTCGTCCCTCACCCGCTGCTCCCGCAGCGACCTCTCCCGAAGGGAGAGGTGAAGATGCGCTTCTGGTTGAAGATGGAGTTATGCAAAGGTCTCCAGAGGGAGAGGGTATGACGTGGTAAGCATCCCAACAAAACCACTTAAAAAGGTAAGCCATGGTTAGCTTCCCGACGGTTGCGTCAACGAAGGTTGCACGCCCGTACTGGCCACCCGTGCCGAATAGTCTTTGAGTATCTTGTCTTGGTAGTTGATGCGGTTGTGCTGTATACCCATCAGCACCCTGATAAACGTGTCCCGAATCACTCGTAAATCGCTAAAGGTAATGGGGCAGTCGTCAAATTGGTG
>JBIKUS010000018.1:0-22929 GCA_044347425.1 Vampirovibrionales bacterium | reverse complement strand
CAACCTTCAGCCGCCGTTACGTGCTAAAGTACCTAGCCAGCTTTTGCCTGCCCCTAGCCCCACCTTTGGGCTAACACCTAACTGGCAACGCATCAATACCGAAGCCTTAACCTGCTTTCGTAATGGCCTACTACCCAATGCGGTGTTGGCTGTGGTGGTAACGGCGTTACCCGTGGGTATTATCGCCTTGCCGAACTACGCTGCTGGCTTGGTGTTTGCAGGCACCTGCGCCCTAGATACCGCCCGTGGAGCCTTACTTGGGCTTTACCCTTGGCTTAACCCAAGGCCTCACCTTAAGCGGTTGGGGCAGACCTTACTTAACCTGCTAAGCCACGGTAAAGGTTAAGCTTGCTTGTGGTATGGTTTAGATACTTTGTACCCCTATCTGGTTAGTTCTCCCGTGCTTCGTTCTGTTGATGCAACCCCTAAGGCCAGCCTTATGCCTAAGGCTAGTGTAGCTTTTGGCGCATCTCCCCAAGCCACCTTGCCAACGCCCGCTGCCCCTAAGTGGTTGCAAGCCTACGAGTGGGTAGGCGAAAACCGTGGCCGAGAGATGATTTTTGAGGATGGCTTAGCCAACGGTGTAGGTAAAACCCTTTTTGACATGAGCCGTGGCCTATGGTTTGGTTTGGGTCATCTTAACAACCTGCTTGGGCTGGAGCGGGGCTTAAGCGAGATTGGCTCCATCCTGACGGATTGTATTAGCCCTGGATTATTGGCTCAGGGGGTTGGCAGTGCAGCCGATAAGCACCTAGGCACGTTTACCACCAACTACCTACAACAGGCTACACTTGGCCATGCCCAAGCCCACTGGCAACAAGCTAATAAAGGTGCAGAGTTTGCCACGGTATTAGAGAGCATCGTTAAACATTGGTCGCCCACGGCTGAGGGGTTGAACCCACAAGCGCAACACGTGGCAGAGTTAGTGACCCCCGATCGCTTAGCCACGCTCCTCACCTCCGACGAAAAAACAGGCAAGCTCAAGCTCAACAACCCTGCCCTTATGGCCTTGGCCGCCAATTTAAAAACCCCACTAGGGCTAAGTGATAGTTTGGCTGTAGTGTTGCATCCACCCAAGGCAACAGGCTTACCCCCTGCCAGTTTGCCCTTGCCCACCTTGTTGGGCGATATGGCCTACTTGCAACATCACTTGGCCGACAAGCCCCAGCAAGCCCTTAAACTCCTCGGGCGTACTCAGTACTGGAAGAAGGTACAAATTGCCCAACTGATTGGCAGCATGGGCTTAACTATTGCCGTACCGTTTGCCATTAAATCAGCAACTCGTGCTTTAACAGGCGGCGACACCTACCCAGGGGAGGCAGGGCTGAAGGTGGCCCCCACGGGGCCAGCCTACCAACAAGGCTATTTTGGGACTGGCACCAATCCGCAGGGGTTGGCACAAGTGCAGGCCATACAACCGCCCTCGTTTTGGCAGCGTACCTTGCCTTATGTCAGTGGTAGTTTGGCTAAGGGTAACCCGTTGCCGTTACTAGGGTCGGCGTTGCCGTTGGTATTTGCCACAGGGCTGTTTAGGACGGGCGACCGTGCCTTTGTCTTGCCCACCTTGGGTAAAGAGGTAACCACACTCGCCAAAGGGCTGGTACGCCTAGAGCCTTCTGCCCTGTGGCGGCGCAATTGGTGGGCGAGTCTCGACTTTGAGCGGGGCTTCCCCTTTACCACACAGCAGCAAATGGCGATGCTGTTTGCGGGGTTAATCAGCTCTCGGTTATTGACCGCCCGAAGCCCCAACGAATACCGAGAACGTGCCACCGACGGCGGTCTTGGCTGGAGCCTGTGGATTTTAGGCTCGCCCACGTTGCGCCCGCTTATGGCTAAGCATCTGTTTGAAGGCGGCAAGTATGAGCTGCTTAAAACCATCCCCGCTGCACAAGGGGCAAGTAGGCTGGCGTTACGTTCGGCTACCGAGGTTGAGCTACTGGCCGCCGATGCACTGAAGGCCAAAGGTATTAGCGTAGAAGCCGCCAAGCAACAACTCAGCCGAGTAAGTGCCGCCGCTTTTGCTCTTAACATTGGCCTGTTGGGGCTGGTAGAACCGTTTATCTCAATGGGGCTCACGTGGCTGGCGGATACAAAACCTGTAAAAGAAACCTCTGCATAAGCGTTTATGTGGGCGTTAGCTTTGTCATTTTATTTTAAAGATTCGTTATGTAGGTCTATCTACACGCCCTGCGGAGTGATTGCTCCGCAATCAACATTTTTATCATAAATTCCCTCGCTACCACCTCACCTAACCACTCATGCAGAGGTTTCTTAAACTTAAAACTGGCCTCAAGTGTTAAGGTAAAACCGCCATAATAAATCCTTCCCCTTGCTAATACCAATACGGGGCGATACTTGCACCTGCTGAGGCAACACCAAGGGCTGGGCAACCAGTTGTAACACAGGGTTTTTCTCAAACAGGCTGGTAGCGTTATGTGCCTGTGTGGTAACGCCTAAAGTTTTACACAGCCTGCCTGGGCCATCCACACGTCCCCCTTGCCACGTGGGCTTAGGGGCAAGCCCTCTAAGTAACACTGCCGCCCCTCGCCCTTCTGGCTCCGTAATAATGTTAACACAGTGGTACATGCCATAAATAAGGTACACATATACCGTGCCAGGCTGAGCAAACAACAAGGTCGCTCGCCCTTTGTAGCCCGTGGCTGGGTGCCGTTGGTAGGCGTGGCAAGCAGGGTCGTCTTGGGTATAGGCCTCAACCTCGGTAAGGGTAAAGCCTTGCCCACCCCCTTGTGGTGTGTTGACTACCAGCCCTTGGCCTAACAAGCACGGGGCTAGCTGAGGCGTGGGGTAGGCCAGTAGCTCAGGTGTCCACCCTGTGCGGGCAAGCTGTTGGCTAAAGGGTGTATCGGTCAATAAGGCGAGTGTGTCCATTGTGAGGGTCTCGGGGTGTTGAGTTGGGGTGTTGCAATGCTATTGCAGTTAGGGGGCGTTTAAGTTACCGTAAACTACCATACTTCCACGTTATTTACCCCTCCCAACTCACCTTTAAGGATGTTCTGCTCATGGCTACCGCCCCCCCCATTAAACGCTTGGCTCAACGCTTGCCCGTTACCGTACTGTCGGGGTTTTTAGGGGCGGGTAAAACCACGCTGCTCAACAACATTCTAACCAACCGCCAAGGGCTTAAAGTGGCCGTTATCGTTAACGATATGAGCGAGGTCAACATTGACGCTCAACTGGTAGCCCAAGGCGAAGCCAGCTTGAACCGTGCCGAAGAAAAACTCGTCGAAATGTCTAACGGTTGCATTTGTTGTACCTTGCGTGAAGATTTACTACAAGAAGTGAGCCGCCTAGCCCACGAAGGCCGCTTTGATTACCTACTGATTGAATCCTCGGGTATCTCTGAACCCTTGCCCGTGGCAGAAACCTTTACCTTTGAAGACGAAAACGGTGTGAGCCTCTCGCAAGTGGCCACGCTAGACACCATGGTGACCGTGGTAGATGCCGCCAACTTTATGACCGAACTCAAAAAAGCCGATGACCTAAAAGACCGTAACCTTGGCATTAACGAGGACGACTACCGCACCATCGCCGATTTAATGGTAGACCAAATTGAGTTTGCTAACGTGATTATCGTGAACAAGGCTGATTTGGTTTCGGTACAACACTTAGGCGAGCTGAAAGGCATTCTCCATCACCTTAACCCCGACGCTGTGGTGATCGAAGCCACTCGGGGTAACGTCCCCCTTAAGCAGGTGCTGGGTACGGGCTTGTTTGATTTTGAAAAAGCGCAAGATGCCCCAGGCTGGCTTAAAGAGCTGCAAGGCGAACATACCCCCGAAACCGAAGAGTACGGCATTGCCAGCTACGCTTACCGTGCCGAAACACCCTTCCACCCTGAGCGGTTGGCGGCGGTGTTGAGGCAATCGCTTAAAGGTGTGTTACGTGCCAAAGGGCTGTTTTGGATAGCGACACAAATGGATAACGCCCTGATTTGGAGCCAAGCTGGCGGTAATTGCGAAGTATTGGGCGCACAACCTTGGCTTTGCGCCTTGCCAGATGACCAATGGGAAACCAGCGACGAAACCACCAAAGCCGACGTGATGGCCGAATGGCACCCTCGCTTTGGCGACCGTAGGCAAGAGCTGGTGTTTATTGGCATTGGCATGGATACTGAAGCCCTTGAGGCCATGCTAGACGAAGCCTTGCTCACCTCTGACGAGTTGGCACTCACCCCCGAGGACTGGAAAACCGCCTACCACGATCCCTTCCCCACGTTTGCGCTAATGCCCGCCGAAGATGATGACGAACCTACCGAAACTGAGGCTGCCGAGGCCAAGCAATTGCTTGAGGCTGTTGGCCTAGCTTAAGCTCCACTATTTAGGTGATGCGTTAAGCAGGGCAGCCCAAAAGGCTTTGTTTACTGGTGGATATTTATGTTATGCGCTAACACATGGGGGACAGGTAGCGTTAGTGCTTAGCACAAAGTCGTCTGTCTGCTGTATTCAGCCCACTGGCTTTTGGCCGATACACCTAGCATGAGACACACACACGCTAACGTGAACGCCTCATAAACAAACCCCAAGTTTTTCTTTACTCTCTCTCTCTTTCCCGATCGTGGTGTCTTGGTAACAAGACACCCTTTTTATTTTGTAGGGGAGGGTAGATTCACACACCAGCAGGATGCGCCGTAACCACTTTATGCGTCACGCTATAAGTAGTACACACCACCAATACCCATTTAGATGTTAGAGGCGGGGGTGTTTAACGCTTCACACCCTCTCCCCTCGGGAGAGGGCAGGGTGAGGGTCATCATGGGCGGATGCAATCCGCCCCTACCTGTTTAAAATAGTATCAAGGACATGAGAGTTTTAAGTATGCGCCCTTTGTTTGCCCTCGGTATCAGTACCCTGCTTACCTGCACAGCGTGTTTGCTACCTTTACCTCAGCAAGGCCACACCCTTACCCCGTGGGATGCGCTTCGTACCCCTATCGCTCACGCCGCCAAGAAAAAAAAGCCCAAACCCCTCAGCGACACTCAAATACAAGAACTCCTCACCCCCATTACCGAAGGGCTGGCTAGCCTTGAGCCTAAAATACAGGGGCGACGCTTTCTTTCGGCAGCCGAAGCCAGCCAATTGACCCAACATGCTTCTGATTTGTTAGCCCTCGCGCAACAAGCGCAAGGTCACCCCGATTTGCCCGCCCCACTCTACCGCATGGCTACCCTGTTACAAGCCCGAGAAGCCTATGAGTTGGCCTTTGAGCTGTATGCCCATTTAATTGAAGTCGTCCCCACGTCGCCTTACGGGGTGAGGGCTAAACGCCAACTGGCCTTACTCGCTCCCAAACTGCCCGAGGGGTGGGTTGAGAGTGTGCTACCCCCTGCCGTATCACCCCCTGCCCAAGTGACACCTTTAGCTAAGCCTGCCAGCCCTGCCTCGTCTCCCCCAAGCAAGGGAGCCTAAGGGTCGACTAGCGTTGTAAAGGGTCAGCAACCGTTATACTCCGTAGTTGTACCCTTTACTGCTTTGCGGATGTTGCACCATGGATTTAACCTCGCTGATTGGCTTAATTTTAGGCATAGGTGCCGTGCTAGGCGGCCAAGTGCTTGAAGGTGGCTCCATTATGGCCATTGTGCAGCCCACCGCCTTTTTGATTGTTGTGGTGGGGTCAGCAGGGGCGGTTATTCTCTCCTTCCCCGCTAAGGATTTGATGCTGGGGCTGGCAGGTGCCAAAGACGTGTTTTTAGGTGCCACGCCTAACCCCAAAGTGGCTGTTGAATTGATTATTAGCCTTGCCCAAAAAGCCCGTAAAGAAGGGCTGCTTGCCCTGCAAAGCGAGATTTCGGCCATTGAAGACCCCTTTATGAAAAAAGGGCTAGAGCTGATGACCGACGGCACCGATCCGCAACTGCTACGGGACTTGCTGGAGACGGAACTCCACTTTTTTGAAGAGGAAGGAACCTCGGCCACTAAGGTGTGGGAAGGCGCTGGTGGTTTTACCCCTACCGTAGGTATTTTGGGGGCTGTGTTGGGTCTCATTCACGTTATGGAAAACCTCGATGATCCGTCGAAGTTAGGCTCGGGTATTGCTGTTGCCTTTGTGGCCACGGTGTACGGTGTGGGCTTTGCTAACCTTATCTTCATCCCCATGGGTACCAAGATTAAGTTTAAGCGTAAGCAAGAGATTGTGATACGAGAGATGATGATTGAAGGCATTTTGGCCATACAAGCAGGCGAAAGCCCCAACTTCATCCAAGAGAAGCTCCGTGTATACGCTCCCCACGCCGTACCTACCGAAGGGGCTTAGTCACAAGGTTTAAGGTAATATCACAATATCAACAATAGCGATACCTGATGCTTTAAGGCCTATTGCATTTGCTGCCGCCGACGAAACATCAAGGATACGGTCACCTTCGTAAGGACCACGGTCGTTAATTTCAACTATTACTGTTAAGCCTGTATTCCTGTTAGTTACCCGTATCATTGTGCCAAAAGGTAAATTTGGGTGAGCTGCTGTAAGATCGTTTTGGTTAAAGATCTCCCCACTGGCTGTACGTCTACCATGAAAGCCAGGCCCGTACCACGAAGCCGTACCCGATAGCACAAGACTTGGTAAGTTGCCCACATTTTGTAAAGCCGACCCTAAATTACCAAGGCTGGGTTGAATTTGTGCAAACAGCGCAGGTTGAGCAAAGTGAGTACTTTGGCTGGGCTGGATAGCTTGCAGAGATAAAAAAGGTGTGTGAGTTATGTTGAGTGGTTGTGCAATGTGCGTATAGCTTGGTGTAGGGATTGATGTAAGAGGTTGCATAGTATATTTTAGTATTTGTTGCTATGGGTTAACTAAAGAGTCGTTAGCTTGTGGTGCTGTACCTACAGAAGGGGCTTAGTTACCTTCCTGAAGCCAATACCTCTAAAGTGACATGGCCTGTACCAGCTCCATTTGCCCCCATGCCTATTGCACTTGCTGTAGCTGCTGATAAATCAACAATACGGCCGTGTGCGTAAGGGCCACGGTCGTTTACCCTTGCTATTACTGATTGATTACCACGAGTAATACGTACTTCTGTACCAAATGGTAATGAGGGGTGTGCTACCGTTAGCTCATTTTGGTTATAAATCTCACCACTAGCTGTACGCCTGCCATGGAAGCCTGGCCCATACCACGAAGCCTCGCCTGTTTGGGTACGTACTACCCTTGGCCCTTCAGGTTCGGCCGGTACAAGCCCAACAGCACCCAAGTCATGCACCGAGATGGTGGAGATTTTATCTTTATCAACTGTGGCTTGCTGTGCAAGGGCGTTAGCTCGCCCTTCTACGTTAGTAATGTAGCCTAACAACTTTTTAGCATCGGCACCCAAGTCAAGGGTGGCCGTATCAACCATATCAAGTTCTTGCGTGTAGATAACAGGGTCGGCTACATTAACGCCTCTTGCGTTGTTTAAGGCAGTTCTAATTTCTTTTAGGGCAGCGACTGTGGCGTTGTGGGTTAGGTCAAGTGGTGCCTCTCTCTGTTGTAAACTGACTAAGTTTTCTCTTAATACCGCATCACTTTCGGCCATATCTGCAAAGGTAAAGGTGTTGTCAGCATTACCTAGTTGGTCAAGCCCTGTAAACAGCGTATTTAGCCCGTTGTCATTAGCTTCAAGGCCAAAAGCAGTTAGTACAGTATTAGCAAGATCTTTTTGATTGGTACTCAAGGCACTATAGTCAGTTGTACCATTGGCAATACTTGCCATAGCTTGCCAAGTGTTGGTATTAAACAAGCGGTTTGATTGTAAAGCAGGTTGTGCTGAAGGTAAGGGTGCATTGGCACCACCGACAGTAGGTGCTACGGTAGACATGGGATGTAAGGGTCTCTCTAATCGCAAAATAGGGGGGTCATAAACTCTCTTATAAAATAAAAACAGTTTAACCTGCAGAATTGCCTTTCTTGTGTTATCATCTATCCCCCTAAAACACCAACCCTAACGATAAGGTTAAGGTTGAACGACAAGCCCATGGGTTTATGGCATACTAGCCAAGTTGCCCACCCCACAAGGAGAAACGCCCTATGGCTGTTGCTTGCCCACCTGCCTCTTGCTTAGTTGCCCAACCTACTACAACACCTAGCTACCCCCTAAGGCAGCAATTAGCGCATGATAAGCAGCAACCCCACTGGCACGACTGGAAGTGGCAATTCAAAAACCGCATTAAAACCCGTAGCCAACTTGCCAGCTACCTACCCCTCACCCCCGCCGAAGAGGCTGCTTTTGAGCAAGGAGGGTACAATCTCCCCTTTGCCATAACGCCCTACTACCTCAGCCTAATGAACCCCGACGATGCCAACGACCCTTTGAGGCAAACCGTGGTACCTACCCTGCAAGAGTTTATTCGCCTACCCGAAGAGTTAGACGACCCTTGTGGTGAAGACGGCGATATGGTAGTACCTGGCTTGGTACACCGCTACCCGGACCGTGTACTGCTACTGGTAAACGAAACCTGTAGCGTGTACTGCCGTTACTGCACCCGTAGCCGCCTAGTGGGCAGTGGCGAACATGACGTAAACCTTGAAGCCGCCTTTGCTTACCTTGAAGCTCACCCCGAAGTGCGAGACGTACTCATCTCAGGGGGCGACCCTTTGGTGATGGATGACGGCAAGCTTGAAGGGATTATCAGCCGTTTGCGTGCCATACCTAGCATTAAAGTGCTACGCATGGGGACGAAAATACCCACCGTCCTGCCCCAACGCATTACGCCCCAGTTGGTCACCATGCTTAAGCGGTATGCCCCCTTGTATATGAGCATACACTTTACCCACACCAACGAGTTGACCCCCGAAGTGGCCGAAGCCTGTAATCGGTTGGCGGATGCTGGCATTGTTACTTTTAGCCAAACGGTGTTGCTTAACAACGTTAACGACACACCCGAGCAGATGCGGGATTTGATGCAAGGTATATTGGAGCTAAGGGTGCGCCCTTATTACATTTACCAGTGCGACCCTGTGGCGGGTACTGGCCACTTTAGGACGCAAGTACAAACGGGCCTCGATATTATGGAACATTTGCGTGGCCACATTACAGGGTATGCCGTGCCTACTTACGTGATAGATGGCCCAGGTGGCGGGGGCAAAATCCCCTTATCCCCTACTTATATTGAGCAACTTAACGATGATGGTCTAGTGGTACGTAACTATAAACATCAACGCTATACCTACGCCAACCCTAAACCCGTTGCTTAGGGGGTTAGCCACGTTTACTTAAAGAGAGTCCCCCACCTAATATAAGCATGAGTTTACGCTAGGTGGGGCTGTTCTGTTCATGCTTTACTTTCAATAATCACTTAAACATCACTCCTATTGCACTAATGATAACACCACTGCCCTTAGTCTCTAGCCACAACGCCCCTTCTCGGGTGGCATTGCAACGCACAGAGTTTTTAGTGACGTGGTGCGCCCCCGCTGTGGTCATGCCTCTTTCTGCCTTAGTGCAAAGCCCGCCCGAACGAAAACACAGCACGGCCTTACGAGAGTTGCTGCGCTACAGCCTAGGGCCTTTGGCCATGTTTGCAGGTTTAGGCGCAGGCGAATGTCTCTTTAAAAAGGTGCAACCCCGTTATTTGGCTCACTTTGCTAGCTTTTGTGTTGGCGAGGCCGCTTATTTAACCTATATTGGGGCGTTTAACGTACCTGTCAGTAAGTGGCTTAATCAACACTTCCCCGCTTTGGTGACTAGCGCAAAACCTAACCCTTTTAGCCCTTTGTCCACAGCTACCTCTACACTTGGTTACAGCCAGTCGCTTAGTACTACTATGCCCTGATGCCATCCTCTAGCTTTTGGCAACGGGTAGCTATTGTACAACAAGGCAAACCCTTTGGCCTTGCCTTGTGCTTTGGCTCGCAATCGAGTAGCTCCCACAACGTTGCCCTGTTGGGCATGGTGCGCTGACACGGTGGCTTGCAAACAGGTTTGCCAAAGCAGTTGTTTTACCCGATGAGGCTCCTTCACCCATAGCACCTCCTCAAGGTGGGTATGTGCCAAATAAAACTCGCCTGCTTGGTGATTGGTGAGGGCTTGGCTATAAGCTTTGGCCTGTTGCGTAGGCAAAGGGGCTAGCAAGGGCGACAGTAGTCAGTGGGGGGGTGGGGTGAGGCTAGGAGCAGCCTCTGCCATAAAGTGAGTTAACCACGTACGACGCTCTGCCAAGGGCAAGACTTGTAACACGTGTACCAAGTGGGCAGAGGGTGGGTGAGCATCGTACCAGCGGTGGCAATACGTTGCTGGTGGAGGCGTTGGCAGTGGTTGGTCTTGCTCTACCAACGCTTGCGAGACTTGCGCTAACCATGCAGGCACTAAGGGTTGGAGTTCGGCGGGGTAGGTCTCCAACCATTCCAACCAATGCAGCATAACGGGGTCATCATCATACCAACGCCTTGGGCGAGAGGGCTGTGGGGGTGGTGGCGGTGAGGTCATCTCGTGAAGCCCCCTATACTTGCACCGTTTGGAAGGATTCTTCGTCTTCGGCAAGGGGGATGCGGTCAATACCTGCCCCTAAGGCTTGTAGTTTTTCGCAGAGGTTTTCATAGCCACGGTCTAAGTGCGACAGGTTAAACAGTTGGGTTTCGCCTTCTGCCATCAGGCCAGCTACCACCATGGCGGCACCTGCACGCAAATCGTGCGCTTTTACCTGTGCGCCAGAAAGTTGCGACACTCCTGTCACCACGGCCACGTCGTTTTTAAGCTCAATGGTAGCCCCCATACGACGAAGCTCGCTCACGTGACGAAAACGGTTTTCGTAGACGGTTTCGGCCACCATGCTGGTGCCTTCGGCCACGGTGAGCAGGGTCATCAGCGGGGCTTGCATATCTGTGGGGAAGCCAGGGTAAAAGGTGGTATGAATGGACGTGGCTTTGAGGGGGGTCTCCACATCACGAACCACTCGTAAGGTGGTGGGGCTGAGTAAGTCAAGGGTAACGCCCATGCTCTGCACCTTATCAAGCACAGCGTCTAGGTGGTCAGGGCGCACTTTGTTCAGGGTCACATCGCCCCCTGCTCCTGCCACAGCGGCGATAAAGGTACCTGCTTCAATACGGTCAGGCATCACCTCGTAGGTAATGCCGTGTAGCTGGCCTGGGGTTACGCCGTTAATAATCAGTGTGCCAGTGCCTGCCCCTGTAATGTCGGCACCCATGGCGTTAAGGCAGGTGACCAAATCCACAATTTCAGGCTCTTGCGCCACGTTCGAGACGATAGAGGCTCCTTCGGCATGGACGGCTGCCAACAAAATGTTTTCGGTTGCCCCTACGCTAGGCATATCTAGCACAATTTTGGCACCTTTAAGGCGAGTGGCCGAAGCGTTAACAAAGCCATGCTCCATATCCAACGTGGCCCCTAAGGCTAGCAGCCCTTTAATGTGCTGGTCTACCCCACGCTTACCAATGGAGCATCCCCCAGGCAGTGGCACTTTTGCTTCGCCATAACGGCCTAGCAGTGCGCCAAGCACGTTAAAGCTGGCACGCATTTTGCTTACTAACTCATAGGGGGCAGCCAAGCAGGTGGCTTGCCCTGCCATAATGGTCAAGGTGCTGTTGGCAGTATCAAAAACAACGGTACGGCCAAGTTTTTCAAGCAGGCTGGCCATCACTTGTACATCAGTTAAGTTGGGTACGTTGGTCAGCGTCACTTGTTGTTCGGTAAGCAGGGCGGCAGCCATTAGCTTAAGTACAGAGTTTTTAGCCCCCGATACCGTCACAGACCCTACTAGCGGACGCTTGCCCTGTATGACGAGTTTATCGGTCATCTCGGCCTGTTCTCCTGAAGCCACACGAATAAAGGGTAAAGGTGTCACCACCCACCCACGTTGATGACGGTGTGATGAAGACGAATGCCCCGAGCTTACCATAAACCCTTAACTCCTATCCACTGGTGTAAGTGATGACCGATCATGTTAGTCGTAGGCTCCGCCACGCCCTAGGGTAACTTGGCCTAGCCAGTGGTACAGCCCTTTGGCTAACTGCTGGCTGTCACGCTCAATGGGTGGTTTGCCCCAAGGCAACCACGAGCCTGATAACATAAACGTCACCACGGTTTGGTGGGTAGCGGCTTCGGCCACAGCCAGCTGGTAGCGTGAACAAGGGCGTAGCCCACTACAGGTGAGTGTAACAATGTAGTCTGCCGTTTCTCGGTTAGGGGTAAGGCTCAACTGGCCTTCTTGTTGTTTGGCTAAGGCCTGCCCCAATAACGCCTGAAACTGCGTAAGGGCATAGGGCGATTGCGATCGGCGGGTGAGAGGCTCGTAGGGGTAAAGCGTGCTAACTAAAAACAACTTGGCAGGTGGTACCACAATAAGTGCTTGCTCGCGTGTGGTAGGCACTTGGGTAGGGTTTTGGGGCGAGGCTGGCTCTGCACTGGCGGTATGTGCCATGGCTAAACAGAGGCACAAGCCCATGAGTAACCCAAGTAAACCGTTGGCTACAGCATTAAGGGGCAGCAAGGGTGACCTATGGGTGAGACGAGCATGACGCATAATAACAACCTTTAATAAGCAAAACTACGTAAGCAACCTACACAACACTGCACACACAGCACAGAGCAGTAACAAAATGTAATAATGAGTGTAGCGTTAAAATAAGATTAAGGCCACGGGTAACTTTTCCCCTACATCAAGTGGTTGAGGCTTGGCCAGTAAGGCTACCCCATGATGGCTTGCAACGCTACACTTGGGGTGACTCTGTTGCCACGTACCCTGCCTACCTTTAAGGGAGCCAACTTATGGCCAACCACACACCACGCAAATTTGTTGTACCTGTAGCTTTGGGGCGTTGCCTCCCTTTCATGGCGGGTTGTGTGTTGCTAGCAACCATAGCGTTAACCTGTGGTGGTAATTCGTTTGCTCAAGCCGAAGATGTGGCCACGGTTGAAGGCTTTAAGCTTAGCAGCCAAGGCCAGCATCTTAATCTCGCCTTGCAGGCAAACCAACCCCTTAAAACATCCACGCAAACCCAAGCCGATGGTAGCTTAGCTGTGGTGATTGATAACGCCAAGCTCTCACCAAAATTATTGAGCAATGGCCTGCCCGTTACGTTAGATAACCACGCTAAATACATTGCCCGCCTACTGCCAGGTAAAGGTAATACAGTTAAGGTGATGTTGCCCAACACTCGGGCGCAACAAGAGTCGCTAAGTGTTAACCAAGCGGGTGTGGCACAAGCTACTGACCCTGCTCCTGAGTCGCCTACCTTGGTTAAGGTAGAAGCGTCGCCTGTGGTGGATAGCCCTGCCCCTACTTTGGCCAACACGTTGCGTCAAAGTGAGGTTGCGCCTGCCCCTCAAGCTAAAGCCCCAAAGGCCAAAGTGACTGTGGTTAAGCAGCCTGTTAAACAAGTGGCCAAAGCTGCCCCCGCTCGATCTGTTGCGCTTGCCTCTACCGCTAAAGTAGACCCCAAAGTACCACTCAGCTTACGCACCCCCACCCCTGAGCCAGAAATCCTCACCCAAGACGAAGCCGCCGAGTTTTTAGTTGACAACAACGCCCTCGAACCTGCCAGTGACCTTTCTTGGCAGTCTGAGGTGGAGGCCACCAAGGCCGAAGGCATACCCATAACGGCGTATATCGCCATGCCCCAACCCCTGCTAGAGTCTTTAACGGTGGGTACAGCTTGGCAATTGCCCTTACAGGCATTGAGCCAAGTTCAAGCTCAGCAAGCCTTTGCCGTATTAGAAGCTACCTTACAAGACAAAGTACAGCAAGGCTGGCAAGGCTACCTATGGTTTTGGGCTGGCCTAGGCCTTGTTGGCTTAAGCCTTGCCCTGTACTACGCCGTGGTGACCTATCGCAAGCTTAAGGCCGAAGGGGTACTCAACCGTGTGCTAGGCAAAGCCGAACAGGCCGTGTTGCCCTTCTCACTTAAAAGTGTGTCGCAAACGCCTAACGTGCATTGGTATCGCTTACCTGCTCACTTACCCTTTCAGCCTGTGTTGCGCCAGCAGTTGGCGTTTGCTACCAAGCCC
Organism: Vampirovibrionales bacterium; assembly: GCA_044347425.1. GTDB lineage: Bacteria > Cyanobacteriota > Vampirovibrionia > Vampirovibrionales > JAJTHC01 > JBIKUS01. The sequence continues at coordinate 8,978 of JBIKUS010000018.1, read as the reverse complement.
ACCTTAAGTAAAGGTGGCTTGCAAGCCCCTCAGCCCATCGTGGCCTCGTTTTTAAACCCCTTGCAGGCACAGCCTAGCAGCTTAAAAACGGTTTATGGCAAAGGGCTTAGCCAGTCTCCTGTTGATGCGTTAACCCCCGAGCAGGCCAAACGCCATAGTGCCAGTGGTTTGCTTACCCCCAGCCAGCTCAACGAGGTTTTAAGTCCCTCGCTTAATAGAGGCTTACCTCAGCAGGCGGCTAGGTTATTGGCCACACAACTTAAACGTAGCCAAGAGTCGGCCAGCATCCCGACGTTGGTACCACAGGTACTTAACCGCTACTAAGCTATAAGTTAAGGTCATCAAACTCTAAAAATAACCTACACCGCTTGTCTAAGGTTGAAGCGGTAGGCTTATCGGTGTAAAGTAAGGCATCAGCCTGTTGACACCCCCGAAAGCGACCCTTGGCCATGACGACGACCTCCACCTCTGCCCCTAGTCCTGTTCTACCCCAGCCCTCTGCTAAAAAAGCTATTTTGGTACAGAAGTTTGGTGGCTCCTCTGTGGCTGATGTTGAGAAGATTAAGCACGTGGCCAGCTTGGTTGCCCAAGCCCACGACGAAGGTTTTTCGGTGCTGGCCACCGTCTCAGCCATGGGTAAAACTACCGATGGCCTTGTTGGCTTAGCCCAAGCCATTATGCCCCACCCCGAAGGCCGAGAGTTTGACATGCTCCTCGCCACAGGCGAGATGGTCTCGGCTGCCCTGTTGGCCATGACACTGCAACACATGGGCTACAAAGCCATTGCTCTAAACGGTCACCAAGCAGGTATTAGGGTTGAGGATGAGTACAACAAAGCCCGCATCCAAGCCATTCACACCCAAGAAGTGCAACGTTTACTGGCTGATGGTAACATCGTCATTGTTACGGGCTTTCAAGGCACCAACAGCAAGCAAGAGTTTGTCACCCTTGGCCGTGGCGGTAGCGACACCACCGCCGTAGCCTTAGCGGGCGCACTTAACGCCACCCGTTGCGACATTTATACCGACGTACCTGGGGTGTTTTCCACCGACCCTCGCATTGTGCCACACGCCGTGCGCTTAAACGAGATTGCTTTTATTGAGATGATGGAGCTGGCGAGGCTGGGGGCTAAAGTACTCCACCCCCGTAGCGTCGAAACGGCTCGTCGGCTTAACGTACCCCTGCGTGTGTGCAGTACCTTTCAACCCGAAAATAAAGGAACCCTTGTGGTGAACGAAAACGCTTTACAACATCCCCTTCCCGTTACGGGCGTCGCCTGCGACAAAAACCAAGCTCGGCTTGCCGTGGTGAACGTACCCGACCAACCTGGTATTGCCGCCCAAGTGTTTAACCAACTGGCGCAAGCTGGTGTCAGTGTGGATATGATTATCCAATCGTTAGGTGCCGACGGCCAAACCAACGACATTGCCTTTACCGTAGCCAGTGGCGATTTGCCCAAGGCCATCACCCTGATGGAAGCCCTGCTCCCGCAACTTGGCGGCGAATCCATTCAGGTAGATGAAGCTATTGCCAAGGTGAGCGTGGTGGGTGTGGGCATGATTGATCGCCCTGGTATTGCCGCCGATATGTTTAACGCCCTCTCTGATGCAGGTATCAACATCAAGATGATCTCGACCAGCGAGATTAAAATTAGTTGCTTGGTGGATCGTGCCGAAGCTGATGCTGCCGTACGCTGCATCCACGACAGGTTCTTTCAACTTGGGGCAGACAACCAAGTACGCTTTATCGACGAAAAAACAGGCTATTAGTCAACGCTTTGCAACACCCCTGTGCTTGCTATAAGATAAAACTGTTGTATTTATCCCTGCTTGTAGTTTCTTTTTTATGACACCCTTCGCTTTTTACCAACTGGTGCTAGGCCAATGCCCCGACCAGCCCAATCTCTCGCTCATTCAACAGCCTTCGCCCTGCCCCGAAGCGTGGCCCTTGTTTTTTAAAGGCCTTGTGGTGGAACGCCGACGTGTGCTGGGCTTTAACGTGTGCGACGGCCACAAAACCACGGTATTCTGCACCACTAACGTACCCGAAGTACTGGACAAGCTGGCCACGCTAGACGAAGGGGCTATTTTACACCTCATTAATGGCCAACCCAAATATCTTGCTCAACAAAAAGCTTACGGCCTTGAGCTTGATAAGGTACTCACCCTAAAGGAATATAACGACCTGTTGCAACACCAGCAGCAGGCCGAAGAACGCCGAGCTGCCGCCCTTAAACAGCAACTGACCGAAGAAGGCTTTTTTGAACAGATTGAGCAAGTGGTCTACGATGCTCAACCCAAACCATCGCCCTTACAGCCTTAAGTGAGTCGAACCTCCCGTATGTGTAGCGAAACACCAGCAGCCGTTGCCCAGTTTAGCCTATTTAAAACAGGCGTGTACCAGTGTAATACTGTCGTCGCTACCGACCCTGAAGCACAAGCTTGCTTTGTGATTGACCCTGGGGGCGACGCTGACGTGTTGCTCAAAAAAGTCGCTGCCACGGGCTTCCCCTTAAAGGCTATCTATATTACGCACGCCCATTTTGACCATATCCTTGCCGCCGAAACCCTGCGAGAGGCGACGGGGGCAAAAGTCTACCTGCAACACAACGACGTGTTTTTGTGGAAAATGGTACACGAACAATGCAGATTATTTAATGTACCACCGCCACTACAAGCCGTCTTTGCTGATACGGATGCATCGTTTGAGCATGAGCAACCCCTCTTGGCAGGGGGCAAGGTATTGCGTACACCAGGCCACACACCAGGGTCGGTGTGTTTTTACTTTGCAGGCGTAGGGGCAGAGCAGTTATGGATTGAGGACAAGGGTTTAGGCTTTACTAACCTTAAAGCCGATGCTGGTCTACTCGTCAGTGGCGACACGCTCTTTAGGCGAGGTGTTGGCCGTACTGATTTATGGCAGGGCGACAGCACCCAATTGGGTAAGTCTATCAAGCAACGCCTCTACACCCTACCCGCCGACCCTTGGGTGTTACCAGGCCATGGGCTAATGACCACCCTTGAACAAGAACGCCAACATAACCCTTACGTTACGGCCAAGTAGGCCTACTCACTGTCAGCCAATAAGGCACCGTGACGCATGAGGTTAATGGCTTCGGCCTGTACCCGCACGTGCTGAGACAACACGGCCACGGCATCGTTACCATAGCCATGGAGTGCGCTTTGCACAACACCCATGCTAGGCCAACGCCCCACGGCAGGAGCTAACGCCTGTTGCACACTCTGTACCGTGGCCTCATCGCCTTGCACCACAGTGAGCGGCCAAGCAGTTTGCTGATAAAGCACGGGCAAATCGCCTAAGCAGCCCTGTACCACCACACCACTTTCAGGTGGAGCAAAGGCAGCAACTACGGCTTGCCACGCCTCGGCATGGGCAAGAGCCTCGCCTGTGAGCAAGACCCCCACGGGGGTGTGTAGCCAAGCGGCCACCAATAAGTGACGCAACACCAAGGCACACGGCGCAGCCCCCGAGGCCACTACGAGTATTCGAGACAGAGCGGGTAAAAAGCGATTCCGATTCGCCTGCCCCTTTAACGGCAAGTTAGCCGACCCTTTACTCAACAAAGCATAACCTTCATCACCCAATTTGCTCACAAAGCTCTGCCAGTGGGGTTCAGCCAATACCGATGCTAGCGAGGGGTGTGCGTTTGCAAGCTCTGCCAGCTTTTGTATAAATTGCCTCTGTGCCTCTGCTTGCGGATGCCGTTGTGGCGCATACCCCACCTCTGCGTGAGGTAACAGGTGCAAGGCTTCCACGGTTTTCACCAGAGGCGCATCATCGCCTCTCCCCTCGGGAGAGGCCGCTGCGGGAGCAGCGGGTGAGGGACGGCCCTCTAACACCAATACTTGGCCGTCCCTCACCCTGCCCTCTCCCGAGGGGAGAGGGTAAGAGGGGCAAAAACCAAAAAACTTAAGGTAATCAACACTACCCGCCTTGGGGCCTGTACCGCTATGGTCAAAGCCGCCAAAGGGTTCAATAGCCACCCTTGCCCCCGTAATGTTACGGTTAACATAGACGTTACCCGCTTTCAACCGTGGTAGCAACCAGTCCACCTCGGTTGCTGACTGGCTGACAATGCCCGCCGTAAGTGCAAAGGGCGTGGCATTGGCCAGCCTAACAGCCTCTTCAAGCTCGCCGTTATAGGGCAGCAGGTGAACAATGGGGCCAAAAGCCTCAGCTTGGGCGCAACTGTCGGGGTGTGTCGCTCGCTCGGCGGGGAGTTGTACCAGCACGGGACCCACTAAGCAAGGTGCGTCGGGGTTGTTAGGGGCGTGGTAGGCTTGGCTGTCGTCGCACCACACTCGCCCGCCGTGTTCGGTGGCTTCGGCTACGGCCTTTTCGGCAAAACCGATGAGGCGTTTTTGGTCGGCGGGGGTAGCTACTGGGTTAAGGCGAGTGCGCCACGCCGTGGCCTTACCCGCTGCCGTGGCCTGCAACGCCTGTGCCAAGCGAGGAGCCACATGCGGCACCAACCGTTCATCTATTACCACACGGCTTAGGGCAGAGCATTTTTGCCCCGCATGGCCTAGCGCACTGTGTACAATCACACTCACGGCCTCGTCAACATCAGCATTGGCGGTAACAATAAGGGCGTTTTTGCCCCCCATTTCGGCCGTCACTCGCACAGGTTGGCGTTGCCCCGTGGCGGGGTGCGTCACCCACCGCTTTAACCCCGTGCGTAGTAGGTGCATCCCCACCTCGCACGAGCCTGTAAAGGCGTAAGCGGCGATGCGCTCATCATCCAGCAGGGCTTGCCCCACACTCGAGCCGCCGCCCACCACATGGTGCAAGGCCGCCTTGGGGACACCCGCCTCATGTAAGATATCGACCAGTTTTTGGGCGATAAGAGGCGTGTGCTTGGCACTTTTCAGGATGACAGGGTTTCCCATCGCCAAGGCTCCCACCGTCATACCGCAGGGTATGGCTAAGGGGAAGTTCCACGGGGCGATGACCCCCACCACGCCTACAGGGCGATGCGTTTTAGCTAAACTTACCGCTTGGCGAGCGTAAAAGTTGAGAAAGTCCACGGCCTCATCCACGTCGGCAAGGGCTTCGGGCAGGGCTTTACCCGCTTCGTGGCTGATGAGTACAGCTAAGGCGGGGCGTTGAGCCAACAGAAGTTGGGCAGCGTTGCCAAGCACCGCCGAGCGAGCCTCAACAGGCCACGACGGCCAAGGCAAAACGCCCTCTCCATCTTCTCTCACCAGAAGCGCATCATCGCCTCTCCCTTCGGGAGAGGCCGCTACGGCAGTAGCGGGTGAGGGACGACCCTCTAGCACCATAACTTGGCTGTCCCTCACCCTTCCCTCTCCCGAAGGGAGAGGGTGTGAAGCGTCAAACTCCCCATACTTTAGTTGCTCATAAGCCGTAGCTACACAGGTAGAGACCTCCTCAAGAGTGGCCTCGGCAATGCGCCCCACCACAGTTTTGGGCGACGACGGCGAAGTCACCTCCACAATCTCCCCCGAAAAGCCTTGGTTGACGACTTCGGCCAAGGGTTGCCAAGCGGCTAAAGCGTCGTCTATTGTCTGTTTTTCATCAGCTAGATACAACCGTAAGGGGGGCGTATTGGCAAACGCCTCCGCGGGGCTGGCTACGTTAGCCATAAGCTGAGGATCAGGGTTGCGCTGGCTCGCTTCTAAATTGGCAACGCTTCGCTGGGGTAAGGTGAGTGAGGTAGGGCTGATGAGCGCATTGGCCGTGGCCGTGCCTTGCCTGCTGGCGGCTAATACGCCCAGCTGGCTGGCATTTTCTAGCACTCGGCGTACCAAATACGCCATGCCCACCAACAAATTGCCCAAGGGGACGTAATCACGTACAAGCCAACCCTGTTGCGCCATCGCCAAAGACAACGCCTCGTAGGTGTTGCGTAGGCACTGGTGTTCAATCGGTGGAGCCTCGGGGTAGCGGGTTGAACGCACCGCCTCGGCAAAGGCGTGGTCGGCCACGTTGTGCGAGCCAATGGCCAAGGGTAACCAAGGCGATGCCGCCAGCCCTTGCAGTATTAACTGCCTGAAGTGAGCATCTGTTTCGGCCTTGTTCAGCCATTGCGGGGCGGGGTGGCCGTGGTCGAGTGCTTCGGTGGTTTCAGCATCCCAATACGCGCCCTTTACCAAACGGACGGGGACGGGCAGGTTGCGCTCTTTGGCTAAGGCAATAATGGCCTGCAAATGTTGCGACGCATCTCTTAAGTAGCCTTGCACCACAATACCTGTATGGGCGTAAGTGGCCAGTTGCGGCGTGGTGAGAAGTACGTTACGCCACAGCTCAAAGACCAAGTCTCGGTAGGCGATGTGTTCGGCATCAATGTTAATAAATACGCCCTTGGCTTGCGCAGCTAGCAAAATCTGCCGCAAGCGGGGCCCGACGGTGGTCAGCGTTGCTTCAACATCGGCTGGGTTGGGGTCGTGGGTCAGGGCGGTGACTTTAATGGAGATATGGGCAGCAGGGACACCTTTTACAAGGCCTTTAAAGCTCTTGGTTTGCTTGTGTAGCGTGTTAATCAGGGTGAGGACTCGTTGCAGGTAGGTATCTGCCTCGGTGGGGGTCACCACCAACTCGCCGAGAGGGTCAAACGTGGCGAGCCTGCCCGTGGCGTGCAGTTGCTTCAGTTGTTTGCGTATGTGGCTGGGCGAATCTGGCACGATAAAGCGTTGCGCCATGGTTTTAACGCCCGTGTGTATGCCCCACGCCAACATGGGGGCAGGGGTAATACCCACATCCCACTTATTAAAGGCCATAAAAGGCTTCACCCAAAAGGGGAGCAGGTACGCCTGTGCCTCAATGGCCGTCAATAGGTCTAGCGTAGCCGTTTTAAGCAACTCACCCGAACGATCAAAAGCCAACGTGGGCAAAAGGGCAATAAAACGCAATAGCGGAGCCTGCAAACATGGCAAGCTGGTCAGCATATCCAGCCCCGCATTGCTCGCCCGCTCCATGACAGAAGGGCGATAAGCCGCTAGGCTTTGCGCCAGCGGGCTTAGCACATGCCCCATCACCTGTTGTAAACTGGCATCGGCTTGTAGAGGTAAACTCGGCCAGTCGTGGTGGTGGCTCAGCCGTTGCCATAGGGTTGAGGCTGTTGCGGTATGCATGGCCTGGGTTGCCAGCCTTAACGCCTCAAGGTGTTGGGTAAGCACCGCATCAGGTGGTTGGCCTGCTTGTTGGGCAAGGTGTGCCAGCCACCGCTCATGCCGTGCTTGGTGGGTAAAGATGCGTACCTCTCGCTGCCCACCCTCGTCGTGTTGCGAGGGGGCGCAGGCGATGAGTAGGGGCAAACCCGCTACGGTTAGGGCATGGGTAAAGGGGTGGGCAGGCTCTGGCCATGGCAGTTGCGCCAACAGGCGTGGCAGGTGAGGCTCCAACGCTGTTGCCCATACGGCAGGCAGGGTGAGCAAACAGGGGTAAGGTTCAACAAGGCTAAGCTGGCTTAACGGCCAAGCAAAGGGGGACACAACAGGCACAACAGACAAGGGCAACCCTACCTAAGCAAAAGCGGTAACAATCACCAGTATAGGGGTGCTTGCCCCTGCTGCCAAGGGGGCGTTTGGCTAAGCTCTGCTAGGGTAAGGTTGGTAGGGGTTTTGCTTGCCCATAGCTGGCCTCAATTATGAGCTTTTAGCCTGAGCAGCTTCTAAGGCATCAAAGCGTTGCTCCAGTTCTTTCAAGGTAGGTAGCGTCAAGGCAGCATCAAATTTCTTACTATTTCGGTCTGTCCAAATCTTATGATAATAAGCAATGGTACTTTTGGGTTGGTTGGCTACTGGTTGCCCTGTTTCAAGGTTAACAAACTGCTTTTTAGGGTGAACTTGTATCTTGGTTGCAAAAGAGATACGGTCTTTATCCATGTCTTTCTTGTGAGCAATCACCCGATGCTTGGCAGGCTGTACTTCCATTTTAGTGCCTTGCGTCATAAATTGAAGGGGGCTACCAGCAATAGCTACCCAACGGTTTTCTTTGCCTGTTGGGTTAGGCGAAATCCATTCTTTCGTCTTGGGGTCTTGTATCTCTAAGCCTGCTGTTAGCTCTGGAGGAAGAAGCGTAAAGATATCCTCGTCGTAATGTGGGGCTAACCTTTGGTATAAGGCTTTAGGCAGTTGAAATTTGGGGTACTTACTTTGCAGACTCGAGAGTTCAACTTCAAGTTCGTCAAATTTCTGAGTTCCCATTTTGGGGTAATGGAGTAACCTTGTTGTATGAAAAGCATGGGGTTGTGAACCGTCTGAAGACTGCACCATATCTAATAACGAGTCAGCATGTTCTAGCCCCAGCTCTTTGGCTCGCTTAACGAGTACTTTAACCATCTCAGTACCCCAGTCCACAGCAGCTTTTTGATAAGCTGGCCCATGTTGTGCCATTCCATCATTAGGGAAGTGCTGAGAGTGAGGCATAATAAAGTAACTCTCTGAATCACGTATCTCGAATTTGGGATCATTAGGGTCAAATTGTGGATAAAGCTCCGACATCATTGACAGCATGACTTTATTATGGAAACCATCCCAAGGTTGACGATGAATACCATGAAAGCCCTTGGGTATTTCTTGAAGACTGGCTTGTAAAAACGACTCTTGCAAAGGTTTTAGATGCTCAGTGAGTCCTTTGGGCATATCAGTCAAGACTACAGCACCACAACTTGTTAAAGATTGTAGGAAGTCATCTTCAGCCTCACGGCTGCCAGTCATTAAGCCAGCATAAGAGACCACAGGTAAGGGTTCTCTGACGTAATGCGTTGCCCCAAATTGAGGAGCGACAGTAGTTAGAAAAAAGTTGCTTAACTTAAATGCCTGAGTATTGGAAACCCTTGCCCCCGTCGTTGATGATGGCACGAAGCTATACCTCCGACAAATTAAACTATTTGAATACTAAGGTTTTGTGTTACAATGGTTGAATGAACAACACAAAAGGCAAGCCAATTAAGACCAAAGCGGAACAGCTTGAAGACCGCAAAAAGCTAGTGG
>JBIKUS010000017.1:0-23076 GCA_044347425.1 Vampirovibrionales bacterium | reverse complement strand
TCTGTGTGGATGGGGGTTTCGGCCACACACAGTAACCGAGTACCTGCTTGTAGGGTGACGTAGGTCAGCACCTCGTCGCTACGGGTAACCACAGGTGGAGCCGTAGGGTTTTTTTTAGCCCACACCACAGGCATCACGCTATGGCTTAGCAGCAGCGTTAGCACGATGCCTAGCCTTAACCCTCCACGCCCTACTACCATTACGGATGCCCCTCTTGTGGTGTAAACCCTTGAAACACCTCGGTACTCACGGTGTTGAGGCGTTCCAGTTCGGCCAAGGCCTCTCGGGCAGCCAGCACTTTAAGCCTCAGCGTGTAGTCGTCATCACTCACACTGTAGGCTTGGGTTCTAAAGGGACGTTGGGTGTCGTTACGTTCTCGCCAAAACTGTTGCGCTTCGTTGAGGTTGGCTAAGGCCACTTGCATTAGGCGAGTCGCCTCGTAGGCACGCTCTTCTTCGTTAAGGTAAGGTTCAATGCGTTGCCAAAGTAGCACGCCAAAGGCGGTGTTAGCAGCAAACCATTGCAAGGCCAGGGGCTGTGTGGCATTGGCGGCCAAGTGCTTACTCATACCCAACAAGTGCGTTTGCAGCGGAGCCATTTTCTCTTGGTAGCGGTCGATTTGCGTTTCTAGCGGGTAGGCCAACGGGCCCAGCAGGGGGTCAGCTCGGTTGCTTGGGGGGAAGGGGGCAATGAGTGCCTCTTGGGCGTTAATGGGCTTGAGTACGTCTACCAAGGCCTCGCTAGGGGGCGTTGCCGCCAAAGCAAGGGAGGGGTGGCTTAAACTGGCAAGCAGCAGCAGCCAATTGAGCAGTTTAAACATGGTGGTCGCCTCCTTATCTGCCTAGAGTATCGGCCAAAGCGCAGGGTTGGCAAAGGCTTCTGTTGCAAAGTTTACAGGTTAGCTCCGTTACATGGCGTATTAAGCCTAAGGTTTTACCGTATTAGCCGATACTACCCTTAGGTCACCCACGCTGTTTTGTGCGAAAGATGCCCACCATGCCATCACTTAACACCCAAGCTGCAAACAATAACCAACACCAAGCCTTTAAATACCTTAGGCAGGTGTACCCTTACCTTGATATGCACCTGCTGGCCACCCGCACCCCGTGGAAAGAAGACAAGCTAGCCACTCTGTTTGCTCTGTGGTTCCCCAAGCGGCTCAGCCAAAACAACAACTTGTTACAGCATAGCAGTGCCACTTGCTACCTGTGCAACAACAAAAAAAAGCCCAGCGAAGCCCTCAACGTCACCTGCGATAGCTGCTTTAACCTGTTGCTAGACAAACTGAACACACACCCCATGGTGTACAGCAACTGGAACCCCCACGTGGAAGCCATCGCCATAAAACGCCTTGCAACGTACCAACACCCCGATCAACCCGAGGAGCTGACCCTGCCCACGGGTAAGCCCTTATTAAGCCAAAGCCAACCTGTGGCATGGGCAGCAGCTAGCGGGCAAAGCAACCAAGCCGTACTCCACAAAAACGACGATGCTCACGTTTGGGTACAGGGTTGGCTCAACCAAGCTGCCGCCGCTCCAGCACAGGGGGGTAAGGCTAACCCTTCTCCCTCGTGTGCCGAAGCTTGCCAACAACCCCTTAAAAAAATAGGCTTTGTGGGCTAGGCACTCTGCGTAAGCTTTCCCAAAGAGGACTTACGAAGAGGGTGCTAGATTGAGCCGATAACGAGGAAAAATGATATAAGATGTAAGGATTTTATACGTAATAAATGACGAACATCGTTATCATTATGACAAAGTTAGTGGCCAAGATAGTGCCGTCTGCGTAAGTCCTACAATAAAAAACCCCCCTCCTATTGGGAGGGGGGTAAACAAGCAGGGATAAACTTTGAACCACGCCATTGTGAGCCTAGTCACCCTCAATGCGTGTCTATCTCTCTACAGATGAGTGGGTAAAGCCATCACTTAAAACCGTCGTGAGTAAAACGTACTTGCGCTCTAACTTATCGGTTGGCTACAGGTTGGGGTTTATCACTTTTTTTGTGATGTGGGTCTTTGTCTGGCTGTTCGGGTGTTTTTGCTTTGTCAAGGTGCTTCTCTTGGCCAGTGTAATCAGGGTGAACGGTTTCATCAAGCGGCTCGTCGCCAACAACCACGCTAGGGGCTTCAGCTTCTTTTTCTTTGGGCTGCTTGTCTTCGGGCAAGTGACTGGCTTTTTTGGTGTCGTCGGTGGGTTTGGTTTTTTCAGCGTTAAACGAGGTAGCCATGGCTGTGTTCTCTCTTTGGTTTGTTCGGTGTCATCAACATAACATGCGAGAAGCGTAGCAGGTGCGGAAGCCTTATCTAAAAAGCACAGCTTAGTCTTAACAATGAGTCGTAGTGATAAGCGTAATGCTTAATACTCACCATCGAGCGTTAATTGATGCAAAATAGTGATATTATTGGTTATACAAGCCATCATAATAAAGAAGAGAGACGAACCAATGTAAGGCAAGTTTTATGACCATTCACGATTCACTGCCCGAAGGATCTGTTTTTCGCCAGAACAAAGCCATTGGATTCGGCAAGAGATTGGCTCAAGGCTAGAGGCTGTACAACAAGGATCGATTGAATTGGTGGATGACGAAGCCTTTTTAACCCAGTTGTTACACGGTCAGGCTGAGGTATTTTTAAAATGCCTCACAACCAAAGTGCCAAAAATTAAAGGTTCAGTGCTTCGTATCGAGTTGTCAAGCCTAGGTTTGGTTTATTTTGGCTGATGCGAGGGGTGGTCTCCCCTCGCGCTCCCCCACAGAGGGGGCTTTTGCCCCCTACTGCTTACCCCCAAATGCGAGGCTCGCTCCACCCGCTCGGCACACAGACAAGCCTACGGCTCGATTCGTTTTTGCCGAGCTAATACCAGCAAATGCCCTGAGATTTTAGTACTTTAATTATGACGCTTTATTTTAAATTCCCCAACAACGCTCTTGCGTTACGCTGTAAGGTAGGCAACCCCGTACGACGCAAGGGGCTGGCCGTCACCCGCTGGGCAAACGTGGCCTCGTCCATCGCCAGCCAAGCCTCTGCCGTCAAGTCCGTCACCTCTGGCCTACGGGTAAACGCAGCGTGCGGGGGATGCTCTGCCACGTACCCCTCGGCAAAGCGTTCGTTCCACGGGCAAACCTCTTGGCAAATATCGCACCCAAACAGCCAGCCCTGCAAATTCTCCGCAATAGCAGGGGGAAGCTCCTCAGCCGTGGTGTTTTCTATCGTCCAGTAGGCAAGGCAGCGGTTGGCATCCACCACGCCGTTGGCCACAATGGCATCGGTAGGGCAAGCGTCAATACAGCGGGTACATCGGCCGCAGTGGTTAGCCACCAGTGGCACAGGCGTTGGCTCCGCCAGGGGCAAGTTAAGCAACAACTGCCCCAACACCATCCACGAGCCTGCCTTAGGGTGAATCACCAGCCCGTGCTTGCCCTGCCAGCCCAAGCCCGCCGCCACAGCCAGAGCTTTGTCGTGCAGAGGGGTACTGTCGCAACAGGCCCTGCCCCGCAACGTGGGATACGTAGCTTGTAAGCTGGCCAACACCTGTTTAAGCAGCCCTCGCACCACCTTGTGGTAGTCCTTACCCCGAGCGTAACGGGCGATTTTAGGCAAGTGGGGCAGGGGCGATGACGGCTCGGGGCCATAGACCAAGGCCACGCACACCACGGTTTGCGTGCCTTCCATCAGTAGGGCGGGGGTGCGCTTAAAGGGGAGATGACTGGCCAGCCACGCCATATCGGCGTGGTAGCCTTGGGCTAGGTAGTGTTGCATCGCCTCGGCGGGTTGGTTGAGGAGCGGGGCGGGGATGGCTCCTGCCAAGGTAAAGCCCGCCTGCTGACAGGCCAGCGTTATCTCCTCGGTATTCAGTAGTGTCGTCATGGGTACCACCTTCCCACCCACTCCCTTAGAGAGAGAAACTTAAGCTTGCCAAGCTTGGCGTTGCACCAACCCCGTGGGTGCTGGTAAGGGCAGGTTGGCCAAGCCCGCCTTGGCCTGTAAGCGTACCGCCAAATACGGCGATTGCTCGCCTAAGGTAAACAGTTGCTTAACGCCCTTGGCCATTTGTACTTCGCCTGCCCCTTTGGCGGTGGGCAGCAACCATAACCGAGCCGTTTGCATGGCCGTTACCTGCACGGCCACACTCTCTTGCGGATGCCGAAGCACACTAGCCACCACGTCCAACCCCAAAGGCATCACCTGTGGCGACGCCAGCACCTGCTGCCGATTGAGCCACGCCAACGCCCATAATGCTGCCTGCCTGTTAACGGTAACAGCCTGCTGCACGGCCAAGGGTTGCGAGGCCTTAGCAGGGGAGCCGACCACTTGCGCCAAGGCTTTCAGGCTGGCGTAGTTACCTTGGCCTCGTTTCATCACCTCTTCGGTGGCGAGACGTTGGGCGGTGAGCAGTTTGAGTTGATCAGCTTGGGGTAAGCCAGCCACTTGCGCCATGGGCAGGGCGATAAAACTGTTGAGCTGTTGCGTGGGCAAGGTCTGCCAATAACACGCCGCCGTGTTACATCCCTGCATAGGGGCAGGCGTGGCCAAGGGGCGAGGGGTGGTCGCTCCCACGGGCGGTGTGGGTAAAAAAGCAGGCGCAGGGGACAGAGACATCATGGTAAGCCTAGTGTAGTTGGCTTGGTAGGGGCAAGTCTAGCCTTGAGCTGGAGGTTGTTGGCCTAAGGCGCCGCTTTGTTGTAGTTGCGCTAGCTGTTGTTGGATTTGTGGGTCTTTCATCAGGGCATCAACGTCTTGCGGTGACAGTTGGGCGGCAAGGGCTTGGGCGGCCTGTAAATCTTGCGGGGTGAGGGCAGGGTTGGGTGGTGCGGGTTGAGCGGGGGCGGGCGGTTGGCCTCCGCCTTGCGCTGCGCCAGCGGGGTTGCCTTGGGGTGCATTGGCCAGTAAGCCCTGTACCATCTCGGGCGACATACCTAAGGCGGCTAGCTGTTGCTGCACGGCGGGGTCGCTGGCCATGGCCTGAATTTGTTGTGGGGTCATTTGGCTGGCTAGTTGCTGCATTTGTGCCATGGCTTGGGGGTCTTGCATCAGGCTGGCCATCATGGCGTTAGGGTCGCCCGTGGGAGGGGTAGCGGGTGCGCCCCCGCCTTGCCCTTGGGGCAATAACCCAGGCCCGTAGCCCGAAGCTCCTGCTAAGGGCAGGGGGCTAGGCGGTTGCGAGGCTTCAAACTGGCTATAGGCACGGTCGTTAAGTTGACCGCCGAGTTGTTCGTACTGTTGGGCAGCTTGTAGGTAATCTTGCCGAGCTTGTTGGGCTTGGTTGTATTTGTCCATCACCTGTTGGTAGTCCACCATCAAGTGTTCTTGGGGGTTGGTGTAGGTGGGGGGAGGCGAGGGGGGTGCGCCCGTGGGGGCAAAGGTATCTTGCGGGGGGACGGTGGTGGTGGCTTTACCATCGCTACCCACGGTGGTGTTGGGGTTGACGATGGTAATGTTAATACCGTTGGCCTGCCCAGGGGTGGGGACGGTGCTGGTGGTGGTGGTAGGGGGTAGGCTACTCATGGTGGGGAGACTCTCTCTAAGTGCGGATGACGGCAAAAGGGTGATGTATCAGCATCAAGCCAGCTCAAGGGCAAAAGGTGACACCCCTTTACAAAGTGTTACACCACCAGCAGGGCAACTCCCCCGCTTGAGAGACTTTATTGGGGCATATCTTTCTCTTTTAGGCCGTTTTTAAAGGATGCCCACCCATGCTCTCAACAAATCTTGCGTTCTCCCCTGTGCTTAACAAAACCGCTTTTGGCGGTAAGTGGATTGATAAAGCCATAGAAAACGGACAAATAACCCCCGTTTTGGATGCCCCTAAAGAAGTGGGAGTCATCCCTGAAGCTGATGTGTTTGAGCAACTGGAACAAGCGGGCAAAATTAAACCCCTAGAACCTAAGGCTATATCGGTTGAAGAAGCCGCACAGGCGTTGATTGACCACTTTACTGCCGCACAAAAAGCCGCCTCGCCCCTTGAAGCTGACCAAGCCAAACTAAAGGTTATGGAGGCCTTGAGTAAGGTTGGGGATACCGTGTTACCTAAGCCTCAATCGCTACTTGCCCCCGAGATGATGGAGCGTTTAGCCACACCCAAGTTTTTGAAACAGCTTAACGATGCCCTTGCTGCGTCCCCCTTATCTAACTTTCTACATAGCTACGCAGACGAGCTAATCTCAACCTTAAGACGAGATGAACTGCTTGCTGGCCATCCGAAAACAGACCCAGACTTCAGGAAGGCTATACGCACAGGTAAATGGGAAGATTTAGCACCCTATTTAGAACAACTTCAACCCCAACTCATTGACTTGCATTTAAAGCAAAGCAACCCGTTCCACGTCTCTTCTTTGGGTAACCTTGTCACGGCTGATGACATCTTGAGTTTTGCGGGTAAGGTGGGCGACTGGGGTCAACAATTTGCCGACCCCAAGTTTATACCCCAAGGTTTTCGATTGGTTGACGAATCTGTGAAAGATACCAGCAAACAAGTACGCAAGTTTGTCAGTGAGACAGGTACGAGCGTCATCAAATCAACCATTCATAAATAGCTATTACGCCACTTAACTGCCTCCTCCCCTTGTGGGCAGGGGGCGTTTTGGTCAAAATCGTAAATTTCCTTCGCTATGCTTTGCAAAAAAGATAGGTTATACTATCAATACACAAGCGTTTGTTTCCACTGGCCAAGGGGCAAGCGTTTAATTTACAAACAATTGCACCAGCACCCACTACTAGAGGGTACCTTTGTTATGTCAACCATCGCCACCCCCACCGTAGACAGTACCACCACCAAGGTACTTACCGCCTACAACAACGCCCTAGACTTGTTACTCACCACCATGGCCGACGTGGCCAATCGCCCCAAAGAAGCCTTGCAAGCCGCCAAACTGGTGTTGCAAAAGGTTAACCCCAAGCTGTGGCTCGCCCTAAGCGGCCAAACCCAAGGCAACGGCAAGCCCACCACGTCAGGCTACATCCCCCAAACCCCAACGGATGCTGAACTGATTGAGGAGTTACAAACCCTAGACCTACAACTGGCTAGGGTACTTGGCACAGGCGACGGCGGCCCCAAGCGCAAGAAGAAAAGCCCCAAGTGGGATCCCTTTGCTAAACTAAAAGCCTAGGGTGTAACCCAATAGGTTTATTCCGTTAAATGCCTCTCAACCAAAGTGCTAAGGCATCAGTGTTTCATAGCAGGTTGTCTTCAAGGGGGAGGCTCTGCCTCCCCCGCCAGACGGGCTTCCCCCTCCGTTTTCGCCAAAGGGAGAGGGTGGGAGGCTACAAATAGCTACGCAAGCTAACAATTTGCCTGTTGGTACGGCACAATTTACGCAGCTTGTTAATGGCTCGGGTTTCAATTTGCCGCACCCGCTCGCGAGAGACACCAAACAACTGGCCAATCTCCTCAAGGGTGCGCTTGTTGCCATCCATCAGCCCAAAGCGAAGCTTTAATACGTCACGCTCACGGGGGCGAAGTGAGGACAACACCTTCTCCACCTCGCTGGTGAGGTTGTCTTGCGCTACCCTAATGTCGGGTGATTCGTGGTTTTCGTCAATGAGAAAATCGCTGAGCTTGCTGGTTTCGTCTTTGGTGTTAACGGGGGTTTCAAGGCTAATGGTGCCTTGTGTGGCCTTTAGCACCAAACGCAACTTACTCAAGCTGATATCCAAACGGGCGGCTAACTCCTCACGGCGGGGCGTACGCCCCAGCTCGTGGCTTAGGTCTCGGGTGGCTTTTTTCACTCGGCCAATCGTCTCAATCATGTGTACAGGCAGCCTAATCGTACGGCTTTTATCCGCAATGCCTCGGGTAATGGATTGTTGAATCCACCACGTGGCATAGGTTGAAAACTTAAAGCCACGCTTGTAGTCAAACTTTTCGGCAGCCCGAATAAGGCCAAGGTTGCCCTCTTGAATCAAATCTAAAAACGACAGGCCACGGCCAATGTACTTTTTAGCAATGCTCACCACTAAGCGTAAGTTGGCATTCACCAATTGGTCTTTGGCACGCTCGTCGCCTTCGGCAATGCGGCGAGCCACGTCTAGCTCTTGCTCAGAGTTGAGCAGTTTAATACGGCCAATTTGTTGCAGGTAAATCTTTACGCTGTCATCAGCGTTAGAGCGATCTTCTTGGGCGACTTCTTCGGTCTCATCGTCAAGGGAGTTGTCATCGTCTAGCAGGACAAAGGGGTTCAGGCCGTCATCGGCATCGCCCATATCGGCTTCGTCATCGTCTAGCTCATCGGCTCCGCTGGCCAAGCTACCGCCCGAGCCTCTGCGCCCTTGTTTTGCTCCTTGGGTGCGTGCGCCCGAATCATAGCGTGAGGAGGTGGTCATGGTCATGGTGGTTCTCGTCTCAAGGTCCGCAGGTAAGTAAGCTGTTGACCAGTGTAAGGCATTGATGCTTGGTTTCAGCCTTTGGGGTGGGTTAGCTCATGCACTCAGTGGAGGCTTGCTCACACCAAGGTTAGCTTCAAAAGCCACTACCGTCAGTATCGGCCAGTGTGGCCATTACGCTAGGGTAACTGGGGGTAGATGGTACGCATTGCAACCCATTGTTACAATGGCTGGGGGCAGCAACCTATAGGTGCTAAACCTTAAATAAACACGAATTTAAACGGTAGGGGCTTGGGGCTGGTACAACAAGTGTGCTATACTACTTACCTTAAGGGATGTTTTCTCTCTCTTTTGCTTGTGTTTGTTTGCTGTTGCTACAAGGTGCTGCTGTATGTCACCCTTTAATGCTCCTTGCCCTTTGCGCCAAGCTACCAAGGCTTGGTGGCCTTTACTGTTAGGTGTGCTGATAGGCAGTACCTTAGGGTCTACCTTTGCGCTGTTGTTTACCCCCCGTAGTGGCCGAGACACTCGCCACTTGGCACAAACCCTACCCGCACAAATGCAGGCCGATTGGCAAAACCCTTATAGCCCCACCCGCCAACTGGTGAGTAAACGCCAAGCCCAATGGGAGTTTGCCCTAGATACCCTAAAGCAACGCCGTAAAGCTAGGCGCATGGCACGTGCCAAACGTCGCGAAGAGGCGGCCTCGTCACACGAGGCGTGACCCCCCTACCTTTTTATTAGGTTTTTAGATTTTTTGTAGGAGCGATCTCGCCCATGGAACCCACCGTACTTGCCTTACCTGCACTGGATGCCCAACTGGCCAAGCTGGTGATGGTTGTCTCTGTTTTACTGCTGCCTCTTGGGGCGTTGGGGGTGTTGCTGCTCTATAAAGTCTCCAAGTTGTTAGGGGCTGTGCTAGAGCTGGTCACCGTGGCGAGGTTTGACATCTACCCCATGGTAAAAGACTTGCGTGCGTTAACCCACCACGCCGAGGCTTTGATTGGTAAGCTCCATACCCTTGCTGATGCTACCGAGGACACCCTGGCTGCCCTTAAGCCTAAAGTGGCCGAAGGTGGCCAAACCTTGTTAGGCTGGTGGCATACCCTTGGCCAAGCCAGTAAAGTGTTAGGTAAAGGGTTAGCTGGCATGGTAGCCAAGTAACGGCAGTGCCTAACCATGATGATGTTGATGTTGTTATTACTTAAGTTGATGAAGAAAAAACGAAGCAAAGGAGTGTTGATGATGAGTCAGCCTAATAATTCACTCGAGAAATTTTTAATGGGAACCCTTATTGGTGGCCTGCTGGGTGCCCTGTTGGGTATTTTACTTGCCCCCCGCAGCGGCGAAGAAACCCGTAAATTGCTGCAAGACGAAGCCAAAAACCGCTACGATACCGGTAAAGATGCCATTACCACAGGCTACACCCGTACCATGGACACCGTTAAAGAAGGCGTAGACACCTCTATTGCCCAAATTAGCGATGCTACAAGCAAGTTAAAAGCCAAGGCTGAGTTAATCTCGTCGCAATTGGCCGAAACTGCCCGCAAAACTGGCGAAACCTTTAAGAGTACCGCTTGCGAAACAGGGCTTATTAACGGTGATGCGCCTGCCACCGAAGCAGCCCCCGAACCGCAACATGCTTAAACGCCTGTATATCTGTGCCGACCTTGAAGGCGTGGCGGGGGTCGTTTCGCCACGGCAAGTCTTTCCCTCGCAACCTGCCGACGAGGTTGGCTACAGGCAGGCGGTACGCCAGTTGCAGGCCGAGTTATTGGCTTTGATGTCAGGGCTCAACTCGGCCTGCGCTGCCTTAGGGCAAGCACCACCGCAAGTGGTGGTTAATGATGCTCACGCCCGTATGGCCAACCTCTCTGCCGAAGCCGAGGTGTTTAACCTGCCTAACGTCACGCTAATTAGTGGCAAGCCTAAACTGCCTGCCATGGTAGCCACGTTAGACCGTAGCTATGATGCCCTTGTGCTGATGGGTTGCCATGCCAAAGCGGCCACGCCCAACGCCTTGCTGTGCCATAGCTTTAACGATGATGTGTTAAACGTGTCGCTCAACGGCATCTCTCTGGGTGAGGCGGGGATGAACATGGCCTACGCTTGGCTAGAGCATGGCGTACCCACCGCCTTAGTGGTGGGCGATGATGCCACACTGGCCGAAGTCTCTGCCTTGGCATCGCCTGTGTTAGAGGTAGAGACGAAGCAGGCCTTAGGGTGGTCGGCTGGGGTGTGTCGACCTGTGGCGACGGTGTTGGCCGAATTACACGCTATGGGCGAAACGTTGGCCAAAGGAGCAGCCCAAGAGAATGCCTTGCGCTTCGCTCTGCATCAGCCCGAGTTGGCGAAGGCTACGACGTTTACCCTTAGCCTTACCCTCATTCACCCAAGGCTGGTGGACATACTAATGAGCCTACCCAACGCCTTAAGAGTAGATGGTCTCACAGTCGAGTTGGGGAGCTTCCCCTCGGTTGGATTGGCGTACCGCACGTTACAAACGGCGTATTCGCTGTTGGCTTACCAGCGCACGCTTTAGCACCTTTTGCATAAGTTCACACAAGCCGTAACGAGCGACTTGAAGCCCTTAGGTTATACGTGCTAAACTACGACTAAAAGAGGTTTTATGTATGAAGCGTAAGTTGACAATCACCATGTCTGAAGATGTGTACAATGGTTTGCACACTATTGTAGGTACTCGTAAGATTAGTCAGTTTTTAGAAGAACTGGCTAGGCCGCATGTTTTGCAGGCTAATCTTGAAGCGGGCTATTATGAAGCATCGCAAGATGAAACGCAAGAGGCTGAAGCCTTGCTATGGGCTGAGGCTCTAATAGGGGATAGCCACAATGCCTGATCATCCGCAACGAGGGGAGATATGGTGGGTCGCTTTTGATCCTTCTGTGGGTGGCGAAATTCAAAAAACACGCCCTGCCGTTATTGTCAGCAACAATGCCTCAAACAAGTATTTAAACAGAGTGCAAGTGGTCCCTCTCACCAGCAGCACTCAAAAATGCTACCCTGCCGAATGTTTAATCGCCTTTGGTGAGACAGTCAGTAAGGCAATTGCAAGCCAAGTAACCACCGCCTCAAAACAACGCCTGCAAACAAAGGCGGGCGAAGTGTCCCAATTTGAGATAAACGCACTAGATAAGTGCCTCAAAGTGCAATTAGGCTTACTCTAGCTTAGATTAAAACGTTAGGCTTACCCACCCTCAACTTACCCTTAAGGGAGAGAGGCACGCTCGCTCTGCTTGGCGTATACTGTGGCTAGCCCCCTTTACCCCCGCCGAAAGCCCACGCCCGTGCCTGAGTCTCTCCCTGTTACCAACGGCTTGCTTGACCAAAGCCTGCAAGCCCTTAGCCATCACCCCGCTTACGAGGTGCGCCCCGACCAGCAGCACCTGATGGCTAACGTGGCCGAAGCCCTCGCCACGCAACAGCCCCTCTTGGCTGAAGCTGGCACAGGGCTGGGCAAAACGCTGGCCTACCTGCTGCCCACGCTGCTGGCTGGGCAAGGCCCCGTCGTCGTCAGTACCGCTACCATCGCCCTACAAGAGCAACTCCTTAACAAAGAACTGCCCTTTTTAAACAAGGTGCTGGCTACCCACAGGCAGGGCAAGCCGCTTGCGGCCAAGCTGGTCAAAGGCCGAAGCCATTACCTGTGTATCCATAAGCTTGAAGAATTGGCGCAAGCCAGCAGTGGGCAGCCTGCCATCAAGCTGCAACTGAACACCCTACGCAACGCCCTAGATGAAGGGTGGCAAGGCGACCGTGCCGAGTTGGAATGGGGCATCCCCGATACCCTGTGGCAGCAAGTGGCCAGCCGCCACGACGATTGCCTAGGCTGGCGTTGCCCCTTCTACCAAGAAAACCCCTATCGCCAAGCCCGAGAAGCCTTGCAAAAATGCGATATCATCATCACCAATCACGCCCTGTACGCCCAAGATTTGGCGACGGGCGGCGGGGTACTCCCCCCTCACCCTGTGGTGGTGTTTGACGAAGCGCACCATTTACCCAAGGCCGTACAGCATGGCCTTAGCGTGAGGCTGAGCAGAGCGCACACCAGCCGCCTGCTGCAAACCGTCGAAAAACAGGTGGCTCCCCTGCCACAGGGGTTGTTGAATACAGTGTTGCAAGCCGAAGCTGGGCTGCTGAATTGGCTGCTGGCTCGACACAATGGGCGCACCACGTGGCGATTGACTGCCGATACCACCCTACTGCATCACCTAGAGACGATGGCCACCACCCTTGCCGAAGTTCACGCTTGGCTGGAGGCCTTACTGCCCGAACCCGACAGCCCCGCCGAGGACGGTGGTGGTTTGGCCACCTCGCTTAAAACCACACGCCACGCCCAACGGCTAGAGCAGGTGGGGCAATTGCAATGCGATTGGCAGTGGCTGGCCGAGTCGTCTCCCCAAACGTCTAGCGAAGGCACAACCGCCACCGTGTTATGGGCTGAGCTGGACGCGAACAACCTGCACTATACGCTCACCCGTAGCCCCCTCAGTGTGGCTCCCTTCTTACGGCAAACCTTGTGGAAAAAGACAGACGTCACCCCCATTTTAACCAGTGCCACCCTCAGCGTTAACGGCAGCCTACACTTTATGGCCAACGAGTTGGGCTTGGCGCAACCGCTGGGCGAGGGGGGCGAGCGTAGCACCACCCTAGTGAGTTACCCCTCGCCGTTTGACTACCGCAAACAAGCAGAATTGTATCTGCCTCCGCCGCATCGCTTCCCCGATGATCCTAACGCTGGCGAAGCCTATACCGAGGCCGTAGCCACCGAGATTTTAGCTCTCATTGAACGGAGCCAAGGCCATGCGCTTGCCTTGTTTACCAGCACACAGGCCATGCAACGTGCCGCTAATTGGGTGATTCCGCAAACGCAGCTACCCATACGGGTGCAGGGCGATTGGCCTAAGCACAAGTTGCTGGCGTGGTTTAGTGCCACCCCCGGAGCGGTGCTGTTTGCCACGGCCAGCTTTTGGGAAGGGATTGACCTGCCTGGGCAACAGTTGCGCTGTGTCATCATTGATAAAATCCCCTTTACCTCGCCCGAAGAGCCGCTGCACCAAGCCCGAGTAGAAGAGCTAAAACAGCAAGGCGGCGACTGGTTTAAGGGCTATGCGCTGCCCATGGCGTTGCTACGGCTAAAGCAGGGCGTGGGCAGGTTGATTCGTACCCAAAGCGATGAGGGCTTGTTGGCTTTGCTTGACCCACGGCTGCAAACTAAGGGGTATGGCAAAACCCTGCTGGCACAACTGCCCCCCATGCGTCCGCTTACCAGCTTGGCGAAGCCCCTGCCCCTTACCTAAGCGACAGCAGTAGCTTCATCACAACGTGTAAATAACCTCAACACATTATTTGCAAAAGATATAAGATACGATGCCTTTGCAACAGATGTTTCGGCATAACACTTTTAACCTTTCATAATTGGCTGGATTGGCGTATACTAACGCTTACTTCGATTTTATGTTTTTGGGGTTACCTTAGGGAGCCTAGTGTGGGTCATTGCTCGTTACTGAGTCATCACTCAGCCCAGCTAACCTTAAGGTAAACAGTGTGCCTTATTATACCACTTGTAGGATACCGATTTGACTATGACGCATGAGTTATTGCCCTCATCCCTTGCCGTAGCCCCCGCACCTAGCCTGCCAAGCGTCACGGCTCATCACCTAAAAACCCTTATGAGCCACCATGCCATCTCGACCAAAGAGCTGGCACGCTGGCTAGGCATGAGCCACACTTACGTCTACACCCTGCTTGCCCAAGAGGGTGTATTGCAGTGCCGTGTAGGCAATGCTGACAAACTGGCCGTACTACTGGCACAACCTACCCAACTGAGTACCTATTGGCAACAGTTGCCTAGCCCCCCCATCCAACTGCTTGAACTGGTACACCGTATTACCGAACTTAATTTAAGTATGATCGAGGCCTTGCGCCGTTTACCTCCGCCTGTGCAGGTGTGTTGGGTAGCGGCGTTTGCTCAGCCTGAGGTGTTGCCCACCCACCTAGACGATTGGCTGGCGTGGGCAGATGCGCTGTGGTGGCCACAGGCCAAAGTGGCTAGCTTGTGGGTGACCACGGTGAGGCAGGTACTGACCCAAGGTAAGCCCACCTCGGCACGGTTTGACCAATGCCTTGAGGCTTTAGAACGCTGTGCCTTAGCCCCTTAAAGAAGGCTCTGTATGAGCGTTTATGTGGGCGTTAGCTTTGTCAGTTTGCTCTAAAGATTCGTTATGTAGGTCTGTCTACACGCCTCCTCTTTATCACAAACTTCCTTGCTACCACCTCACCTAACCACTCATACAGAGCCTTCTAAAGACAACAAACAAGCGTAAGCTTGCCCCATGCCCCCTGGGCTTGCGGCAAGCCCTAAGCCTTCTTTCGCCAAGGCCAAACGAGCCACAAGCCTATACACCGCCCATAACCCCGACAAAGCTTGCGGCATACCCAAGGCTAACGCCCCACCCCACGCATTAAGCAAAGGGTTAAGCTGGCCTGAGGCATCACTTAGGCCAAGTTGTTCGGCACTGTAGAGCAGGGTCGCCGCAAAGCCTTCGTGCAGTTCGGCGTGGGTGAGGGCTTGGGGCGACAACCCCTGTGAGGCCAATAGCTTTAAGGCTGCTTGGTGCGTCAGTTCGGCATAGGTGTGGGGGGCATCGGCTAGCCATTGCTCGCCTTGTACCACGGCTAAGATGGGCCAGCCCTGCGCCTTGGCTTGCGCCTCAGTGGTGAGGGCAAGCATCAAGCACCCGTCGCCCCAACGTGCTACTGTCCCCGCCGTGTGGATACCGTCGGGTTGAAGGGGGTGGAGGCGAGACAAGCCCGCTTGCGTGTAGGGCTTGGTGAGGGCTTCGTCGCTTGATAAGTTGGCGGGGGGATAGGGGATGACCCAAGCCGCTTCGAGGTGAGCTGAGGCGAGTGCCTGCTGTCTGCTTTGCCAGCTTAGGGGGTTGAGTTGCTCCAGAGTGTAGCCTTGGCGATTTGCTAGCTGGTTGGCCAAGCTCACCATGGTTTGGGTAGGGTCGGGTGTGTGTTGCTTAAAGCAAGGGTTGGTAAATCGCCATCCAAAGACCGTGTTTTGCCATTGTTCAGGTTCTTGTTGGTGTTGGGGCAGGCAAGCCAAAGGCGCACGGCTCATATGCTCGGCGGCGGCGACGAGGACGTGTTGCCATTGGCCTGTACGCAAGCCCTGTATAGCGGCGTGCCATGCCGCCACGCCCGAAAGGCACAAGGCATGGTAGGTGATGCCCACCGTAGATTGGGGTAAGCCTGCCAGCAAGGCCACCAGCCTCGCCAAGTTGCGGGCATCTTCGCCAGCTTGGTTGGCACAGCCCACCAGCAACGCATCGGGGACAAAGGGTGTGTGTGGCCAACGCTGGGTGTGCCACTGGCTGATAACGTGCGCCAACACATCATCCACCCGATGTTGGCTTAACGCCCCACGGTAGGTGGCCAAGGGGCTACGGGCTAGCCCAACCACCACAATGGGCGACGACACCGTGGGCATAAGGGGTTAAAAGCCTTTGATCGCTTCGGCCAGTGCCGCATCACTGGGCATACCCTGTTGGGCAAAGCGAATGATGCCTTGGCCATCAATGATGTACACCGTGCGCTGAATGCCACCTTCGGGCTTAAGGGCGTGATAGGCCTCGGCCATGGTTTTGTCAGCATCCACCAAAATGGGGAAGGGGTAAGTGTAAGCTTCTACAAAGCGTTCGTGGCTGGCTAAGCTGCCAGGGTTACTGGCAATGATGGCCGTGTTGAGGCCAGCGAATTCATCTACATCATCACGCAAGGCACACAGCTGTTTGGTGCAACCTGGGGTTTTATCTTTGGGGTAAAACACAATGATGAGGTTTTTGCCTTGGTAATCGGCCAAGCTGAGGGTTCGGCCGCCTGTGGCGGGGAGGCTAAAGGCGGGGGCAGGGGTGCCAACAGGCAAAGGGGCTAAGGTGTCGGTGGCGGTAGACATAGGGCTGGCGTGGATACTCCGATAGCAGACAAAGACGTAGGTTTAAGTGTAGCATAATCGGCTTACGTTAACCTAGGTGCAACAGCCCCCGCATGGCCACTTCGCCTGCTTTGTAGGAGCTACGCACCAGTGGGCCACTGGCACAATACACAAAGCCGTAGGTTTCTGTGGCGAGTGTTTGCCAAGTGGCAAACTGCTCGGGAGGGATAAACGCCTCTACCGCCAAGTGCTTAGGCGACGGTTGCAGGTACTGCCCCAAGGTCACGACATCCACCCCGTGCTGGCGTAAATCGGCTAGGGCTTGATGCACTTCGGCCTCGGTTTCGCCCAAGCCAAGCATCAGCGAGCTTTTGGTGAGTTGCACCAGCCCACTGGCCTTAGCCCGTTGCAGTAAGGTAAGCGATTGCTGGTAGCCAGCCCGTCGGTCTCGCACAGTGGGGCTTAGGCGAGCTACCGTCTCAAGGTTGTGCGCTAGCACATGCGGTTGGGCGTGTAGGACGGTCGCCAAGGCTTCGGCATCGCCCGCAAAATCAGGGATGAGGACTTCGACGGCGCAGTTGGGGGCGGCGTGGCGCACGGCGGTAATACAAGCGGCTATGTGGGCGGCTCCACCATCGGGCAGGTCGTCTCGGTCTACCGAGGTGATAACCACGTAGTGCCAGCCCGCTTCGGCCACCACTTGCGCTAGTTTTTGGGGTTCGTCAGCGTCTAGCCAGCCGTTGGGTTGCCCACTGGCCACGTGGCAAAAACGGCAGGCACGGCTACAGAGTGCGCCCATCACCATAAAGGTAGCGGTGCCTTGGCTCCAACATTCGGCCAAGTTGGGGCAGCGGGCTTCTTCGCAGACGGTGGTCAGGCCGTGGTGTTGGCGTTGTTGCTTCAGCCATGCCAACTTGTCGCCACTGGGGGGGCGTACCTTAAACCACGGGGGCAGGCTTGGCTTCGTTTTCACCCGAAGCGCATCTTCGCCTCTCCCCTCGGGAGAGGCCGCTGCGGGAGCAGCGGGTGAGGGACGACCCTCTAGCACCGTTGCTTGGCTGTCCCTCACCCTACCCTCTCCCGAGGGGAGAGGGTGTGACGACACCCTTAACGTCATACGGCGTGACGCCTGTCACCTTAACGTCGACAATCTCGCCAGGCATGGGCGGAGCTTGGCCAGCCGTGGGGCTAATCAGCACTTGGTTATCCACCTCGGGGGCATCCCACTGGGTGCGGCCAACAGCAAGGCCACTGGGGCGCAATTCGTCAATAATCACGGGTAGGGTTTGCCCCACCAGTTGCTGATTGAGTTGGTAGCTTATCGTCTGTTGTAAGGCCATTAACTGGTTACGGCGTTGTTTGGCCACGGCCTTGGGTACCTTCTCGCCCAAAGCGTTAGAGGCAGCCCCGTCCACGTCGGAGTATTCAAACACGCCAAGGCGATCAAACTTGACCCGCTCTATCGTCTGTTTGAGGTGTTCAAAGTGTTCGTCCGTCTCACCTGGGAAGCCCACGATGAAGGTGGTGCGGAGTTTAATGTTAGGCACGGTGGCACGTACCCACTCAGCCCACGCCTCAATGCCGTTAAAGTCGGGGCGATTCATGGCCTTGAGCATGGCGGGGTGCGAGTGCTGTAGGGGGCAGTCGAGGTATTTCACCACTTTGTCGCAGTCACGAATGGTCTCCAACAACTCTTGGTTGAGGCGGTTGTTGGGGTAGGCGTACAAAAACCGAAGCCACTTGAGGTTGGGCAACTCATTCAGCGCACGCAACAGGGTGGGCAAGTCGGTGTCAATGTCTCGGCCGTAGCTGGTGTTGTCTTGGCCAATCAGCACAATCTCGCTGGCACCGTCGTCGGTTAGGCGGCGCACACTCTCGACGATGCTGGCCACGCTACGGCTACGCAAATTGCCCCGCATACTGGGGATGATGCAAAACTTACAGCGGTAGTCGCACCCTTCGGAGATTTTGACGTAGACGCTGGCACCCACGGTCACGTGGCGGCGTTGGGTGTCATCGTCTAGCAGATAGGTGGGGTCTTGTTGGGTGGCTAATACTCGCTCGCCTGCTTGCACTCGGCGAAGCACGCTGGCCACGTCGGCCACGTTGTGCGTGCCTACCACGGCATCCGCTTCGGGGAACAACTCCAGAAGCTCGCCTTGAAACTTTTGGGCGAGGCAACCTGCTATCATCAGGCGTTTGCCTCGTTCGGCCAGCCCTACCAGGGTTTGGATGCTCTCTTTTTGGGCTTCGTCAATAAAGGCGCAGGTGTTGACGAGCATGAGGTCGGCTTCGTCGTCGCTGCTAACGAGGCGGTGGCCGTCGGCTTCAAGCACGCCCAGCATGGTCTCGGTATCCACAAGGTTTTTGGGGCAGCCAAGGTGAACAAAGCCAATGTTGAGGGGAGCGGTTGCGGTGGGTGTCATGGGGGCGTGTCTCGTAAGGGGTGGGGAGCAGAAACCAAGTG
Source organism: Vampirovibrionales bacterium (assembly GCA_044347425.1). GTDB lineage: Bacteria > Cyanobacteriota > Vampirovibrionia > Vampirovibrionales > JAJTHC01 > JBIKUS01. The sequence continues at coordinate 4,332 of JBIKUS010000017.1, read as the reverse complement.
CTTGTAGTGTAGATGAAACACAACACGGCTCAAAGTTGCGCCCCTACGGCAGAGGGGGTGGGTTAGTTAAAGTGAGCGACTAAGGCCGCTTCAAAGGATTGAGCATCCACTTTAAATGGGTCGTTGTTAAGGTATTTAGGCTTGGCCTCTACAGCATCACCTGTTAAATTGAGTACATCCATAGGTAGTAAAGCCGAATGCAGGTTGATTTGGTGACGATAAAAATGGGGAGATTGTAACACTAGCCATTTGCTATGAGGGGGGCAGGTAACGCCAAACTGTAAGCCCCCGCCGTACTGTCCAATAATACAGTCAGCGTTGGCAAACATGGCTACCTTATCAGCAAACGAAAGTTTGCCAGGGGTTAGCACGGTAAAACCGTGTTTAATAGCAATAGCTTTAAGTTCAGCCTCGTTTACAATGGCTCGCATTTGCGAACGCTCGTCATCACGATCTAAATACACCCTACTTGGCCATGGCTTTTTATAATCAGGTGGATAAGTTGATAATAAGTAATTTCTTAACATATGGAAATAAGCAGGTGTAATATAGTTGTTATTGCTTGCTGGTTGTTGAATTACGAGTAATTGTTCACATAACCAATCTTCATTGTAAGGCTTTTTAATTATGTTTTCATTGCTAATCCCAAATTCAGTTAAAAAACTTACTTGATACGGCTTTATTGATTCATTTACGATTATTTTCAATTCTTCCAATAAAGATTTGTTTGGCAAAACCAATAACTTGGTAAAAGAGTCAAATACAAAATGGCTAAAAGCAATATCTGCAATAGATGTCAAAAGCAGATACTGCCCTTTTTTATTGTTTTGCACAAACTTATTTTTGCAGCCGAGTGTAAACTTGTCATTTGCTTGCGAGCCTATTATGTTGAGATACTTTGTATTTTGCACAAGCTGGTCAGCTATGATGACTCTGTTTTCGGTATGAGTGTCGGCACTGCTTATTATGATACTTGGTACTTTGTTTGAACTATCAACTACTCCGCAATGCCCTGTAACGGTTGCTTTTAACAGCTTGGCGATATACTTAATGGGTTGTGGTCTGTCTTTCACAAGGCTTGTTAAGGTAGTAGTCTCCCAATCTTTGTATTGAAAAGAAAGTCTACTTTTAGGACTGTAACTATACAAAGTTTCATTGTTTTGATAAAAGCATTGCTCTAAACTTAAACTATGATTATATTCTTTCGGCAACTTAAAGCCACGTATTCGCATTGCTTAACACTCATTTTTTAATCATGATACAGTTTGGTCATTAGCAATAGCCATTAACTGCACTTTAATACTTCTTACAACATCTAAAGCCGTTTGTGCTTCGCCTGTGTTGGGGTCAAAGTAGCGGGGGTACAACAAGTATGCTCCTGCTACCAGTTGCGCTAAGGTTAAGGTGCGCTCACGGCGGTAGGTGGGTAAGCGGTCATCTGTTAAGCCAAAACCGCTATAAAATGGCCTCCCCAACGTGGTCACTTGTTTGCCCCACAGCAAAGCCTCAAGCCCACTAAGGCTGGTTAGGGTATACACATGGTCTACCGTTTCAAAGGCTTGGGTTAGGGGCATCAGTTCGTTAAGGTACTGCACCTTGCTACCATAGCGTTGCGGGTTACTTAGTGCTGGGCGTTTGCCCGTTAATACGTCGGGGTGGGGTTTGTAAATGATGTGAGCGTTGGGGTGGTCGTTCAGGGCGGTGGCCAGCAAAGCCTCGTTACTGCGTACCGCTTCGCATCCAAATTGAATGGAGGCATCGTTTTCAACTTGCCCCACCACCAAAATACGGTAGCGGTCTTTTTCGCCGTAAACCTCGGCCATATCCACAGGTTGCGCTGCAAAGTTGTATTTGCTTACAGCAGTTTCTTTTAACAGAGCAATCAGCGTCTCGGCTTCTGCTTCTTCGTCAGGGGTAAAATTGTGGTAATTGAGTAAATGCTCAAGGTCTGATTCTTCACGAGTGTTAAAGTAAAGCTGTCGGCTATCCATCACCAACGACGAGGGCAACTCGTGGTTAGCCCCTAGACCTACACCCCGAATAAAGCCATCTTCAACCCTATAAAAAGGTATATCATTTGAGCGGGCATAGGTTTCAAGGCCAGTGGGTTCGTTAAAGCCCCATACGTACACTTCTTTGTGTGCCGTTTTCTCAAGAGCTTGTATCAACTCATCTAAACTGACGCTAAACCGAGGAAACACACAGGTGTTATCAGGCAGTAATTGAGAAAAACACTCTCGTTTCCATTCATTAAAGTGAATACAGAAAGCGGCTGGTTTTGCTTTGGTGCGCTGATACCAAGTGGGTTCTGCAATCTTAAATTTGTCGCCAAAAGGGCTAGTGCCAGCAGAAATTACCTCCCGAGGGGGGGGGCTATATTCTTGATAGCAACTTTAACTTGTTTCTCAATGAGCTTTTCAGCTTCTTCTCTTGCTAAACGACGTATGAAACTCTTAAAAGCGTACTTAAACATTTGCAGAGAAACTCCTGAAGGTCAAATCAATTGACTAATTACTATCATAAACTAAAGGAGGAATACAACCTTCCTCGCCAGTCGTTGGCCACCTGCCCCTTGCCTCTGCGGCTTATAAAAGCTAAGGTAAGGGTCTGTAAGCCCCTATGTTGTTGCTGGACGTTGACCCCATGTTACGCTCGTTACTCCAGCTGGTAAAGTTTGAACACACCCTGTTTGCCTTGCCTTTTGCCCTAACCGCTTTGTGGTTAGCCGTGCCTTTGGGCGAGATGCCAGCCCCTGCAACTGTGGGCTGGGTACTGGGTGCCATGGTGGGAGGGCGCACCTTTGCGATGGCACTCAATCGCTTAATCGACCTCCCCTTTGATGCCGCCAACCCTCGCACGGCCAACCGAGAACTGGTGACGGGGCAGGTGAGCCAAGCGCAAGCTTGGGGGCTGGTGGTGGTGTCGTTAGCGGTGCTGATTGCCTGTGTACTGCCCCTGCCCCTGCTGTGCCTGCAACTGTTGCCCGTAGCGATTCTGCTGCTGGCGGGGTATTCGTACACGAAACGCTTTACGCCCTTGTGCCACGGCATTTTAGGCATCGCCCTTGGCTCTTCGGCCATAGGGGGCTGGTTGGCACACACTGGCCACTGGGACGCTGGCCTGCCCGTGTTGCTGGGTTTAGCCGTGACCCTCTGGGTGGCTGGTTTTGACATCATTTATGCCCTGCAAGACGAAGCTTTTGATCGCCAAAGCGGGTTGCACAGCCTACCCGCATGGTTAGGGGGAGCCAAAGCCCTTGCCCTTAGCCGAGGGTGTCACGTGGCTACCGTGCTGCTGTTAGTGGTGTTTGCCTTGGCCTATAGCCAGCTAAAAGGCTTTGTGGGCTGGGGCTTTGTGGCAGGTGTGGTCATTATGGCCGTGTTACTGGTGCGCCAACACAGGTTGGTCTCACCACAGAACTTATCGCAAGTGGACGTGGCCTTTTTTACGCTTAATGGCATTGCTAGCGTGGCCTTGTTTACCTGTGTACTGGTGGATAGAATGGCCGTTGTGCCGTGGCTTGTGCAAAGGGTCGTACCATGAGTTTAGAAGCAGCAACGCCTCCTTGCAAACAGCCGCCGTTACTCTTCCCCTTAACACGTGCGGGGGTGGGTTGGCTATGGCAGCAACTTAAGCAAGCCTTGGTGTGGATAGGCCGTACCCAGTTGCTGGTAGGGCAAAGTGCCGTGTTTTTGCTCAAAGGGCAAGCGTCGTGGCGGCATGTGTTGCAACAAACCGCTTTTGTCATGGTGGATTCGTTGCCGTTGGCATTGACCTTGGTAGGGCTTACCGCTGTCATCATCGCCTTGCAAGTGTCGGCCGTGATGGCCAAACAAGGGGCGGGCGGCTTTATTGGCGCGCTCGTCAGCATGGTGCTGATACGAGAGCTTGCCCCCATTATGGTGGGCTTCTCGATGGTGGCGATGGTGGGTAGTGCCTTTGCCGCCCAGTTGGCCAGTATGCGTAACGAGCAACAGATTGAAGCCCTGCGGATGTTGCATATTTCGCCCGTGCGGTACTTGGTGTTGCCAAGGCTGTTGGCCCTTATGGCCACGGGCCCCATACAGGTGTTGATTACAGGGTGGTTAGGTTTAATTGCAGCGCAAAACGTGGCTTACTTTACCGCTGAACTTCCTGCCAGTTTGTTTTGGATGAGTGTATGGCAACAAACTGAAGCCTACGACTTGGGTGTTGCCATACTGAAAGCTGCCGTGTTTGGGGCTTCGACGGCGTTAATTGCTTGCACGGTGGGCTTTAACGCCCAGCGCAGTGCCGAGGCGGTAGGCCAAGCCACCACAACGGCGGTTGTGGTGGGCTTTGTGGTGATGGCTT
>JBIKUS010000107.1:0-7136 GCA_044347425.1 Vampirovibrionales bacterium | reverse complement strand
GTGGGGCAAGCCCCATACGGCGAATTAAAACTGAATAACCGTGGAGCCATCTCCGTCATCGGCACGCCTTCGCACACGGTGCAGGCGAGGTGTTTGCTGTGGGTTTCTACGCTCCACTGGGTAGCGTTGGCCGCTTGCCGATGCACCACGACGAAACCGTCACCTTTTTTAAGGGCTTTGGTGAGGGCGTCTTGCAGGCGTTGGGTGAGGGCATCGGTGGCTTTGATGATGAGGCGGTCAATGACGACTTCAATGTGATGCACCTTGTGCCGCTCCAGCCTGTAGTCGTCCGGCAATTCGTCTAGCACGGTTTCGTGGCCGTCTACCCACGCTCGGGCATAGCCTTCTTTGCGTAGGTGATGAAACAGGGCGTTGTAGTCTCCCTTACGCCCACGCACCACAGGGGCGAGAAGTTGGAGCTTGGTGCCTTGGGGCAGGCTAAGCAGTTTGGCTAAGAGTTGTTGTTGGCTCTGCTGAAAAATGGGTGAACCACAGGCGGGGCAGTGCGGTTGGCCAATGCGGGCAAAGAGGACACGGCAGTAGTCCAGCACTTCGGTCACGGTGCCGACGGTGGAGCGGTTGAGGCCACTGGCACTTTTTTGGTCAATGGCAATGGCGGGAGAGAGGCCTGTGAGGCTTTTAACGTCGGGCTTGGCTTGTTGGCCAATGAGTTGGCGGGCGTAGGTGTTGAGGCTTTCCACATACCGCCGTTGCCCTTCGGCGTACAGGGTATCAAACACTAACGACGACTTGCCCGAGCCTGACACGCCCGTAAACACCACCAGTTTATGGCGGGGCAGGCTAAGGCTAACGCCTTGCAGGTTGTGGGTGCAGGCTTCGGTTAGCTCAATGGTGGGGGTGGTAGGCGGCATGGCAGTGGTTTTGGGGTGATGCGTGTTATACAATAGCCGTAGCTACTGTAGCATAAACAGGTGAGCATTTTATGGCATGCCTCCGCTTTATAACTAAGTAGGCCAGCCTAAGCTGTGGCTGTAATGTCGTTCGTTTTGTTCTGTCATAATAATTAAGTGTAACACTATGCAAGTAACCACCCCTTACGCCATGCCTTCGACCCTGTTATGCTCACGGCCACAAGCCCAGCCTAATTCGTTTGGCGATTTTACGTTAGACAAGGCTACCGTGCTTGCAACAGGAAGATTAGAGCCAGAGGTCTACCAAATAGCTAATGACCACCATCATGGTGTTAGTGAACAACATGGTGGGAAAACCTTCTGTTTTAGATTTAAGGTGACTGATTTTCCTAATAAAACAGGGCAAGAGATAGCTAGCTTAGAGCAAACTTACGAAGCCTCACTTACGGAAGCACTCGCTAGAAACACGGATGCCGTTTTCGGTATGCACCACTGCTAAACCTTTTGAATTGGCTTGGCCTAGGGGCATGGCGGTGCTACAGTAGGATGTTAGCCACACCCACCAACCACTGCTAGAGCCTGCCATGTCTCGTGCCTTTCAAACCATCCCCAAGCTTACCCGCAAGGTAGACCCTACCCTTGCCACAGGAGCCACCTCGGCCACCCCACCCGAAGCCCCCAAGCTGAGCCTCCCCTTGCCTAAGCCGACGCAAACGCCTCCGCCACTGCCCCCCGCCAACCCGCATACGGCTATTGTGGTGAAGGGCGCACGCCAGCACAACCTGAAAGAAGTCTCCTGCCACTTTCCTCACGGGCATATGACTGTTATCACGGGGCCTAGCGGGAGTGGGAAAAGCTCGCTGGCTTTTGATACCCTGTTTGCCGAAGGGCAACGTCGCTTCCTTGAATCGCTCTCGCCCTACGTGCGCCAGTTTTTAGAGCGGGTCGAAAAGCCCGACGTGGACAGTATCGAAGGCATTTTACCCGCCATCGCGCTAGAGCAGCACAACAGCATCACCAATGCTCGCTCTACCGTAGGCACGGCAACCACTTGCCAAGACCATGTGGCCAACTTGTTTGGCCATGTGGGGCAACCCCAGTGTCACGTTTGCGGCTCGCACAAGGTGGGGCTGCTTACGCCCGAGGTGCTGATTGCTGGCTTGAGTGCGGAGGTCATCCCCCTTGGCACTCGGCTGTGGGTGGTAGCCCCTGTGGCGTTGGCGCAACACACCGTGGCCGATTTGGTACAGGCGGGTTTCTTTCGTACCCCCTCGCCCCAAGGCGATGCCCTGCTAGAGCTGGCCGTGACCGATACCCGAGAAGCTCTGCCCGAAGCCTACCAAGAGACAGGCGAATTACCCCTACTGCTTGACCGTTTGGTGTGGAAAAACACGCCCGACCAACACGAACGCCTCGCCGAAGCCCTCAAACAAGCCCGTCGCCTAGGGGCAGAAGCCTTGACACTGGCCACGGCGGGGACAGCTTCGGCACCCTCGCAACCGCTCAAACAAGTCAAACCTGGCTATGCCTGTGCCGACTGTGGCACACCCGCTCAACCGCCGAGTGTGGGGCAATTCTCGTTTAACACCCCTTTGGGGGCGTGTACCGTGTGCGAAGGCTATGGCCGAGTCATCACCTTAGATGAAGACCGCATCATCCCCAACCGAGACGCCAGCTTGGCCGAGGGAGCCGTGCATCCCTTTCAAACGCCTGCCAATCTCTCGTTACAGGCAGAGCTACTAGCCGCTTGCAAACGTCACCGCATCCCCACCAACGTGCCTTACCGAGACCTCTCGCTACCGCAAAGGGATGTGGTGTGGCAAGGCGATGACCTGTACCCTGGTATTAACGGCTTTTTTGGTTGGTTAGAGACGAAACGCTACAAGATTCAGGCACGTATTACCCTTGCTCGCTACCGTGGCTACGTCACCTGTGGCAGTTGCAAGGGGTCTCGGCTTAAGCCCGAAGCTTTGCGGGTGTTTGTGGCAGGTAAAAGCTATTTAGATTGGGTGACCACGCCCATTAGCACCTTGCGCCAGTGGGTAGAGGCCTTGCCCCAAGCCCTTGGCCTTGCCACCGCCGAAGCGTCTCACGCCGTGTGGGTGTCGTCGCTCATTGAGCCGTTGGCGCAACGCCTGCTGTACTTGGACGAAGTGGGGCTGGGCTACCTCACCCTACAGCGCACCATGCGTACCCTATCGGGGGGCGAAGCGCAACGCATCCACCTAGCCGCCGCCCTTGGCACGGCACTGACTGATACCCTCTACGTGCTGGACGAACCCACCGTGGGCTTGCATCCACGAGATACGGCGGCTTTGCTTCGGGCAATCACTCGGCTTAAAGACACGGGCAACACCGTGGTGCTGGTGGAGCATGACCCCGATGTGATGCGCCACGCCGATCACATCCTCGACATTGGCCCCGCCAGTGGTGCCGAAGGTGGCCGCCTCATTTTTGAGGGGAAACTGGCCGATTTGCTCGCCGTGCCTTATTCGCTGACGGCGCATTATCTCGATAAACCCCTCAACCCCGCCTTACCGCCTAAGCCTGCCCCGCCCGACTACCGAGGGGGCGACGCTCGTGCGTTGAAGCCAAGGCCTGTGAGTATTGTGGGGGCTACGGGGCATAACCTTAAACGAGTGAATGTCACCTTGCCCACGCATGAGCTGTGTGTGGTGACGGGCGTGTCGGGAGCGGGTAAGTCGACGCTGATTCGGCATACGCTTTACGGCCAGTACCTGTTGAGCAAGGGTGAACTGCCCGATTTTGACCCTACTCCCTGCCAAGCCGTGACGGGGCTGGACGTGTACGACAGTGTGGAGCTGGTCGACCAAAGCCCGTTGGGTCGCTCGTTACGCTCTAACCCTGTGACCTATGTTAAGGCGTTTGATGATATTAGGACGCTCTTAGCCAAAACGCCTAAGGCGATGGCCTTGGGGCTAAAAGCGGGCGATTTTTCGTTTAATAGCGTGGGTGGGCGATGCGAAACCTGCGAAGGTCTGGGCTTTATTAGCGTCGATATGCAGTTTATGGCCGATGTTCACCTGACTTGCCCTGATTGCGACGGCCAACGCTACCAACCCGCCGTGCTGAGCATTGACTATAACAACCTCAACATTACCGAGATACTCAACTTGAGTGTAAACGAGGCCGTGAGCTTTTTTAAAACGTCTACCAGTATTAAGCGCAAGCTGGAGCCGTTGCAGGAGCTGGGCTTGGGCTACCTCAGGCTAGGGCAAAGCACGGCCACACTCTCTGGTGGCGAGGCGCAACGGCTGAAGCTGGCTCCGTTTTTACCGCCCAAGGGTGCGTTGGCTAAAAAGCCTACCCTGTTTTTGTTTGATGAACCCACCACGGGGCTGCACCTTAGCGATGTGGAAACCCTGATGGGTGTTCTGCGTCGGTTGGTGAGTGCGGGGCATGGCGTGGTGGTGATTGAACATCACCTTGACGTGATGGCCTTGGCTGACCATATCGTTGACCTTGGCCCCAGTGGGGGCGAAGCAGGTGGGCGAGTGGTGGTGCAAGGGTCGCCCGCCCACGTGGCCGCCTGCGCCGAGAGTGTGACAGGCCAGTACTTAAAAGATCGGCTGGCGGTGTATCCCGCTTGTTCTCATGCTTAAAGGGCTATCCTGTGTTTTTAAAGCTCACATTGTTATTGGCCTGCCTTGCCCTTACATGTCTTGCCTCCCCCGCCTATGCCGACAAGTTGCAGAACGACTTGCAGGCGTGGCAATCAGTGGCGATTACCCTGCAACCCATCCCTGATAAGCCGAAGATAAAACTTTACGGCCAGCTAGAAACGAGGCAAGTGGCTATGCTAGCCCGCTATGGGCAAACCCGTGCCAGAGCCGCCGTGGGTTACGAGATACTGCCCAACACCGAGGTGTGGGTGGGCTACGTGGCCGCCCCCGACCATCAACCCCAAAGCGATAATGAGCATAGGGTATACCAACAAATTAACACCAGTAAAAAGATGCTTGGGGGCGATTTAGCCTTACGTACTCGGCTTGAGCAACGCTTTTTTAGCGATAGCGACCCCGTCGCTTGGCGTGGGCGGGCGAGGTTAAGTTATGCTCGGCCGTTTAAAAAGGGCGGCACTTGGTATTGGGTGACGAGTAATGAGGCTTTTGTGCATTTTGACGCTACCCCCAGTGTGGACACGGGCTTTACCCAAAATCGTACCTTTGTGGGCGTTGGGCGACCCGTTAACCAGTACCTACGCATGGAAGGGGGCTACCTTGCCGTGCTAGAGCGTAACCGCACAGGCGACGATGACTTGATTCATGCGCTTTACGTGGGGGTGTCGCTCAATGGCTTACCTGGTTTTGATGAGTAGTTAGCCCAAGCCACCCACTCGGCGCAACTCGGCTTGGATAAAGGGGTCTAGCTCGCCATCTAACACGGCTTGTACGTTGCCCGTCTCTACTCCCGTGCGATGGTCTTTCACCATGCTGTAAGGGTGCAGTACGTAGGAGCGTATTTGGCTGCCAAAGTTAATGGCCACGTTGTCGCCCTTGAGTTTGCTGAGCGTGGCTTCATGTTCGGCCAGTTTTAAGGCGAGAAGCTTACTTTTAATCAGTTGTAGGGCGATGTCTCGGTTTTGTAGCTGGCTACGCTCACGTTGGCAACGCACCACCAGCCCCGTGGGTTTATGCACCATGCGTACGGCCGTTTCTACCTTGTTGACGTTTTGGCCGCCTGCACCCCCTGCCCGCATGGTTTCCACCTCAAGGTCTTCGGGTTTGATGATGATGTCGGCGGCACTCACATCATCCAGTAGGGGGCTGACCTCCAAGTTGGCAAAGCTGGTTTGCCGTTTAGCCGCCGAATTAAACGGCGACAAACGCACCAAGCGATGCACGCCCCGTTCGGCTTTGGCATAGCCGTAGGCGTAGCGGCCTTTCAGTTCAAAGGTGACACTTTTGAGGCCAGCTTCTTCGCCGTCGGTTTGTTCAATCAGGCTGGTGCTTAGGCCACGGCGTTCTGCCCAGCGTAGGTATTGGCGCAGCAGCATAGCCGCCCAATCCTGAGCATCCGTACCGCCTGCCCCTGCGTTAATGGTGAGCAGGGCATCGTGGTCGTCATAGGGTTGGCCTAGCAGTTGCTCCAGCTCCCAACGGGTGAGGGCTTGCTCAAGGGTGGTGGCAGTGCTTTGCCATTCGGCCAGTAGTTCAGTTTGGTCGGCAGAATCGTCTGGCACGGTGGGGAGGAGTTCAAGCAGGGCTTGCAAATCGCCTAGGGTGGCTTGCCAACGCTCAAGTTGGCTAGCCTCTTGTTTTAACTCGGTGAGTTGACGAAGCAAACGCTGCGCCCCCTCGGCATCGTTCCACAGGGTGGGGTCTGTGGTGGCTTGCTCAAGTTGGGCAATATGGGCTTGCTTCTCGGCGGAGGTAAGCCGTTGCGAGGCCGAAGCGATTCGGTGTTGCCAGTCATCCCACTGGCGTTTGTGTAAGGCGAGTTCCATACCACTTAGTTTGCCACAAGCCTAGGGGTTTCGTCACTAGGGCAAGGCTATATTTACCCTCTCCCAGAGGGAGAGGGTGTGAACGCCTTCAATTCTATTGTGTCGAGGGGTAGTGTACTAAAAAGGGAGTACGCCCATGGCCAATTGGGTGAAGTTAGACCAGTTAAAGGGTTTTTTAGCAAACTTGGCTTTAACACTGGTGCCTACGTTGCACGATTGGTTTAAGTCGGGGGTTTGGTTAGGCCATGCCACGCTTAAGCGCAACAGGGCTTGGCTTTTTTGCATCTCGTCAAGGGCGGCGACACCTTCGGTTACGGTTACTTTGCCCACACCGCTACGCACAAGGGTAATACGGCCTTCAAGCGTGCCTAATTCGGGGCGGCTTAGCAGGTTGAGCTTAACGGGTTGGCTGGCATCAATATCAGCCAGTTGCTGCTCGTTAACGTAGGCATCTACCCATAAACTGTCGCAATTAAGCACTTCAAGCACCACGCTGTCGTCGGTGACGTACTCGTTATCATACGCCCCCACATTCCACACCACACCGTTGACGGGGCTGACCAAATCGCCTTGTTTTTGTTGTTTAAGCGGGCCAGACAAACCTTGTTGTTGCAGTTTGAGGCTGTCAATTTCGGCTTGTAACTGGCTGCGTTGTGCCAGTAGGCGTTGCAGGTCGGTTTCAACGTCGTAGCGGCGCACGTCGCTATAGTCGCGGGTGAGTGAACCGTCCACTTGGCCGCCTTGCGTCGCGGCTTTAAGGCGGGCTTGCTCGCTGGCTAATTGGGCTTTAGCTGTTT
>JBIKUS010000106.1:0-7149 GCA_044347425.1 Vampirovibrionales bacterium | reverse complement strand
GGAGAGGGCAGGGTGAGGGACAGCCAGAAAACGCCGATAAATGCCCGTCCCTCACCCGCTGCTCCCGCAGCGGCCTCTCCCGAGGGGAGAGGCGATGATGCGCCTCTGGTTAATATCACCCCTCACCCTAACCCTCTCCCCAAGGGGAGAGGGGACGACACCCCAGCCCCCGCCACACAAAAACCCTCACCCTCACCTCATGAGGAGGGAGAGGGCGGGAACGTCAACCTCTCGCCCGAGGCGTTTGCCTACCTCCAAGCCCAACTCGTCCACGTGTATGGCACCGCCGACCCCCACCAACTCCAAACCCAACTGTCAGCCGAAGACTGGCAACTCGTCGCCCCCTTCCTCTCAGCCAAGCAAGAGCGAGCAGGGTAAAGCCACCCTAATAAAAAGACCGCTTAGCAAGCCAAGCGGTACAGGGTGACACAACAACAGTCTAAAAAATTACTGGTATTTAAAGGCCGCAACCACGGTTTTAAGCTCTGTGGCGGTTGCACCCATGGCCTCGGTGGCTTTTAAAGCTTCTTGGGCGGTTTTACTGTTGGTAGCGCAAGCCTTGGCCATCACCACTATGTTGTCGGCTATGTGCTGCCCACCTTTGGCGGCATCGGCCACGTTGTGGCTAATTTCTTGCGTGGTGGCGCTTTGTTCTTCAACACTGCTGGCAATAACGCTGTTAATTTGGTTAAGGCGGCTCACGTAATCGGCAATCTCGTTAATGGCACTAATGGCCTGCCCTGTATTGCTCTGTATCTCCTCAATCTTGTGCCTAATATCCTCGGTGGCTTCGCCTGTTTGCTTGGCAAGGGCTTTAACCTCGTTGGCTACCACAGCAAAACCCTTGCCTGCTTCGCCCGCCGTTGCAGCTTCAATGGTGGCGTTTAACGCCAGCAGATTGGTTTGGTTGGCAATGCCTTTAATCATCTCAAGCACATGCCCCACCTCTTTAACGCTAGAGGCCAAGTTCTGCACCACACCACGTGTATCATCACCCACAGCGGTGGCTTGTGCGGTAAGCGTCGCCGCCTCTTGTGCGTTTTTAGAGATCTCAACAATGCTGGCATTCAGTTGTACAGAGGCGTTGGCCACCGTCATCAGGTTAGCACTCACCTGCTCAGCACTGGTCGCAATACTCTCAGCATCACCATAGGAGGTTTGACTGTTGGTTAAGATAAGCTGGCCTAATTTGCCCAAGTGCTGGGTAGCTTGGCTAATAGTTACAGAATGCTGGTTAATGTTGGCCAACTGCTGGCGCAAGGTGACAAAAAAGGCATTCAACCCGTCGGCTACTTGGTCAAGGGCATCACCTTCGCCACTGGGGGTAAGGGTTTGGGTGATATCACCTTTACTGGCCGCTGCCACCACGGCCAACGTATGGCTCACCTTGTTTTGTAACACGTCAGTATGCTGCCGAGCCTCGAGCGCTTGCCGCTCTTGCGCCTCTTGGTAAGCCAGCCTACCCAACACACTCGACAGGAGAAATGCAACGCAACTCAACGACGCTTTACGATGAGGCGACAGTGTAAGCTGTTGCGTGGTAAAGAAGTCTAACGTCCCCATTACTTGGCCGTTAAGCAGCACAGGCAAAGCCACACCACTCTTTACGCCAGCTTCAAGCGCAGCTTCTCGCCGTGGGCAATCGCTTAGGGTACTTAAATCGTCTACCAAAAACAGGCAGCCCTGTTGCCACGCTCTACCGTTAACCCCCTGGCCTTTGGTAAACTTGGCCGTTTGGCTGGCTTGTACAAAGGCAGGGTTCACCTGTCCGCTGTCTTTGGCAAAGGTCAGGCACTGTTGCGCTTCGTCTAGCCGCCAATACGATGCGTACGCCCAACCAAAGGCATAGCGCACGGCATCCAAGGTAGTTTGCAAGGCATCTTCAGTGTTTGTACAAAGGTTAAGGCTGGTAATCAAACGGCAGAGGGCTTCTTGGTCTTGTTCGGCTTCTAGCAGTAACGTGGCAGCCGTAGGCAGTAACAGCCCAGCAGGAGCCAAGGTTTGCGTTGTACCCGTTACAGCCAAGGTGGCATTAGGCTTAAGTAGGCGAGTTAATAAGAGCATAGGGGGGCTACTTTCTGAGAATGATGCGACAGACTAAGGGTTAATGAGGCATGTACCCACAGTGTGAACCACGATTTAAGACAAGGGCTAGGGCTTGCCCAAGGCTTCGGCCAGCAGGTGGGCAGACACAGCCAAGTATTAGGTTTAGCTCTCCTTGCCTTTCAGATTCGTCGGCTTTCTGAAAGGCTTACACAACTCGTTATCCGTCTATGCTAAAGTACACAGCAGATTGCCCTATCCCCTCTAACAATGACAGTGACACCCCATGCCCACGACGACCCCAACACTATCCCACACAGTCTCACCCCTCATAGGCCGAGTCCACTCCCTTGAGACGGGTAGTACCACTGACGGGCCTGGCATCAGGTCTGTGGTGTTTATGCAAGGGTGTCGCCTCCGCTGCCTCTACTGCCACAACCCCGACACGTGGGCGCACGAAGGCGGCACGGCTATGGCTCCGCAAGATTTGGTAAGCCTGCTGATGCGTAACCTGCCTTACTACCAAGCCTCAGGGGGTGGGGTCACCGTCTCAGGGGGCGAACCCACCCTGCAACAGCCCTTTGTGACGGCGGTGTTTAAGCAATGCCACGCCCAAGGCATCCACACCACGCTTGACACCTCGGGCTACGCCGAGTGGACACCCGAACTGGAAGCCCTGCTGGACGAGACGGACTTGGTTCTGCTGGATTTGAAAGACGGCCGCCCCGAGCAGCACAAACACCTGTGCGGGGGTGAGCTTGACACTGTGCTGGCGTTCTTACACGCCTGTGTCGCCCGCAAGCAACGCCTGTGGATACGTCATGTATTGGTGCCTGAGCATACCCTAACACCCGAGGCACTACAGGCCTTGGCACACGCCCTAGCCCCCGTGTGGCACGGTATTGACCACCTTGACCTGTTACCCTACCATCGCCTAGGCGAGCATAAATGGGCAGAACTTGGCAAACACTACCCCCTACACGGGGTTGAGCAAGTCACTCAGCAACAAGCCGCTGAAGCGCACGCTTTATTCACCACATACCTCAACCAAGCTCTGGCACTTAAGCCGTCTGTACTTTAAGCCTTTGCCGTGGCACAATACCCTTACTTTACCTCCCTATGCCGAGGATACCCCCATGCGTACCTTTCAAGACGTGATTGCCACCCTTAACCAGTTTTGGGCAGAGCAAGGTTGTGTCATCCAATTCCCCTACGACACCGAAAAGGGAGCCAGCACCATGAACCCCGCCACGTTCTTGCGTGCGCTGGGCCCCGAACCCTGGAAGCTGGCCAACGTAGAACCTTGCCGTAGGCCTACCGATGGCCGCTATGGCGACAACCCCAACCGCTTGCAACACTACTTTCAGTACCAAGTCATCCTCAAGCCCTCACCGCCTAACGTGCAGCAACTCTACCTGGATAGCCTGAAAGCCCTCGGTATTGACGCTGCTCAGCATGATATCCGCTTTGTGGAAGACAACTGGGAATCGCCCACCCTTGGCGCATGGGGCGTGGGCTGGGAAGTGTGGCTGGATGGCATGGAAGTGACCCAGTTCACTTACTTTCAGCAGGCAGGTGGGCTAGAGGTCAAACCCGTTGCCGTCGAACTCACCTATGGATGCGAACGCTTGGCCATGTACCTGCAAGGGGTGGATTCGGTTTATAACCTTAAGTGGAACGACGAACTTACCTATGGCGATATCTACCTTGAAAACGAGCGGCAGCAATCCACTTACAACTTTGAGGTGGCGGATACCGCCAGCTTAGAGCAAGCCTTTGCCCTGTACCAAGCCGAAGTTGAGCGTTGCCTCAACCGAGAGAAGCCCCTGCCTCTGCCAGCGTTTGACTACGTGCTGAAGTGTTCGCACACGTTTAACCTACTTGATGCTAGGGGAGCGTTGGGCAGAGACGAGCGCACCAGTCTCATTTTAGCCATACGCAGCATGGCGCAACAGGTGGCCACGGCCTACGTCGCCCAACGCGAGGCTATGGGCTTTCCGCTGTTGGCCAAACCCCCAGTAGCGTTGGCCACGGCCTAGGGGTGGGCAATGCCATCTGCCGTTGTAACCCCCGAGCCAACTCAAACCACCGTTACCTTGCACACCTCGCCGTGGGTTGCCTATGCCGAAGCCGAAGCGGTTGAACGCTACCTTGACCTGACCCAACACTGCTTGCCCGCTAAGGTGTTGGTGCTGTGTAGTAACCGCTCGCAACAGCAACGCCTGCTTAACCAGTTGTACACCCACAGCCCCCGCCCCCTCAACGAGGTGGCCATCTTCACCCTTGCAGGGTTGGTGCGCTATTGGTTGACCAAGCACTGGCCTACGGTAGAGGCGACCCTACTGGCCAGCCTGCCCAAAGCACAGCACCACACCCGCATTGAGCCTCAACTGGTGGGGCTAGAACCTACCGAAACCCTGCTGGGTTGGCTGCTGCACCACGCCCAACAAGCCGACCCTACCCTGTTTTTCAGCCTTGGCCAATCCACCAAAGCCACGCTTAACCAACTCATCCGCCGTAGCCGCTTTAGGGCTGAGCATCGCCTAAGCCGCCAAGCCATGGCCGACTGGGACGCTCGCCTTGCCCTGAGCGAAGCCCCTGCCTGCCACAAGCTAGAAGCGCAACTAGAAAGCCTGTTGTATCAGCTACGCTGGTTAGATGCCCCAAGGCAGTTAGAGGCGTTTTTTGGCTTATTGGGTAAGCCAGAATCACCCTTAACCCATGCTATAACGCACGCCTACACCCACGCCCTTGTGCTAGAAGGCGACGAGCATACCACCGCCACGTGGCATTTACTGGAGGCGTTGCGCCCTCATCTGCACACCCTATGGCTCCACGCCGACCCACACGGCGGAGCGAAACGAGGCTACGCCAACGCCAGCGTGAACGGTTGGCAAGCCTTTTTAGGGGAGGTTTTTTCTGGGATGTTTAACGCTTCACACCCTCTCCCTTCGGGAGAGGGAAGGGTGAGGGACAGCCAGAAAACGCTGATAAATGGTCGTCCCTCACCCGCTGCTCCCGCAGCGTTGATTGCGGAGCAATCACTCGGCTTGCCGCCCTCTCCCGAAGGGAGAGGTGAAGATGCGCTTCTGGTTAAAGATAGAGTTATGCAAAACTCTCCTCTGGGAGAGGGAGTTTTAGCCCTCGCCGACCATTGGCAGGCGCAATGGCAAGCCTTAGCGCACCATCAACCCACCACGCCTCCCCCCGCCAAGCTGATGAAGGCGTTGGGCAAACAGGGGATGGCTCCTGTGGTGGCCGCCCCCGCCCCCGCCTATACGGCGATGGTGACACAAGTGATGCTCGCCCTAGACGACGCCCTTGCCCAAGGCGCGCAAGCGGGAGACTTCTGCTGGATTCTGCCCGACACCAACGCCGTCACTCTCACCCCGTGGCTGGAGGGCTTGGCGCAACGTGGCCTTAAAGCCCAATGGCTGGCGGGTGTGCAGCGTGCCAGCCGAGACCCCCTCTGCCAGTGGGTGATTGCCCTGTGGCAATGGGCGTGTGTGCCACGCTGGGGTAAGGCGTTGCACGCTAGCCAAGTGGCCTTGGTGTTGCGCCACGCCCTGCAATGGCACGAGACCGCCAGCCAACCCGCCTTGGTTGCCCTTTCGCCTTGGGTGGATGAAGTGGCCAACGTACTGGCCGACCAGCACCAGCAAGGGGTATGGGCCACGGGCGGTAGCCAAGCCAGCGAGCTCACCCTGCATCAGGTGGCCGAGGCCGCCTGTCCCCCGTGGCAAGCCGTGCTAGACGCCTTGGCTGACAAGCCTCCGCCCTACGCCCGCACCAGCTACGAGGCCTTGCGTCAGTTTTTACGGGAGTGCGCCACGATGACGGCGACGGAGGCGTTATGGCGATGCCTTGAGCTATACGCCAAGCCAGCAACCACGCTCTCGCCCACCCTAACGCTAGAGCCGTTACACCAAGTGGTGAACAGTGCCGTGCAAACCCTCGAGCTGGCCGAGGCCATGCGCTGGCCAGAAGCTAACGTGATGCGGGTATGGCTCACCCAAAGCCAGTTGGGCGTGGTGGCCGATACGCCCGCTGCTCCGCTCCACCTAGACCCCGAGGCCGTGGTGATTGGCACGCCCCAAAAACTGCTCGATTTGGCCGTGCATCGCCCTGTGGTGTGGTGGCTGGATGCCAGCAGTAACCAGTGGCATCGCACCGATGAGGCTCCCCTTTATAATAGTGCGCCGTGGGGCTTGGCCGCTTCGCCTACCTTGGAGCAAGCCACCCATCCCGATGTGGCGCACCAAGCAGCCATGCTACGGGCAGGTGCCGTAGTACGCAAACTGGTGTTGACGACACTCTCACACCCTCACCCCATAGGGGCGCATTGCGATGCGCCCGATATGACCCTCACCCCAACCCTCTCCCCCAAGAGTGGAAAAGTGCGAGAGGGTGTAAAGCTACGCTGGCGGTTGTTTTGTAGCCATTTGGATGCTGAACATCGCCCCAACGACGGCCTACTGCTTAACGCCCTAGCAGTGGGCGAGGTGGCTCACCAGTTTGGGCAAGTGGGCAACGCCCTTAGCTCTCCCCAAAGCCCGCACCCCGCCCTGCCCCTCCGCCCACTACGAGACGATCAACAACCTGTGCTGGCCTACACCCATGGCACCATGGCCATTACCGCCGTGCCTGGGGCGGGTAAGACGTTTGTCACCGTCGAACTTATCCTCCACCTCATCAACCAAGGGTGTCCGCCTGAAGGGATTGTGGTGCTAACGTATATGGAAAGTGCCGCCAAAACCCTGTTGGCTCGTCTTAAACCCCGCCTTGAGGCGGTGGGGATGACCAGCCTGCCCCAAGTAATGACCATCCATGCCCTAGCCTACCGTCTGCTGAAACAACAGGCGGGCTGGTTGCTCAACGACACCACCATCGCCGATGAAGCCGCCCTTGCGCCCCACTTGCAACTGGTGGCGCAACAAGTGCCGCCGTGGGGCAAGGCCCCTATGGCCGTGGTAGAAAATTGGCCGAAGCACCTCGCCAGCATCCTGCCCCGTATGAAAGAACTGGGGTTGACTCCCGACGATTGCAAACGGCAACCTCAGCCGTGGGCGACCTATGGCGAGGCGATGGCTCACTATCAGCACTTGC
>JBIKUS010000016.1:0-23323 GCA_044347425.1 Vampirovibrionales bacterium | reverse complement strand
GCGTGGCTTGCAATTGGCCAGCTTGTTGTTGCGCCAACTGTTGCGCTTGCTGGCTGGGTGCTAACACTAAGGTGTCTAACCCTTGGCCAAGGTTTTGGTGGGTTAGGGTAAAGCTGTTAGGCTGGTTAGTCTCTACCACCAAGCGCACGGTGCTGTCGTCAAATTGCGACAACCGCCAACCTGATGCGTAAGGGGTTTGGCCACTCGTCCAGCTTTGGTTAAGCCCTTTGTTGGCCAGTTGGGCGTTGTCTAAATCTACTACCAAACGGCTGGGGTTAGCCAAGCTAAAGCGTTGTTTTACCTTTAGTTGGCTTAAGGCGGGGCCTTGCAGGCGCAACACGCCTTGTTCTACGGTGGCGTGGGTGATAAGCGTGAGCGATGATGAAAAAGCGACAGGTGCGGGATCGGGTGCTGGGGCAGAGGTTGCCATCATGCTAGGCACGGGCGAGGTGGGCAGCGCAGCCCCTCCACCCGTAGGGGCAGGCAGAGACACGGTTGCTGTGGCAAGAGGTGGGGTGGCAGCAGCTTTAACCACGCTGGTGGTGGTAACCGTGGTGACGGTATCGGCGGGTTTGCTAGCTGAACTCCGGAACCACCAAGGGGTTTTTTTAGGAGCTTTAGGCGATTGTGTGGGCGCAGCGGCACCCGTAAGGGTAAGGTTGTTGCGCACAGGGGCAGGCGGTTTGGGTGACTCGGTAGCCGTCAGCGACGTTTCGGGGGGGAGAATGACAATGGTTGCCCCTTTCTGCTCTAGGTGAAGCTGGTCTAAGGCACTGTAATCATCGGCCGTAAGTACAAGGCGCACGGTGTCGTAGAGGCGGTGTTGTTCGTCTGCAACGGTAAGGCTTTTAAGCCCAAAACGATTGATGGGGTAGGTTTTGCCCTTGTGCAAGGGGTTCACCTTGGCGTTGGGGAACTCAAGCACCAAGCGGGCTGGGTTGGCCAAGCGTGTGGTGGTGTAGCTTAGCTTGCCTTCGGGCAGCATCAGCTCTTGGGCGGTGAGGATGAGGTAATCTTGCCCAACATGCAAGCCTGGGGTACTGGTTAGGGCTAAGACGTTAGGCGTGGTTGAGATGGCTGAGGCTTCGGAGGGGAGGCTAGGGAGAGGGTTGGCTTTACTGTGGTGTAGCCCACTTTGGCCAAGCATAACGGCTAAGAGTAAGGCAAGGGTACACGTTGCCCTGTGTGTGCTTAACGCTGACAACACAAGCAAGCCTCGCTTGGTAAAGGGGGGGGTAACACTAGCGAACTTACTCATAAACCTAACAGACTCCACAACAAAAGAAGGACCAAAAAGCTGGGCGCACACACTAAATTACTAGGCCTACCTAAAGTTATTTTAGATAAGTTAATCAAAAAGCAGTGAATTACGATAATGATAGTATAGCGTAGGGTGGTGTCACGAGGTAACCTCCCCTAGGTGGATTGACCAAGCTGTTAATAACCCTACAGGCTATTGCACTAGCTGGCCAAGCGTTTGGGTAGCCATTGCTGGCTGGGTATGGTGCTACCGTGGCTCCAAAAAAGCTCTAGCTGGTAGCGTTCTCGGGCTTGGGTATGAAAGACGTGAACGACGATATCGCCATAATCAAGCAAGTGCCATTGGCCTTCAATATCACGCTCGTAGCGTAGGGGCAGCAAGCCAAGGCTGGTTTTAAGGGCTTCGTGGATTGCATCGCTGGTGGCTTGGACTTGGGTGCGGCTGTCGCCACTGGCCAGTACAAAATAATCAGCTAACGATGATACATCGCCAACTTGCATTAAAACAATATCTTTGGCTTTTTTGGCATCAAGTACGGCACCAATTTGTTTAACAAGAGACCACGTGGCTTTATCAGCGGGAGAGGGCGAAGGTGAGACGGTGGACTCTGTTGGGGCGGTTTGAGACAAATGAAGGCTCCTTATTGAGGTTTACTATTTATAGTATAGTTTAAAGTAAGTGAGAAAGCTAGTGTTTTTGGGCTAGTGGTTTTGCCCGCTTGTAGCAAAAGCTGCTTGAGGTAACTCAAACACTTCGTGGATGCGTTTAACCCCTAGGCAGGTGCCAGTGCTGGCATCAACCTCAAAGGCCACGGCGTTAACCTGTACCAAAGCCTCTTGCGACACTTCGAGGCGCACGGGTGCAGGTGAGCGCATACGGCTGAGTGATGAAAACGGCTCCATGCCAATAATGCTTTCTCGGCTGCCGTTAAAGCCTACATCGGTAATGTAGCCCATACGGTCTAGCAACAGGCGTTCGTCGGCGGTTTGCACGTGGGTGTGGGTGCCTACCATGCAACTGACACCCATAGACGAGGCCAAACGCCCCATGCAGTTTTTTTCGGCGGTAGATTCGGCATGAAAGTCAAAAAACACGATAGGTGTTTCAGCCAGTAGCGTCGGCAGCAAGCGTTCCATAGCCTCCCATGGCGAGTTGTAGTTTGGCATAAAGGATTGGCCTAATAAGTTAAGTACGCCAATTTTAAAGCCTTGCAAGTCCATCACCCGTGCGCCTGTGCCAGGCAGTTGGCCTGGTATGTTAGCGGGGCGCACCACATTGCGGGCAGCGTCAAGCCATTCGCCAATCTCTTTACGGTCAAAGGTATGGTTGCCGCCTGTTAAGGCGTGTATGCCGTGGCTGGTGAGTTCTCGGTAATGGTTCTCGCTGAGGCCAAAGCCGTGGGTGACGTTTTCGCTGTTGGCTAGCACCACTGTGTTAGGGGTAGGGGGGTGTTTTTCGAGGTAATGGTAGACGGCCAAACGGCCACTTTTACCAACAATATCACCAAAAAACAAAAGGGTTAGCGTGGTCACAAGGCCAACTTTCTAGGGCTGCGGGGTTAAAGGTAGTGGTAATAAACGCACCTAAATCTAAACCATTGCCATATCGGGCAGTTCAGGCTCAAGGGCATCGGGTAATACGGCAGGGGCTGCAACAGGCGTGTTACCTGTGGCGGCGGCCAATTTTTGTTCAGCCAGTAAAGCACGCACACCTAGGTCAATTTCTTTAGCAATAGCAGGGTTTTCCTTGAGGAACTCACGGGCTTTGTCTCGGCCTTGGCCTAGGCGATGTTCGGCGTAGCTAAACCACGTACCTGCCCGTTTGATGATACCCAAATCAGAGGCCACATCAATCAAGTTGCCTTCGCTTGAGATGCCTTCGCCAAAGATAATGTCAAACTCGGCCACTCTAAAGGGGGGAGCCACTTTGTTTTTGACCACTCGGCATTTAACACGGTTGCCGTATTCTACGCCATCGCGCTTCATGGTTTCAATTTTTCTAATATCCAACCGCACGCTGGAATAGAACTTAAGGGCGTTACCACCTGTGGTGGTTTCGGGGTTACCGTACATCACGCCAATTTTTTGGCGCAACTGGTTGATAAAAATGACCACGGTGCTGGTTTTGCCCACAATGGCGGTAAGCTTACGTAAGGCTTGGCTCATCAGGCGGGCTTGCAAACCCACGTGAGAATCGCCCATGTCGCCTTCAATTTCGGCTTTGGGGACGAGGGCGGCCACGCTGTCAATAACGACAATATCAATGGCACCGCTACGCACCAATTGTTCGGTAATTTCAAGGGCTTGTTCGCCTGTGTCGGGTTGGCTGACCAAAAGCTCGTTGATGTTGACACCAATGCGCTGGGCATAGTCGGGGTCAAGGGCGTGTTCAGCATCTACAAAGGCGGCGATACCGCCAGCTTTTTGGGCTTGGGCAATAATGCTTAGGGTGAGCGTGGTTTTTCCGCTGGATTCGGGGCCGTAGATTTCAATGACTCGGCCACGGGGTAAGCCACCCACGCCAAGGGCAACGTCTAACGAGAGCGCACCTGTGGCAATGGCATCTAGCGTGTGTACGGGGCGATCGCCTAGGCGCATGATGGAGCCTTTGCCGTATTCTTTTTCGATTTTGTCTAGGGCAAGGCCTAGGGCATCTTGGCGAGCTTTGGCTTCGGCTTCGGCGGCGGAGACGGCGGTTTTGCTGGGAGCTGCCATGGGTGGGTGGCCTTTCTTCAAAGCACAGTAAAAGACGATGATACCCTAGTGTAAGCCAAGTAGGCTTTGCAGACAACGGCTTGTAACAACTTACGGGGTAACCCCCAAAACCAAACGATTGACGGGTAAGGTGGGGACTAGAAACACCTAAAAAAAGAAAAAAGAAAAAATCGCCAACTAACGGTAGCTCTAAAAATCAAAAAACTTCTAAAAAGCCACCTTGTGACGAGGTTAAAATGTGCAGAGGTCTTAAGGGCATAGAGCCAGTGGTATCAGCGTATCCAAAAAAGCGGGGGCGAACTGCTCAATAAACGTCGCATCTACCCCTTCAAGGGCAGCCAGTGCAGGCTCGCTTAAGGGGTGAGCTTGCACCATGGCCAAGAGTACTTTATGGCTACAAATGTGGGTAGGGTCAACCCCGTTGCGTTGCGCTAGCATGGCACGGCACTGCTGCAAGGCTTGGTAGAGCCGTTGTTGCGCTTTGGATGAGAACGTCACCTTGGGTTGCGTTATGGGTTGTGTCTGCTTATGGGCTTGGGGTGGTGAGGGAACCAACGTGGCCAAAGCTTGGGGCAACTGCAAGCTATTTAAAGGGCGTGAGTTTTGCTGTGCCACACACCACCCCTTGGCTGTAGGTAGCCAGTAGGCGAGCTTGGGTGACGACGTGGTAGCCTCCTCAACAGAAGCTAACCAGCCTAACTGCTGCCATAAATACGATAGGTGTTTTAGCCTTAGCGGTAGTAAAAGTTGCTCCATCAGCCAAGGAGCCTCTTGCTTAAAGCTGTTTAATGCCATTTGTAGCACGGCAGGCGTTGCGCCTTGGGGGCTTTGTGCCACATGGGGTAGCACCCTTGCCCACAGGGCTTGGCAAAACTCAGTATCGGCCTCAGTTAGCTCAAAGGCGGGCTGTAGGCGTAGTGTGGTTTGACCATAAGGGAGCGTTGCAGCAAGGGCTGACATGGGGCTTGGCTTTCATCACACAGGGAACCATTATGTTAAGTATAGCGCACGCCACACCTCTTGAACAGGATACATATGCGGTTTTAGTGCTGTATTCAAAAAACCGCTTAAGGATGGCTACTTGTAAGTTTTTTGATTTTCAGAGCTTCCGTTTATTGGCGATTTTTTCTTTTTTCTTTTTTCTTTCTTTTTAGGTGTTTTTAGCTCCCACCTGTCCGCTATTTGGCTTGGTTTTTATGGATTGGCCACCACCCACACCGTGGTCTCCGCTGGCAACACCTGTGCCAACGCCTCCGTGATCACCTCGCCAGGCATAATAACAGGGATACCAGGCGGACACGTCACCAACATCCGCTGAGCCACTCGCCCTATCGCTTGGCCTATGGGTAGGTGTTCGCCCTTGGCTCTATAAGCCTCTGTCAAGGGCAGAGCCACAGGGGGCAGGTCAAGCCAGCTCCATTGGCCAGTGCTTTTAGGCGTGGGTTGGCTTGTAAACGCCTCGGTGGGTAAAGCGGCCATGGCCAGTAAGCCCTCCACCAAGGCTTCGCTCTGTTGTTTTTGGGGCAGTAATGGCCAAGCGAAAACCGCCCCCGCACTGTTGGCGTATTCGTAGCGGATGCCGTGTGTCGACTCAAGCGCATCTGCCCACGCTACCCCATGCCAGCTTTGGCGTTGTACGCACCAGCGAGAAGCGTCGGCACTGGGGTAAAGGTGCCACTGTGCTTGAGCCGATGGGGGTAAAGCCTCTTTAAACCTTTGCCACGTCGCCTTGGCTGTGTGTTGCCGTGCTTCAAGCGAGGCTTGCCCTTCGGCACTGCTCAGCCATGCCAAGCTTGCTTCCATAGAGGCTAATAAGAGGTAGCTGGGGCTGGTGGTGTGCAAGGTGTGCAGGGTATGCAAAAACGCATCCGCCTCCACACAACTACTTTGGGGAAGGTAGCCCACGGCGGTTTGGGTCAAGCTACCCCCTTGTTTGTGCAGCGAGTGCGCGACGAAACTCACACCCTGCCCCACGGCCAACGCACTGTGCTGGCAAAGGCTGGGGGTAAACGGCCAAGCGGCTCCATAGGCTTCGTCTATCACCAACCATAGCCCCTGCTGGTGGCACCAAGCGGCGATGCTGGCGACATTGGCCACGGCACCTGTATAGCTGGGCGAGGTGAGTACCACGCCCTTGGCTTGGGGGACTTGGGCATAGCCTGCTTGCACGGTAGATAAGCTCACGTTGGTAAAATCGCCCCAAGCGTCATCATAGGAGGGCATCAGCCAAACGGGACGAGCTTGCGCCAGTAGGCAGCCCGTTACCACGCTTTTGTGGGCTTGGCGGCTGACCAGTACCACATCGTTAGGGTGGCACAGGTGGAGCAGGGCGGCTTGTAGTAGGGTAGAGGTGCCTTGGGTACTGTAAAAAGCGGCTTTAGCCCCCACCACATCGGCAAGGTGTTGTTGCGATTGCGCCAGTACCCCATGGGGTTGTGAGAGATCGCCGAGGCCGTCGAGTTCGGTCACGTCGTGGGCGAGGAGTTGGGCGGTAAGGTAAGGCGATGCTTGCCCTAGGGGTTGGCCACCGTGGGCAGGTACGTGCCACCAGCCTTGGGTGTGGGTAGGCAAGTGGTTGAAGGCCTCTAGGGCAGGGAGTAGGTAGGGAGAGAAGGGCATGGGTTAGGATTACATCGTCATCGTTAAAAAATAAAAAAGGCTTAGGTAAGGTGGGGTTTAAAAACACCTAAAAAAAGAAAAAGAAAAAATCGCCAACTAACGGAAACCCTAAACATCTAAAAATATAAAAAATAGACACCTTAAAACAAGAGAATGATTGTCATTTTATAATGAAATGCGTGTATCAGCTCTGTTTTAAACATTTTGGTATGGCAGCTTCGCCTCGTTTTGGCGATTTTTTCTTTTTCTTTCTTTTTAGGTGTTTTTTGTCCCCAGCACACCTTTTATAAGGGTGGCTTTCTAGTTTTTGCCCTTGCCCTGTGCGCCCACCAGATCGTCATCTAACCTAGGCAAGAGAGGGCCTGTGGGGCTGGTGGGTTCGCCACCTTGCCAAGGGCTGGCTCCTAACGTCTCCCACGAGACGGCTGCCCAAGCCTCGTCGCTCAACCCCAACTGGTGCCACAAGGCCAACGTCAAGTTAGGCATGATGGGGCTAAGCACAACGGCGGTTTGCGCCAACACCTCAAGCAAGGCTCGCATCAGCGTGGCCAGCTCGGCCAGTTGCTCGTTTTTATAGAGTGTCCAGGGTTCACGCTCGTTAATCAGCTTGTTGGCCTCGTCTACCCTAGCCAAGGCCAGCTCGGCCACGGTATGGAAGCCATAGCCACGGTACGCTTCGGCCATGGCCTGCCATACCTCTGGCGAGGGCGACAGCAACGCCTGCAAGGCCTCATCAGGCGGGGCTTGCACGGCGGGGACACAGCCTTGGTGGTACTTTTTGACCATGGCAAGGGTACGGTTAAGCAAGTTGCCGAGGTTGTTGGCCAAGTCAGCGTTAATACGTAGTTTCATCTCGTCTAGGGTAAAGTTGCCGTCGTTGCCAAAGGGGGTTTGTGCCAGCAGGTAGTAGCGCAACGCATCGGCGGTGGGGAGGTTAAAGTGCTGTAACACATCCTGCGGGGCGAGCGTATTGCCTGTAGATTTACCCATTTTACGGTCGTTGAGGTTAATAAACCCGTGGGCTACTATCTGCTTGGGTAGGGGTAAATCGGCAGCCAATAACATAGCAGGCCAATAAATAGCGTGGAAGCGTAGAATATCCTTACCAATGACATGCACAGCGTTGGGGTCACCCGTGCGGGTCGTCCAGTAGGTGGCGTATAACCCCTTGGGGTCATCGGCAGCGGGCGAGGCATAGCCAAGCCCCGTGAGGTAATTGCTCAGGGCATCAATCCACACGTAAATCACTTGGTCAGGGTCGTTGGGGACGGGGATACCCCACGAGACCGCCTGCTTTGAGCGTGAGACGCTGATGTCCTCCAGCTCCTCAAGCATGTTGAGTACTTCGGCTTGCCTGTGGGTTGGCCATACAAAGGTGGGGTTGGCGTGGTAGTGCGCTAGCAAGGCCTCTTTGTACTGGCTCAGCTTAAAAAAGTAGTTCTCCTCCTCAACCCAGTCGGGCGTGGTGAGGTGGATGGGGCATTGGCCTTGCTCGTCTAGGTCGCGGTCGGTTTTAAAGGCTTCGCACCCTTGGCAGTAGCGGGCTTTGTAGGCCGCTTTGACGATAGTACCCTTGGCCACCAAGCGTTGCCACAACTGGTTCACGGTGTGGTGGTGTCGTGCCTGTGTGGTGCGCACAAACTCATCATAGGCAACGTGGCAGGTGTGCCAGCAGCTTTTAAATTGTTCGGCCATGGCGTGGGTAAACGCTTCGGGCGAGAGGCCTTGTTGGTGGGCGTTTTTTTGGATTTTAATGCCGTGTTCGTCGGTACCTGTAAGAAAAAAGGTGGGGACACCTGCCAGTTTGTAAAAGCGGGCGAGGGTATCGCAGGCCATTTTTTCGTAGGCATGGCCAAGGTGAGGCGGGGCATTGACGTAATCAATAGCCGTGGTGAGAAAAAACGTTGTGGGTAACGGGGCAGGTGCCGAGGCGTGCATACAAAGAAGCCTTTGTTAAAGGAGTAAAGTAGGCCTAGTATACAACAGCCCTACCATTTTAAGCAAAAAAGCAGTTAGCCCCCTCTCAATAAGTGAGAGGAGGCCAACAAAGTTCGTTTAACGCAGTCTAGCGGCGGCCTAACAATAAGCCTTTGAGTAGGGCAAACAGGCCAATCAAGCTTAAGCCTGCAATTACCCAGCTAAGCCAGCCAGGCAACGCCCAACCAAAGATACTGGCTCCACCGCCCGAAGCACTGCTGCCTGCGCCCGTTTGGCTCACCAGCTTGGCTTCGCCTGTTTTTAGGGCGGTTACACTGGTGGGTTGGCCGTTATTCACCACCACCAAGTTACCTGATTTGATGCTGTTAAAGGCATCGGTGTTGGTAAACAGTTTGGTCACTTCGGCTTGGCCTGCACTGCTGGTACCGTAGGCCAACAACGCCATGCGCTCCTTATTAAAGGGCGACAACACGGCCTCTACCACGCCTTGGTTGGGGCTGTGGCGCACAGAAGCAAGGGCTTGCTCGTTTTGGCTGAGGTTGGCCGTGTCGCCGTTGATGACGAGACGGTATTTGTCGTTGAGCTTATCGCCAAAGGCTTTAACGGCAGCATCACCAATAATGATAAGGTGCTGGTTGCCCAACCCATTACCGCTGGTGGCTTGGCTGGCCGTTACCACGTTGGGGCGTTGCACACCCGAATCAGGGGCAGCTTGGCCAAGGCGAGTCATTAACGCCACGAGGGTGGCTTGGTCTTCGCTGGTGGGCGAATCAGGCATGATGACGGTGGTTTGCGACAAGTCAGACACGAGTGCAAAGGGAAAGGCACCATCGTTCAGCAGGCCGACATCGGGCAGGGCGGTTTTACGCTCGGCTTTTAGGCCAACACTGCTGGTGCTGTGTACCGTACCCCAAATGTGAGCATCGGTCACGAAGCGGCAGGTGCCTTCTTTGTCGGGGAAGAGGAAGAACTGATACTCGAGGTCGTTGTAGCTAAAGAAGTCCTCGGCGGGGAGTTCAATCTCGTAGGTGGCATCGGTTTCGCCATTGGGGTTGCTGAGGGGGACACTCCCTAAGGATTTACCGTTGAGGCGCACTTCTAAAGAGGATTGCTCAACGTCTAACTGGCTGGCGTAGCTGTAATGCGTGACCAGTTTAACCTTGCTGTTGCTGGCAAAGTACAAATCGGGGATGCGGCGCACGGTGTAATGGAGGGTAGGTGCCGCAAAGCCACGGGTGGTTTGTGTCTCTAGCCCTAAGTGAGCAAACAGGGTGTTGTCTTCGGTCACAAACCCTGGCCATAAGCGGGTGGTGTCCACTTTGGGGTCATCCAGTTGCGAGACAATGGCATAGCCGCCAGCCATCAGCTTGCGGGCGGGGTTGCTGGCCAAGTAGCGGGCGGCTTTACGCACGCCTTCGGGGGTGTTGCCGCTTACAATTAGCACGCCACGGGCAGGGTAACGGGGGTGAGGCACCAGTTTAATCACGCCGTCATCAGCACCTAAGCCACTGGGCAGGCTACCACCCAGTTGGCTAATGGCACTGTTTTCGCTTGGTGTACCAATCAGCACGACGTTGCTGTTAGCACTGGCCGCACTGCCAGCATCGGCAAAGCGGACGTTGGTTTTTCGCCAGTCTATCGCTTGGCCTAACACGGCGGCCACGGTAGCCGTGGCAGTTTGAGATTCGGCACTGAGCCCTGTGGGGGCTACGACGGCGATGTTGGTTGGCTCGTAGGCCAATTCATCAAAGAGGGGGAAGGGGAAGCGAGCCAAGTCGGGTTTAAGAGGGATGGGTTTGTAGGCCAGCTTGAGGTTGGTTTCGGGCAGGATGGTCGTCCACAATTCTTCGCTAAAGGGGTCTTCACAATCAAAGGTGTAGTGTTGATCGACTTGGAAGCTGAGGGTGTTGCGGTCCTTGAGTACTTCGGGGGGGATGGCCACGGCCACGGTGGCCCCGTTGGCGTTGGCCTTGGTGAGGGCAATGGTTTGCAGGATGCGGTTGTTCACCTTGACGTTGAGGCTAGAGCGTTCGGGCAAGAGTGACAAACCATGCTGAAACTTGACGTTGACGACGGTTCCGCCTGTTATCTGCCAGCTTTTAGGGCGAGAGAAGTAGAAAGAACGCTCTGTACGCACGGTTTTAAGGGTGACGGGGCCTTCGCCGCCTGTGAGTTCGTCGAGTTTAAGCACCATGGCGTTGCCCGAGGCAGCAGAGGCAGGAGCAGCGACAGCGGCAGGGGTCACGCTAAAGGTGTTAGCCAAAGGCAGGGCAGTAGCCACCAGCGGAGCCAACAAGGCGGCCAGCATCAGCGAGAGGGTGAGGGTGCGGAGGTGAAACATGGAGATCGTTTCCTTATAGTGACAAACAAGCAAGACTAAGTAAGCAGGGGGTGAGGCGTGCGCCTAGCGACGGCCTCCCGACAGTAAACGAAGGATGAAGGGGACGAGGCCAAACAGCAGAATGACACCACCTAGAGCGTAGACAGCCCACTGAAACCAAGCGTTTTGTTGCCAAAACCGCACAAAGGGGTTGCTGCTGGTGCTGGCCATCGCACTGCCTTCGCCTGTGGGTGATACGGTTGCGTCAGGGGTGAGGGCATCTACGGTGTTGGTTAGGGCTGAGGAGCGCACCACGGGGCTAAAGGGGAGATCGTCAAAGGCTTTGTCGTCGTCTATCAAGTTAGCCAAGGCTACCATGGCTTGGGCATCCGTCGCACCCAGGCGAGTAACGGTTTTACCACCGCCCACACTGGCTTGCTCTAACACACCGTAGGCTTTGCTGGCCGGCAGGCTAATGGTGGCACGTTGGGTTGCGCCTTTAAGCTGTACTTGGGTATCGGTACCGTTGCCTTGCAAGCCCACCTGTAAGTCGTTAGCTAATGAGCCTCCACCGACGTTGCTATCAATGACAATGACGTTAGGCTTACCACCCAAACCATCGCCAAGGCTTACCGCCATGGTGGGCGCATTGAGTGAGCCTGCACCTTGCCCGCTCAAGCGGCCTAAACGGCCAGCCATGGCCAACAAGGCCTCTAGGTTGCCGTTGTTGAGGGTGGCCAACTTAAACTCGGTATCGCCAAGGTTGGTGAGTTCGGTGTAGGGGAAGCCTCGGGCTTGCGACAGCACAGCGAGGTTGGGCAACTGGTTACCTGCTCCACCCGCTAGCTTAATGGCCGAATCGTTATGGATTTTGCCCCACGATTTGTCCTTGTACATATCAATACAGTAGCCTTGTTTGTCGGGCATCAGGTGGAACTGAGCGACTAACTCGTTATGCACACCGAGCAAGTCTTTGGGGAGTTTAATTTGAGCGGCGACACGCTCCTCGCCTTGTTCGTTGGTGAGGGGCAGGTTGGCAATGGGGTGGTTGTTGAGGCGAATTTCGAGAGCCGAAAACTTGGGGTTCAATTCGGGGCTGTAACTGTAAAACAAGTCAAACACGGTATCCACGCCACTGTGTACCAAATCTTTGGCGGCGGGTAGTACCATAGTAATGGGCGGAGCCACAATTTTCTCGACCACTAGCGTGTCGTAGCCCAATTCCATCAGGGTACGGCCTTCAGTGGTTAGGTAGCTGGGGGGTTCGCCACTAGGGGGTGGGGTTGTCCAGCCAGCAGGTACAAAGGCCGATGACGTGTTATTAAGGGGCGATTGCCGTTGCGAAAGGACGAATTGAGCCGCCCGCTCTACGGCGGTGTCACTGTCGCCACTGACCACTAAGACAAAACGGCCAGGCTTACCAGGGTAAGGGGCTAGGGCGGCTACACCATCGGCAGCCGAACCACCGCTCCACTGGCTACCGCTGAGTTTGACTGCACCTGTGTTGAGGCTACCCACAAAGCGTTGCAGGTTGCTGCTCCACTGGTCGGGTGTACCAGTAATCACAAGGTGGCCATCGGTTTTGGGCAGTGCGCCTACATCCAACGTGGCCGAAGCGGGCAGGGTGAGCGTTGGTAGGGTTTTGGCCATACCAGCGTGCAGGTTGGCGGCAGCGGCTAAGGCTCCGCCTTGGGCTTGGGCGGGCAGCACGTAGTTGATGGGCAAGGGCTTAAAGGTTGTCGCATCCACTAGCGGGAAGGGGAACTCGGCCAGTTTGAGGGGGAAGCTTTTGGGGGCGTAGGTAAAGCTCAGGGTGGATTTGTCGCCGAGGATGTTCGTCCACAGGCTAGCATCTAACGGGTCTTCGCACTTGGGGGCGTAGTGCTGCTCTACCCGCAATTGCAGGCGGTTAAAGTCTTTTAGCGCGGCCACAGGCAGAGCTACAGTGAGTTGGGTGTTGTTAATGTTGGCCTTGGTCAGGGGGACGTGCTTCAGTACTTTATCATTTAAAATAACTTGCAACCACGAGTTAGGCGTGAGTTGAGCCGAGTGCTGAAAGGTAACGGTAAGGCTACCCGCTTGCACGTTCCAGCTACGGGGTTTGGCAAAGGCAATTTCGCGCTGGGCGTAGATGGTGGGGAGGAAAACGGTTTGTTCCATGCCCAATTGGGTAAGGGGTAGGCTTAAACTGGCGGCCTGTGCCTGCAGGGGCGCACCACCCAAAACTAAAGCCGTGGCCAGTGCCAACACGGCACAAGGGGCAAATGCGGGGTGAGAATAACGAGTCATAAGGATAGCAGGCTCCCTTGCCAAGTGGTGCAACCCGCTAAGGCGGGCAACACCCGTAAGGTGATAACAGTGATGACACAAAAACACACAGGCTGGCACAGCCACTAGGGGGCTAATGGCACCAAAAACAGAGTGAGCCAACAGGCTACAGTACAAATAACACACAACACAGGCTAAGTTGCCAAACAACAGCTTAGGCTGCTTCAAGTATAAAGGTTTGTAACCCTTTAGGGGTAGCCCCAGCCTCAGACACCCCCTAAATAGCCCAGAACCCCCTTCTGTGGTTAGTTGCGTAAGGATGGGAACTTAGTGACAGGTTAATCGTCTATTAAATTTTAAAACACTTTTAAGCATTGACTGGTTTTTTATTTGCTAGCTTTACCGTTGCGCCCTCTCGTCTGTTACTTACCCTAAGGATGTTTAGTATGTTTGCTACCCTAGCTTTATCAAAACCCCATCGTTTAGCCAGTGCTTGGCTGTTAGGGCTGCTGGCCTTAGGTTTGGGTACGTTGTTACCTGCTGATGCCCACAGTTATGGGCAAGGGTACGGTTACAACGGCGGAGGCTATCATCATGGGTATGGCAGGGTGGTAACCCCCACTTGCCCACCACCTGCTTATGGGGCTTATGGCGGAGCAGGGTACGGTTATCGTCGCCCTGTGGCGGGGCCTGGGGTGTGGGTACAGCAACCTCGGCCAATTGTCATTGTGCAGCCACGTGTTGTACAACGAGGCACGTATTATACCACCCCAAGGGGCTTTGCCACCTCAAGCTACGGTCGCCCTGGCGGGTTTAGCTCCTCAAGCGTCACCCTTAGGCGCATACAAAGGCCTTAGGTTATTAAGCTATCTATCTCCACACCTCACCCTTTCTCACCGCCATGAGAGAGGGTGCTTTGTTTTAAGGGCAGTCAGCCTGGGCCATGAGCAAACTTGGCATACTTTGTAACAGCCTTTGACACACCACGCACAAATCTCTCGTAATTTGTTTTTATTTAAATATAAGATTCTCTGCTCTCGATTACGTTGCCTAACCTTGCCAGCATTGCCCTGCACCACTTTGCCTTAACACAGGCATGGTTTGCGTAAGCTGTTACTGCAACGTGTGTTTACTTATGATGCCCCCCTTAATCGTAACCTTATGGATGGATAGTTTATGGTGATGTCGTCTCCTCAGCCGTCGTCGGTGCAGCTTAGTGCGCCTCAACTGGCCGCCCAACGCAACTCAAAAAACGTTAAGGATTATATGGAGCTAGTAGAAACCGTGGCTCGGGTGGAATACAGCCGCTTGCCTAACCACCTGATTGACCAAGGCGAATTGGTGAACATTGGTGCCATGGCTTTGTACGTGATGTTTGAAGCCAACCCCGACCGTCATTACAACGTCACCTACCTGTCTACCGCCATGAAGTGGGCGATACGCAACGAATTACGCAACCGCTATAAATGGTACGCCTTAAAACAAGCCGATACCGAAGACGACGGCACCCAAGACGACGATGACCCCTTAACCTGTAGCGAGCGTGAACGCAACCACGCCCGAGAAGCCGTCTACGAGAGCATCCTCTCTGTAGATAGCCTGATGGATGCCGAAAACCCGCACGAAATGCGAGACGATAACGCCACCCCCGACGAAGTCTCTGAATTGAAAGAAGCTGCTCGTATGGTGCGTATGGCCATTGCTCGCCTGCCCGAACGTGACCGTGATGTGCTGGAAGCCCGCTTTTTTAGAAACCTTAAAATGCGAGAAATTGGTATTTATCTTGGTATTTCGCCCAGCCGTACCTCGCGTGTGGTGCAAAGTGCGCTAGATAAAGTAAAAGTGGAACTGCGCCGTATGGGCTTTGCCGAATAGCCCCTTTACCTGTGGTGTTCTCTGTCAGGTTTGGATGACGAAAATTGATAATCGTGTATA
The DNA here is from genome assembly GCA_044347425.1 of Vampirovibrionales bacterium. Classification (GTDB taxonomy): domain Bacteria; phylum Cyanobacteriota; class Vampirovibrionia; order Vampirovibrionales; family JAJTHC01; genus JBIKUS01. Next base: position 8,268 of record JBIKUS010000016.1, on the reverse strand, counting down.
CTGAATTTATACGATGTTAAGGAGCGTCAACCTTTTATGACAGCACACCCACGCCAACGCCCCACAGGGCAAACACCCCTACCTAACGATGGCCTTGCCACACTGTTGCCTAAATTGACGGCAGGCATTGCAGCTTCTGGCACATTCGTGGTGCTGTTTTTCATCCTTTATAGCAGGGGCGTACCACCCATAGATAGCTTTATTGTGGTGATTTTAGGGTCGGCTTTTATGGCTTTGTTAGGCTACCAATTGGGTAAAGTATTAGCTACTGCTCAACCTGCACCACCGCAAGGGGTAGCAATAGCCAATAAGCAAGCCCCTGTGGCCAGTAACAACAACGACGATGACGACGACTTGCTGGCTGACCCCCTATTAGGCGACGACACCGACGACGAGCTATTGGCCACTGACGGCGCTACCCACCCTAAACCTTAGGCCTTACGCCATACGGTCGGGCGCAGCTGCATAGTTCACACTAGGGGCTGCCCAATTTGCGGGATGATTGATAGGCAACAACTCTTTAAACCACTGAGTCACAGGGTTTTGGGGTTGTAAGAGCATCTTATTAAGCGAAAAAGCACCCAAGCCCACAGCAATGCCTAAGGGTACATGCTTGGTTACCGTGTTAACGGCTAGGTTACCTATCACCTTGCCTGTTAAGCCACCTTTAAGTTTGGTAAGTTCTTGTTTAGCTTTATCTTCCACTGTGTTCATTATGACTTGTCGTGCTTCACTACCTTCAACGGTGTTTTGAGCCAAGGTGCCAAGGGTTGTGGTTAAGGGTTGCTGTAACACAGCTTTAGCCTGTGTGGTGGCTAAGTTAAACCATGCCCCAAGTGTGGGGTGAGCCTTAGTGGCTTGCAGGGCTTGGTTCCACGCTTCACCAACAGGGGTGGTGGGGTTGATAACTTCTAGGCCAGCTGAGGTGGCCGTCGCTAGTTTTTCTCGGGCAACTTCGGCAATGGGGAAGCTGGCTAAGTTAATGGCTAACCAGTTTTTGTCTAAGTTAAAGCCATTGTTAACTGCGCTATAAAGTTCCTTGGCACGGCTAATTTGCCTTACTGTATCAAAACCCGCTGACAGGGTGGTTGCCACCAAAGCAGGGGCAATATACTGGGTTTGTAAGTATTTGCGTACTTGTGGGCTGTTAGCAAACGCCTGCTGGTTTTGCGCCAACAGCATTTGCGAATAAGGCTGGGCATAGGGTTCAAGTTGAGAACCATTGGCCACACCCGCCTGTTGCCTAACGGGTTGGAGGGGTTTTTGCGTGGTGGGGTCGGTTAAGGGGGGTAGGGTCGGCATGGCAGTCAGCCTCCAAGCAAGAGAAGAAGAGAAAAAAGCTTATGAGTCGTAAGGGTATACTAGGCTAACACACCTGAAACGTCAAAAATGCCTGCTAGCTCCTTAGCACCTGACGTATTTTTTTGATTGCCTAATTTTCAACAAGAAACGCATCTTAACCTCTCCCTTCGGGAGTAGGGCGGCAAGCCGAGTGATTGCAAGCAATCTACGCTACGAATTAGCGGGTGAGGGACGACCAGAAAACGTTGATAAATGGCTGTCCCTCACCCTTCCCTCTCCCGAAGGGAGAGGGTGTGACTCCTGCAATTTTATTGTGTCAGGTGGTAAGCTGCTAGCTCCAAAGTTTATGCCAAAATCGCTTAACCAGTTGCTTGGGCTGCTTTGCAGCTTCGTTAGGAGATAAGGTTTCTAAACTAATGTCGTGGTCATGAGCATCTAACCAGTTAAAGCTTCCTTGTCGAGCCAGCAAACTACCCGCCATCACACCGTAAAAAGCATCGTTAAAATGTAAAGGGTCGTTAGCGTTAAGATACGCTTTATGCACCCTATGCGTGGGCAACATCCAAGCTTCAAGCTCGGGGTGCTTGGCCAAGTGATACCGCCACTTCAAGATAAATGTTTTGGCGCGCTCGCACCGTTGTGGCGAAACAAACGCATTACAGGGGAACGGAGCCACGACCAATTGCGCTGAGGGCTGGTACTGTTTAAGTAAGCTTAGCCAACGTATCCAACAGTCCACGGCTTCATCAACGGGTAATAATCCGCCAATGTTCAAGGTTTGTGTCCCTTGGGTTAACCAGCCGTTGTTATAAAAAAACTGGTGTTGTGGTGAATCCTTCACTTGTAACAGCCTTGCGCCAATGTCTACGTAGTTATCCACCACAATCACATCAGCCTGTTTGTTTTGCAGGGTGTGCAGTAAAGGCGAGCAATGCTTGGCTTGCAACAGATGCAACCCCAACCCCTGCGGGTACTGGTTAAGCACAATACCTGGCACCAGCGGTGGCCGTTCGTCGCTGGCCCAACTCACCTTCTCAGGGCGAAGCAGGGGCGTTTCGCCCTCTGCCTGTGTTTGCCCGCCTTTGGGGCGGATAAATTCTCGGTAAGCAAGGCTCTGCCCATGTACCAATGTCTCTAGCGGGGGGAGCCATGCTAGATTGTCCACATGGTTGGCTAAAAACGCATCAATACGGTTGTGATACACCGAATTGAGTACCCCACCTTTGTTGGTTTGCCGTAGGAGCGCATTGGCAATATAACGAGAGAGACAGGAGCCAAAGGTGATAATCTTCATGGGGGACACAGGTGGTTAAGGTGCGAATGGTTCGCTAGTATAGCATAGAGGCTAGGCTACCGCCACTTGAAGCCGCTAAGGCCGTAACACTCGCAACTTGACGCAAGCCCCGTCATCTTCGGAAAGTATCTCCACCGCAAAGCCTTCTTGGCGTAGGCTGCTGGGTACGTTCAGGCTGCTGTCGCTGTCGGCAGCCAGCCACACTTCTAACGTGGTGTTGGGGGGCAGTTTTTCGGCGGCGAGCTTGGCTTTAACAAAGTTAAGCGGGCATTTGGTAAGGCGCAAGTCTAGCACGTGGGGCGGGGCGGGGTGCGTCATAGGGTGAGGCTTTGTTGTTGATAGGCCGCTTCGGCGGTGTGGCACAGGCAGGGCAGGTTGAAGGCCAGTAGGGGGCAAGGGTCGTTGGCCAAAGCCTGCCACGGTTTTTTAAAGCAATCTCTGCTATGGACGTAACCCACCACTTGCGCCACTAACACCTCAAGCGGTTGGTGATGCTTTTGGGCAAGGCAGGCAGGGCAGAAGGACTCCTCTTCATACCCTAGGGCAAGGCTAAATAACTGTTGCCGTTCGCACAGGGGGGCATCACAGGCATCACAAGCAAAGTGGAGCATGGCCAACGACCTAGTGGGGGCTTAGCCTTTCCAGTTTTCGTCGGCGATGACGGTGCCTAAGGCTTCGCCTTGTAGCAAGCGTACCACACTGTCAGGGGCGTTAAAGTCAAACACAAAAATGGGCGTTTGCGTCTCTTTACACAACGAGATCGCCGTTTGATCCATCACTTTAAGGTTGTTAATCAGCACCTCGTCGTAGGTGAGGCGGTCGTACTTTTTAGCGTCGGGGTTGGTGCGGGGGTCGCTGTCGTACACGCCATCAGTACCGTTTTTGGCCATCAGTACGGCATCGGCTCCAATTTCTGCCGCCCGTAACGAGGCTGTGGTATCCGTAGAGAAAAACGGATTGCCCGTGCCGCCGCCAAAAATCACCACACGCTTTTTTTCAAGGTGGCGTTTGGCACGTAGGCGGATGTAGGGTTCGGCTACTTTGTCCATGCCAATGGCCGTCAACATGCGGCAATCAACGCCGTGGTTACGCAACACAGCCTGTAGCACCAAGCTGTTCATAATGGTGGCCAACATGCCCACGTAGTCGGCACTGGCTCTATCCATACCCAATTTTGTAGAGTTTTGCACGCCTCTAAAAATATTGCCGCCGCCAATTACTAAGGCAATGTCCACACCCAATTCGTGGGCTTGTTTTAGGGCTTGGCATACCATGCTCACCACGTCGGGGCTAATGCCAAAGCCTTGGTTGCCCATTAGGGCTTCGCCACTAATTTTAAGCAATATGCGTTTAAAACGTAAAGATGGGGCAGGGGCGACCTCTTGCATGGCTGTGGCGGAGGTAAGGTTGGTGGTTTTGTCAGGTGTGGTGGCAAGCGTCATCACAAGGGGCATCCTAAAAATGGGGGTGGGGTGGGGCAACTATCGAGAGAGAAAAAAGAGGTGAGCTGATGGTGAAAAAAGCCCCCTCACTCGCTGGGAGGAAGGGGGCTAAAAGAAAGTTAAACGGTACAGGCTTGGGGTTCGTCGGCCACTTCGGGCTGGGCGTTTTCGCCAAGCAGGTAGCGTTCCATACGCACTAAGCTAAGCGTGGTGCCAAGGGCTTGGCTGGTTTCTGCCAGCAATTGCTCAACGGTTTTGCTAGGGTCTTTAACAAAGGCTTGTAGCAACAGTACACGTTGGGCTAGGCTTTTTTCTACACGGCCAGCCACAATTTTTTCACGCATTTCGGCGGGTTTTTTGGCGAGGTCTTCTTTGCCCATCTCAATGCGGGTTTCTTCGGCCACAACGGCTTCAGGCACATCGGCACGGTTGAGAAAATCGGGGGCAAAGGCGGCAATTTGCATGGCCACATCTTTAAGGGTGGTCAGTACACGTTCGTCGGTGCGTTTGCTGGCATCGGCCACTTGGGCTTGCACCAACACGCCAATTTTACCGTTACCGTGGATGTAAGGCACCACCACACCCGTTTCAGGCGTTTCAACACGCACAAAACGGCTGAGGGTCATGTTCTCTTTAACGGCGACGACGGTGTCGCTGTAAAGGTCTTTCAAGGTAGCTTCAGCGTGGGGTTGCGCCATTAGCTCGTCTACACTGGCAGCGGGGCAAGCCATGGCAGCATCAGCCGAAGCATCCACCAACGCGGTAAAGCGGTCGTTGTTAGCCGAAAAGTCGGTTTCGCAATTGACTTCAACCATCACGGCCACGCTGTTGTTGGCGTTAACACGGGCGGCAACTTTGCCTTCGCCTGTGGCACGGCTCGATTTTTTCTCGGCCAAGGCGGCACCTTTTTGGCGCAACAGTTCAAGGGCTTTGTCAATGTCGCCATTGGCATCGGCTAGGGCGTTGCGTACGTCCATCATGCCTGCGCCAGTGCGCTCACGTAGTTGTTTAATCAGTTCCATGGTAGAGGCCATGAGTAGAGTCTCCAGTAATCACAAGGGCTAGAGGGGAGGGCGGAGGTATTAAGCCACCGCCCTTACAAAACGGTTTGTTTACTCAGCGTCTGGGGCTTCGGCAACGTCGGCAGCTTTACCAGCACCTACCAAAGCAGGCACGGGGGCTTCGGCAGCAGCATCAGCAGAGGCCATAGCTGTCGTCATAGCGTTAGGGGCTGAGGTGTCGTCCTTGCGTTGGGCATGGGCTTTTTCACGCTCTGCACGGCCTTCAAGAATGGCATCAGCCATCAAGCCAACAATCAACTGAATGGATTTCAGCGCATCGTCGTTACCAGGGATGTTGTAGTTGCACAAGGTGGGGTCGGCGTTGCTATCCAACAAGCAAATGGTTTGCACGCCCGCTTTAATGGCTTCTTGCACGGCGTTATGCTCACGTTTTTGGTCAACAATCACCAAAATATCAGCCGAACCACGCAAGTCTTTCAAGCCACCGAGCATACGCTCCATTTTAACCAGTTGGCGGTTAAGGGCAGCCACTTCTTTTTTGCCAAGGCGTTCAAAATGGCCACTGTCACGTAGGGTTTCAAGCTCGCGAAACTTTTTGACACGGGTGTTAATAACGCTAGCGTTGGTAAGCATACCACCCAACCAGCGTTTGTTGACGTAACCCGAACCCGAGCGTAAGGCTTCAGCTTCAACGATAGGGGCGGCTTGCTTTTTGGTACCAACAAACACAACACGTTTGCCAGCAGCCGAGCTGTCACGCAAAAATTGGTAGGCTTGCTCAAGCAGCACAACGGTTTTAGTTAAATCAATAATATGGATACCGTTACGTTTACCCCACAAGTAGGGTTTCATTTTAGGGTTCCAGCGGTGGGTTTGGTGACCGAAGTGGACACCTGCTTCCATCAATTGTTCTAAGGTGGCTCCTGCCATGGCGATAGGGTTCCTTCTAAAGGCTCTAGGTTAAATAAAGAGGGTAGCTTGCCGCAGCGACTAGGGACACACCAGCAAGGCAACAAACAGTAACTTTAAAAAGCTACCACCAACATACGCCCAAGGCTAGGGGCTACTAGGCCTGCACCACAACACCTTGCAAAGTGTTAAATATCACTAAACTATATATTACAGTCCTCTTAATAGTGGATTGATGCCGTGGGTCAAGCCGTTGGCTAACGCCAACCCACTCGCCCACTTAATGGAGTTAGGCTCAACACACCAAAGGTTACGCCCACCGTAGCCGATAACTTGCGATAGAGACACACACCCCTCTTTCGCTCCGGAGATTTTGCCATGGGCTTGGCCGCTAGTCAGGCACGTTACAACCTGCTGACATCACGTAAAACCGACCTTGAATTGACGGGGCAACAGCTTAACCAATCGCGTATGCAATTGGCCAACACCACCAACGAGCTGTTTACCCTCGCCTCTAATCTTGACCCTGACAGTACCGAATCTATACAGCTTCAATTACGCATCAACGCCATACAAAGCTTAGACAAAGCCTTGGAATTACAACTACGCCGAGTGGACACGCAACAAGAAGCCGTCTCCACCGAGATAGACTCTGTTAAAAAAGTGATTGATAAGAGTATTGAACTTGTATTCAAGACTTTTGCATAACTGCCGATAAGGTAATAGCCACCCACTTGCCCACCATCTTTTAACTAAGGGTTAGAGCCACACCATGAGTTATAAAAACGATTCCACACTGGTTATCATGAACAAGTACGGCAAAGCCGACGGTGCAGCCAAGGCCGAACTGTACGAAACCTACGACCAAATACGAGACCTCACCGTGAGCGGCCCTTCGCTTGGGGGGAGTGGCCTCTCGCCATTTACCAGCTTTTTAACCAACGTCGCTCGCACCTTTGGGGCAACGGCTTTTTCGCCCACGCTGGGCAGCCAGGCCATTAACGTCCCTGGTTCATCATACTACGCCCCTATCAGTGGCGGTGCAGGCGTGCAGCCTGGTGGGCAAGCTGCCTTTGGCTTGGCTCCCTTTTCGCAGTATACGGGCTTCCCCACAGGTGGCGCAGCGCCGTTAAGTATGGGCGGGGGCATGGGCAGCCTTGGTGGGCTAGGGGCCTTAGGCCTCTTGGCTGCTGGTGGTATAGGTGCCTTAGCCGCTGGTGGGCGTAACTTGGCTGGTTTTATGGGCGTGGGCGACCCTGCCTATCCCTCGGCCGCCAGTTTGGGCGGTTTAGGGGGTGGTGATGTAGGCGGCGGTTTTGACGACACCGACGGCACCAGCGACTTGCTAGGCGGTACGATGTTAGGCGGAGCCAGCCCCGTAGAAGCCGCCGCTACAGGCGGAGGCCTGGGTGTGGTCAACTCTATGGCGACGACGGCAGGGATAGGGGCAGGGGCAGGCATTGGTGCTGGGCGTAACTGGGTGTTACCCGCCGCCAGTATTATGTCTACCGTAGGTGGTATTTTAACCACAGTAGGGCCGTTTTTTGGCCCTATGGGCATAGCAGGCCTAGCGGCAGGCTCTATTTTAAACGGGGCTTCGGGGGCGATATTAGCGTCGTTTCAAAACGTGTCAAACAGGCTGTTGGCCAATGCTGATACGGTGCTGTCTAACAAAGTTAAAAACCTAGAAACCACCATTAAAATGCTCAACGCCCAAGAGGAGATTCTCAAGAAGATTCTCAAAGAATCGGCTGATGGGGACAAAAAAGCGTTGGATAACATTTAACCCGTAGGTAAAGCGATGCACGTCTATTACAAACATTGGGTGGTATGGCAACGCCTACAAACCTTGTTTAGCCAACGTAGCCCCGTGCTGGGCTTGGTACGTAGCTGGGTTGAATGGAGTGGCCACGTGTGGCATATTAGGGGCAACTTGCGGCAAACCATGGCGCATGTAGCCAAAGAGAAAGCAAGGTTGGCGCAACAACAAGCCACCTTGCAAGGGGTGCTAGAGGCCAACGGTCACACCAAAACCCACAAACACCTAGACGTGTGGGTGAAGTGACCTTTTACTGATTTAGGCCTTTACGCATAGGGTATGCTTGCAGCAAGCAATTGGCTTTATTCAGGTGTTTTAACTAGCTGTTACTGTTAACACCAATTTGTCATCTGTTTAGGATCCCCATAATGATAAACACCACTTATACCGACGATACTTTAAAGTGTGGGTTTGAGAGCCGCATAGCTTGTGGTGGGTGATTGAAAGCAGGCAAGAACCTTAGCAGATTGTTTTTGAAGT